>JBARJD010000048.1:0-8206 GCA_049800095.1 Thermoplasmata archaeon | reverse complement strand
GGCCAGCGGTCGCCCAAGTTCTCGACGACTGGAGGAATCGCCGGAACGTCGGACCGAGGGTGGAAGCTGTCCCTATGAGATTTCTTATAGGAGTAAGTAAATCTCTAGGCCATGTTCCGAGCGGTGCATCCGGAAGTACTGACGCCCGACTGGCTCCCACCCGTTCCCCTCGGCCGACGAGAGCCGCTCGCCGTTCTGCTCCGGTGGCTCGAAGAGCCGTTGGTCCCCCGTTCGCGCGCGGGGGCGGCTGTCGTTCTGGGCCCTCGAGGGAGCGGGACCTCCACCCTCGGCCGCCTGGCCGCACGCGCATGGGCCGGGGGGAGGCCGTCGTCGGAGGGATCTGAAGGTGTGGTACAGGCGATCATTCGGCCTGCCGACGTTCACGGAGCCCAGGGGGCCGCGGGGGAACTCCTCCGTGCCCTCGATCCGGACTACGAGCTCCGGGGATTTCCGGTATCGGAGTTGCTCGCGGGGTTCCTCCGTCGCCTTCGCCGCTCCCGCCGACCGGCGGTGGTCTTGTTCGACGAACTCGGTCCAGGAGCGCCCGACCTGTCACGGCTCGTCGCCGGCCTCGTGGATCCGGACGGATTCCTTCCCGAAGGGGGCGAGGGAATTCCGCCTATCGCGGTGCTGATGGCGGGGTTGCCGGAGGCCCTGCGGGCACTTGCGAAATCGAGACTACCGGGGTTGATCGGTTCCCGTACGCTGGGCCTCCCGCCGTACACCGAGTCGGAACTGACGGTCATCGTTCGGGACCGCGCAGAACGTTCACTCGCCCGTCCGGTTCCTGCCGAGTGGGTGGAGCGCGTCGTTCGCCGGGCGGTCCGCGAGAACGGCTCGGCCACGCGCGCGGTCGAGGTGCTTCGCCGTGAGCTCGTCGGTCCGGACATTTCGGAAGTAGGACCGGTGTACGCGAGGGCCTACGTGGGTACCGAGATATCGATCGAACCGCCGTTGCTCTCCGCACTCGGGCAACTCGAAGAGGGCATTCCGGTCCGGATGGGCGAGCTGCGGCACCGGGCAACCCGTCTCGCGCGCACCCGCGGCGAGGCTCCGATGCCGGCCACGACGTTCTGGCGCCGAATCATCCGGTTGGAGCGCGCCGGGCTCGTCCGCCGGACGGTTCGGACCGGCGGGTCGGGAGGGAGCTTGTCGACCGTGGCACTCGTACGACCGGTGGGCGAGTGGTCGGCCGTTACGGACCGCTCTCGAATTCTTCCAGCCGGCGCGCGCCGGGCCGACCCTTCGCCGCTGTGGGCGGCGCCCTTGGGGGGGTGGGATCCGGAGCCGCGGGAGAGGCGAGGAGAACCGTCGGGACTTCCGTTCGCGATGACGGATGAAGGACCTGCTTGAGGACCGCGTCGGCGAGGGCCCGCGATTTGAGGGCCGTGGCAAGCCGTTCCGGAGAGGCGCTCGCAAGAGCGTCCCGATCCGGGAACCCGGCCGCGAATAACGCGCGCCCCCGCACGCGCCCGACGCCCCGCAATCGGACCAGGTCGAGGAGCTCCTCTCGCACACCGTAGCGGATCCGGAGGGACAGCTCGTCCACGGGGCGCGCCAGGTCCCGACGAAACCGAACCGCGAGCCGTCCCATCCCGAAAAGGAGCCAATCGGCGTCTTCGACCTTGCTCCGAAGGTCGCCGGCGCCGAGGTTGAATCGTTGGGTGATCTCGACGATCGGCTTCTCGTCGATCCACATCTCGAGCAAGGTGGCGGTCTTGAGCGTCGCGAGGAAGATCTCCAGGTCAACGGAGAGTGGCTCTTCCTCGGGCTTCAGAAGCAGCTCGGGCTCCTCCTCCTGGAATCGTTCCAGCAGGGCGGGCTCCTCCCCCCGACGGAGGAAAAGAGGAGATAGGTCTGGCGTCGCGGCAATCGAGGCGAGGAGGGCGAACGGACGCACCCCGCGGGGCGCCTTTTCGAGGGCGTGGCGGAGATAGAGAGCGCTCAGCGGATCCAAGTATAGCTCGCTCGTGAGCCGGCCAAAGGGGGTAGCCTGCAGACGGGGCCCCCGCTCGAGGAAGCCGTGGAGCTCCAGGAAGCTCCGTACCCGTTCGATCTGGTCGTTCAGCTCCTCCATGGGGAGCGTGAATCCGTAGAACGTGGCGGCAAAGAATCGCTCGAGTTCCTGCTCGGTATCGACCTCACCGCTCGCGACCAAGGCGAGGAGATGCATTCGCAGAGCGGGTTCGGCGGCCAGTCGGGACTCGACGCGTTCAGGCGCAGCGCTCAGGTAGGTATCGAGCAGCCGCTCCTCTTCCTCCGCATCGCGGCCGAGGAGAACCGCCTCTCCCGTCGTATCGAACCGGGGCCGGCCGGCGCGGCCGCACATTTGCTGCACCTCAAGGACCGGGATCGGTGCCTGAATGCCAATCCGGTCGTCGTAGCGGGTGATATCCCGGACGATCACTCGGCGGGCGGGCAAGTTGATGCCGGCCGCGAGTGTCGGAGTGGCGACGAGCGCTTTCAGCCGACGCTCCCGGAACGCCCGCTCGATGACCCGCCGTTCCGGGTTGGTGAGCGATGCATTGTGGAATGCCACGCCAGACGGGACCATTCCACTCAGCCGCCGGATGCCTTCGGTGTCCTCCTCGGACACCCCGAGGAGCTCCTGAGCCGTTGCCGCGGCGCTCGCGCGCTCTGTCATCGACATTGCGCCGCGCACCGTCGGTCCGAGTTGTTGAGCGACCTGCTCGCTCGCCCGCCGGGAGTTGACGAAGACCAACGCCTGCCCGCCGTCCTCGACGACGGTGCGCACGAGGCGTGCCACTGGTTCCCCGCCCTCCGAGAGCTCCCGGGTCGACAGATCGGTGAAGGTGATCCGGCCCTCCCGGAACACGCCCCAACGGAGGGGAACCGGGCGGAACTCGCTCGCGATGTGATCCGCGGACAACCATCGGGCCAGCTCTTCGGAGTTGCCGACGGTCGCCGAAAGAGCCACCACTTGCAGGTCGGGGTTCATGCGACGCAGCCGGGTGAGCGTGACCTCGAGCGTCGGTCCGCGGTCCGGGTCCCGGAGCAGGTGGACTTCGTCGGCGACCACCACCCCGACACGTCGGAGCCAGGGACTTCCATGCCGGAGCAACCCATCCGCTTTCTCGCTCGTGGCGACGAGCACATCCAGCTTCGAGAGCCGCTCGGGAGGGATGTCGAAATCCCCCATCGACAGCCCGACCTTGAGGCCGAGCGGCTTGAACGCCTCAAGCTCCTCATACTTCTCCGCTGCGAGCGCCCGGAGGGGAACCAGGTAGAGCCCGGCCAGTCCTTGACGGAACGCTCGAAGGAGCGCGAGGTAAGCGACCAGCGACTTTCCGCTCGCGGTAGGGCAAGCAAGGAGAACGCTCCGTCCCCGGGAGATAGGTCCGATCGCGGCGGCTTGCGGCGGATAGAGCGCCTCGATGCCCTGCGCACGGAGAAGGGGGATGACTTCGGGGTCGAGGGGGAGTCCCTCAAACGGTACCCGATCCGTCGCCGCCGAGGGACTCACCCCGGCCGACCGGACCTGTTTTCGACCCGTCACGCGGTCTCGACCCGCTCGCGATAGAAAGCGCTTCGCCTAGTCCTGGCCGAGGAGGTCCCGGCCGAGGATCAGTTCCTGGATTTCTGTGGTGCCTTCGACGATCGGGAAGACCCGGGCGTCGCGCAGTAACCGCTCGGCGACCGCCCCCTTGACGACGCCCGCGGGGCCCGCGACATCCACCCCAGCGTAGGCGATGTGCACGGCTGCCTGCGAGGCGAACAGCTTGGCGGCCGACGCGGCGTCCACGAAAGGCGCGCCCTGGTCCCTCATCGCGGCCGCACGCTCAACGAGGGCCGCCGCGGCCTCGAGCTCGCTGTATGCGTGCGCGACAGCGGCCCGCTTCCAGTCCGCCGGGTCCTTCCTTGCAGCCGCTCGCATGGCGTTGAAGGCGGCCCGGGCCACTCCCAAGGCGCACGCGGCGATCCCGATGCGGCCTCCGGCCAGTGCCTGCATCGCGATCGGGAAGCCCCCACCTTCGGCGCCGAGCAGGGCGGATCGGGGCAGGAGGGCGTCTTCGAGCACGAGCTCGACGGTCTCGCTACCGCGGATGCCTAGTTTGTCCAACCGCTGGCCGATCGAGAGTCCCGGGGTGCCCTTCGTAACGGCAAACGCGCTGATGCCGCGGGCGCCCTGATCTGGGTCGCGGGTGGCAAAAAGCACGAGGACGTCGGCGCTCTCCGCACTCGTGGTGAACATCTTGTTGCCTCGGAGTCGGAATCCTTCCTCCGTCGGCCTATATCGGGTGCTCAGCCGGGCGGCGTCCGAGCCGACCGACGGCTCGCTCAGGGCGAACGCACCGAGCCACCTACCCGACGCCATATTCGGAAGAAGCGTCCGTTTCTGCTCTTCCGACCCATGATCGACGATAGGGCCGGTCGCCACGGATAGATGGACCGAGAGAATCGTCGCGACCGCCCCGCTCGCGACGGCCAGCGTCTCTAGGATACGGGCCACGGTGCGCGCGTCCGCTCCGGCTCCTCCGAACTCCGGGGGGGTCGTGAGGCCCATCAGCCCGCTCGATGCAAGGCCGTCTCGAATGCTTGCCGGCAATTGGTCGGTCCGGTCCATCTCCTCGGAGTGAGGTGCCAGGTGTTGCCTCGCAACGCGTTCAGCGACCCCAAGCCAATCGTCCGCCGACCGGGGTCCCGTCGGGGCCATGCGCGGCAGGATTGCGCCCAAGTCTTAAGCGGATGCGCTGACTCGATAGCCCGATGTCCGCCGCCGTGGCCGCGCCGGCCAAGGACCGCTTCACGTCGCTCGACACGCTGGCCATCGTGCGCGAGATCCGGGGGGCCGGTCATCTGTTCGTCGACAAGGTGTTCGACGTCGCTCCCGAGACGTGGGAGATGACGCTCCGAGGCGCAGCCAAGGGGAAGTGGGCACTCCTCCTTGCTTCGGGACGCTACGCCGCCCTCCGGAAGGAGCCGGGGCCTCACGCCGAGGAGCTGGGCCATCTCGCCAAGGAGCTCCGGCGGCACCTCTCTGGCACGGCGCTCACGGGAGTAGCGGAACCCAACGGTGAGCGGCTTCTCGAACTCGAGGCACACCGGGGCGACTCGGGCCATCTGCGGTTGATTGTCGAATTCTTCGGCAAGGGTAACCTGCTCCTGGTCAAAGAGAACCGAATCCTTGCCGTGGCACACGCCCAGACTTGGGCGCACCGGACGGTCCGGGTCGGCGCGGAGTACCTCCCCCCACCGGAGCACACCAATCCCTGGACGATGGGGACCGCCGAGCTCGAAGCATCCCTGACCCGTTCAAGGACCGATCGGGTACGAACCCTGGCGGCGCAGCTCGGTTTCGGGGGACCCGTCGCCGAGGAGCTCCTCCAACGGTCGGACCTCGAGGGATCCGCGCCGGCAACGCAGAACGTACCCCGGGTCGCCGCCCAGCTTCATGACGCAATCGCTGACTTGCTCTCCGAAGTCGGTGACTCCCCTGGTGGGTACCTCTATCGCCGGGAGGAGGTGGCAGTCGACGTCGAGCCCTTTGCCTCGCAGCGATGGACGAGGGAACCGGGGGTGAAGGAGGAGAGGTATGACCGGTTCTCCGACGCCGCCGTCGTTTACTTCGCGAGCCTCGCGCCCCCTTTGACATCGCCGAAGGTGGACCCACTGGCCGAGTTCCGTCGTCAGGCGGCCCGGCAAGAAACTGCGATCACCACGTTGAAGGCAGAGGCGGACCGTTTGCGGGGCCAAGCCGACGCGATTTTCGCGAACTACAGCTCAGCGGAACGTGCACTCGAAGGGAGACCCCCTGCGGACGCGGAGGAGTTCATCGAGGTAGACCTCGGCGGCATCACGGTCCCGCTCCAGCGGGATCTGCCGCCCCGGGAGTCCGCGCAGGCCCTGTATACGGAACTCAAGCGGATCCAATCGAAGATCGCGGGTGCGGAAGCGGCCCTGAAGGCGACCGAAGCGAAGCTGAAGCACGGGGAGCCCCCCCCCGGGGCGCCCCTCTCGGTGGGCGCAGGCCGACCCGCGGCGCACAAGAAGATCCACTGGTTCGAGAAATTCCACTGGTTCCTGACGTCGGAGGGGGTCCTGGTGATTGGCGGGCGAGACGCCGCAACGAACGATCTCATCGTCCGACGCTACCTCGGGGTGAACGACCTCTACGTCCACGCCGACGTACACGGCGCCGCGAGCGTGATCGTCAAGCATCCCCCCGAGGACTCGCTCGAGGCCGGCCCGAAATCCCTCGCCGAGGCCGGTCAATGGGCCGTTTCATATTCGAAGGCCTGGCGCGCCGGGCACGCCTCCGCCGATGCGTTCTGGGTCAAGCCCGATCAGGTGTCGAAGAGCCCAGCCAGCGGTGAGTTCGTCGCGCGCGGTGCGTGGGTGATCCACGGCATGAAAAACTGGCTAAAGGACTGCCCGATGGAACTTGGAGTCGGGCAGGTCGATTACGAGGGAGAGGCTCTCTGGACGGCCGCCCCACCCGAAGCCCTTCGGGTCCGGGGCCGGCTCCGACTGGTTCTCTCCCCAGGGGAGGATCGGGAGCGCTCCGAGCGGGAGGTCGAGATCGTTCGCGAGCTCGGGATTTCCCGAGACCTGCTCCAGCGGTTGTTACCGGCCGGCGGGCTCTCCATCCGTCGCGTGTAGATCCGGGCGACCTCCCGCGCCGGGAAGCGGTCTCCCGTATGGGTCCACGTACGGTTCCGGGCTCGAAGCCCGACCACCCGCAGGGTGCCCCCGGCGACCTGGACGGTCTCTCCCACCTCGATGAACTGGTCCGGGGGAACCTCGGCCCGCGTCACGGCGGTCTTGGCGCCGAGGACGAGAGAAACGGGGATCGGCCGGGGTCCATCGTGGATCAGCCAGAGTGTCGCCACATCGCGGGCCACGGCATCGGTCGATCGTTTACCTGTGCGCAAATCCATCCGGGAAATGAGCAAGGGCTGGCCTTGATCCGGGACCCGGGAGCCAACGAGGAGGCGCTGGCTCGCCGACACCCGCACCTGGATGGGCGTGGAGCGGGCCCCGGCAGAAATCACGGCGGGGAGTACCAATTCCTCCGGCAGCTCCAGCTGGAAAGGGTGCGTCCAGCGGCATTGGGAACAGCGGGCCGTGCCTTCAACCAACTCTCTATCGGGAGTTCGTCGGGTCCGAGTGATGTGCAAGACCCGGTGCTGGGTGGGTCGACCGCACGTTTCGCAACGCAATTCCGCCGAATGCAATCCGGAAAAGCGCGTAGACGCGGGGTGTCGCTTGATAGGCGGAGAACCGTCTGTTGGTCCCATGGACTCTTCCGACATGGAGGACACTCCTGGGGGCGGCGAGGACTCGAGGCAGATGAGGCTTCGCCGCCTCTGCAACGACTTAAGCTTCCGACACCCGACTTCGGCGAATGATGGGCTTCCGCGAACCGGTTACGCTGGAGGGGCGGTACATCCGACTCGTTCCGCTCACCCGAGCGCAGATCCCGGCACTGACGCTCGCGGGAAAGGACCCGGAGATCTGGCAGTGGATGCCGGGCGGTTACAAAGGCACGGAGACGGCCATGGCGCAGTTTGTCGATTACCTCGAACGCCACCAGGTCGAGGGAACCGACCTCGCGTTTACGACGCTGCTCCGACCGGACGACCGGCCGATCGGCATGACCCGGTATCTCAACATCGACCGTCCGAACTTCAACGTCGAGGTGGGGGGGACCTGGCTCGATTCGATGTTGTGGCGGACGCCGGTGAACACGGAGTCCAAGCTCCTGATGTTGGGTCACGCCTTCGAAGCCGAAGGCTGCCAGCGGGTGCAGATCAAGACCGATATCCGCAACGTGCGCTCCCTGAGGGCCATCGAGCGGCTGGGGGCCCAGAAAGAGGGGATTCTCCGCCGGCACATGCTGCGCTCGGACGGCACCTTCCGCGATTCCGTGGTGTACAGCATCGTTCTCCCAGAATGGCCGGTGGTGCGGCGTCGCCTGGAGGCGGCGCTCGAGCGTCCGTGGACGGGCCCGAAGGGCCCGTGGCCGGATGGGGCTGCCCGGACTTGAACCAGAACGCATTCAAGCACGGTTCCGGACCGGGCCGGCGACGGGCTAAAGTGGCCCCGGGGGGTGCCGCCGCGGGGGCCGTTTAGGTGGCGCTCGTGCGGCGACTGCGTCCGAGGGGGAGGACGCTCATGCTGGCGATCCCGCGCCCGCTCGTGGAGATGTTCTCGTGGGCGCCGGGGACCCGGCTCGAACTGGAGG
>JBARJD010000047.1:0-16894 GCA_049800095.1 Thermoplasmata archaeon | reverse complement strand
CTGCGCGACGATCCCCTTCGCGACAATCCCCTTCGCGACGATCCCCTTGGCGACGATCCCCTTCGCGACGATCCCCTTCGCGACACTCCCCTTCGCGACGATCCCCTTCGCGACGATCCCCTTCGCGACGATCCCCTTCGCGACGATCCCCGGGGCGACCATCGCCTCGGCTACCATTCCCTTGGCTAGCAGCCCGTGGATCGCGGCCGCTCCCTGCGCCGCTGCCAGTGCTGCCATCCTGCCGGCGAATTCCACATCAGCCACCGCTACTAGCATCCTCTTTGCCCCCCCGTCTCGCCACCAAGTAGGAGAATCTGACGATAGTAGTTACTCCTGCCGCAAGCAAGTGTGCGAGGAAGGGCTCCGGCGCTGCTCGGATGCCCGGTTCCCCCACGGATTCCGTGGAAACAAGAATCCTCGACTACAGGAATGGACCCGGCTGGTGCTGCACAGCAAGCCGTCCCGGGCCGTGCGCTGGGCCTTGGTAGAAACTCCGCCCACTCCCTATGCAACCTGCTGCGAGCGTGGTACGGACCCCCGACAGGAGCCGCTTCCGCCAACGAAGTCATCGCTCCGAAGCCTGCCGCGTAGGATCAACGAGGTCCGCGAACAGGAGCGTCGTCCGGATCCGGATCGCCTTGGGAACCGTTCCAAGACCATCGCTGGACCCCGGTGTTCCTGTCCACAGGACCTGGACCTTTACCCCCGCGTTCGGGGTGCCGGTCAGAGTCCGCTCCGAAACATGGTAGATGCCGGCCAGCTTGTGAGTCTCCTATCCGTAGTGTTTGCGGGGTCGCCGGCCGTTGAGCAGCGAGCGGCTCTCCAAGAAGGAATCCACCTGCCCGTCGCGCGCCGGAGGCAACCGTCGCCTTCGTATCCCGCTACGGGGGAGGCGGCGGGGGAGGGGGCGCGGGCGGAGGTGGTGGGGGGACGCTCGCTCGCGCTTGCAAGATGAACTGAGCCCACTGAGCCGCGTTCTGAAGATCGAACTGCAACCGGCCGGCGACAGAGTCCACCGTTAGAACCGTTTTCGAATCGATGATCAGGTCTCCCTGGATGGCCATCGGGAATGCATTGAGGAGCTTGTCAAGCCCGAGATCCACGGAAGGGAGCAGATAGCCCCCCGAGTACATCTCGAATGTGAGCCGGACGTTCGTCAAGACGAGCAAACCGGAAGGTCGGCCATACTGGGAATACAACGTCGTGGGCTGTTGGGCGAGGACGATTTCGCCGGGTTGGAGTTGCATGGGAACCCAACTTGCTACGGTGTCCGGACTATCTACTTTCCGCGAGAGCAATGGCCGATGGTAGTAGGAACGGATAGACGAAAGTCTGACAGTCGTCCACGGACCGCCGCCTCGACGAGCCGCTTCGCCCGACCTTGCAGGGGTGGCACCAATCAATCGGTCGGCAATCCGGAGGACTCCACCGCCCTCGCAGGGCGTCGGTCGCTTCGGGGGACGACGAACCGCCTCGCTGGGTTAGATCACCCCAACCGAACGGAGGGCAGGAAGGGTTGGGCGGCCACGATCCTGTAAGACGGGACTCCGGCCCGCGAGTGCTCCAAACGCGGTTGAAGGGCCTCGGAGTACTCGTGGGAACTTTGGGAATCCGTTCCGCATCGGATTACGACGGCACGGAACGCATTCCTCCGTGCAATGGCCTCCCAGGGGAACCAACCCCCGCTTCGGATGGGCTCTGAGCGGCCAGTTCCTGCGAATGGCACCGTACAGGACGCACACAAAATCGGACCGGGGGCAACCAGCGGGAAAACGCTCACTTTTGACGTCCGTTCCGGACGCCATGGAATGCTGCTCTGCGAAGCTTTCGAAGCTGGGCCTGCGCCTGTCGGTGGGTGATGGTCGAGGGGTCGGCGTCGATCGACTCCCCCGTGACCCTCGCCTCGTGAGCGAGGGCCGCCTCGAAGAGGTGCCTTCCCAAGCTCCCGATTGGCTCGTCGAGAAAGTCCAGCAGTTCGGTCCCCCATCCGGTAGGGTGAGCAATCACC
This sequence comes from Thermoplasmata archaeon, assembly GCA_049800095.1. Lineage (GTDB taxonomy): Archaea > Thermoplasmatota > Thermoplasmata > Lutacidiplasmatales > UBA184 > JAKIWV01. The sequence continues at coordinate 14,886 of JBARJD010000047.1, read as the reverse complement.
TCAGGCCATTCCTCCGGAGGGCGCGGATGGTCCCTCGTGAGCACGGTGGCCAGGTCTGGCGCGACCGCATCTCGTTGAGTGAGCGGCCCGCCGAGGGGCCACCGTTCCCGTAGCGTTCGGATCACCGAGGTGCTACGGAACTCCGCATTCACCACGGTCCCCGGCTCTACCCACGCCGATACGACCAGGGCGGGTATCCGCAGCCCTGATCGTTCGAAGGTGAATCCCATCTGTCCTGGAGGTGCGCCGCGTGTGGGGGCTGGAACGCGAGGCGGGGGCACATGGTCGTAGGTCCCCCCATGTTCGTCGAAAGTGACCACCAAGAGGGTGTTTTTCCAGTTCGACCCCTCCGAGCTCGATCCGGTCCGAATCGAGGTGTAGATGTCGGCCAGGAGCCGTTCGCCGCCGCGCATGGCCGCCGGGGGGGGAAAGTGGAGTTCGTGCCTCAGACGGGCGAACATCGGGGGATGCATGTCGGAATGCGGAGGCACGATGTTCGGTTCGATGAACGCATACGCCGGCAGTTTTCCCTCCCCGGCCTCGGCGTAGAAATCGTAGATCGTCGCGAAATGCGTCTCAAAGTACGGCTCCAGTCGACGAGCGTGGATCAACGCCGTGATCGACACGATCTGCTCCGGATCGATGTACACTTTCCAAGGGAGCTTCGCCTCCTCCAAACGTTCGAAGATGGTCGGCGCGTCGTTCCGGTGCACAAAATTCTCGACCGGGAAGTCCATCACGTAGCCCGATGACGACGCGGCGTGGAAGAATGAGCGGTTGGTGAGCGTTTGCGAAGGGACCTCGCAAAACCAGTGGTCAAAACACGCGAATCCCTTCGCGAGGGTGGAGACGACCGGCACTTGCTCCGGCGTATAGCACGCCATGATCTGTGAATACTCGTCGTAGGTCGGGAGGCGACCCAGTTCGACCCGGAACGAGTTGACGTAGTCGGCCACGAATCCATCCATCGTGGGTTTGGCCTCCGGTGATGGAGGGGCGTTGAAGGGCGATTCGGACTCCTTGGCCGGCTTGAACCGGTTCCCGAGTGGCACGACCGTTCCATACAGCTGGGTGTTCACGTGGGGATACTCCTCTCCGGGGTCAGGGTCGGGCGTGTCCATGTCGGTCGCGGGATGCACGGGCACCGTCCGACGCTCCGATTCGTCGAGGTCCGAGGGAATCGGATTGCTAAGTGTGCGCCCCAGCACGCCTTCGAACGAGGGGACCTCACCGGGCCGGTAGAGGTAGCCGAGAAGGTTATCGAAGGACCGGTTCTCGAACATGACCACGACGAGGTGGTCAAACTTGGCGGCCGGTGTTCCGGTCATGGCCAGCCTCGGAACGGCGTCCCACCTTTCCGAACGACTTCCGCCGGGAGGTTCAGGCTCCGGAGCAATGAGTGGACGCGCGGATCCGCCCGGATCGGGTCGACGTAGTTCGCATGGTTAAGGTACCATGGTCCCCCCTGGGTCCATGCCGCGTCGAGGAACGTGACCGCGGCGAGTCGACGCGTAGAGAGCATATTGCCCGAAGCGCTCCCGCTAGATTAAGCCCCGCTGCGGCGAAATGAGATGCCATTGCGGCAGCACACCTACTGACCGTTCTCATTGTCCTGAGCTGTATTCTAGATCCTCGGCGCGAAAGAGCTTGCGCGGAATCCGGCGAACTCGAGGGCCTACGCGTGTTGCGTCTGGACGCTTGCGAAAGTCCAAGGGTGCCCTTTTCGTCCGGGACTTACTGCTCGAGTGAGAGAGGTTCCATGGAGTGACGCGGGCCATCCGCATTGCGCTGGAGACCTTCATCTTCGGTTTCTTGGTGGAGGGCGGAACCGAAGCTTTCCAGGTCACCAGTTTCGGCCACTCCATATGGATCGGGTTCTACTACATCGGTCTCGCCACGACCGGGCTCGGCTTCTACCTGATGCATCGCGGGCGGCACGAGTGGACCGAACCCCACCATCGCAACGTCCGCCGCGGGCACATGCTGCTGTGGACCGCCCTCGCCATGTTCATTGGAGCCGCGGCGATCATCGCGATCGTCGGATCGTTGGAGGGGGGGCCGGGGCACGGAGGCCCTCCCGCCGTTCTCGTTTGGATTGTCGGCGGTCTCGTCGCGTTGGCGTTTGGCAACTTCTTCCTCAGTCTGGTGGTGCTGGTCGCCCGTCTCGTCGGGCCGGTCGGGCGGGCAGTCTCCTGGGTAGCGTTCGGGTGGTCCCTCGGGGTGGCGGTCCTGACGGGATACATGATCGGAAACGACTTCCTCAGTCTGCTGCACCAGTTCTTCACCAATCCCTTGGGATTGTTCGTCTCCTTTGCCCCACTCGCATTCGTGATCGCGCCGCTGTTCGTGGCGTACTTTCTCTTCGCCGCGGCTTATCTGGACGCCCTCCTGCGGCTCCGGCCGAGGGTCCGACTCAAGCCGCGCGTCGAGCCCGGCTCGGAGGTTCCCGAGGGCTTGGCCCCGCGGACGCCGAACGGTTGACGATGGCAAGGGTTCGAGCCGCGGTGTAGTCAGCTGCCTCTCATTTGCTGGAGTGGATACTCGAAGAACAGAGCCCCGGGGACGGGATGCCGCCAGTAGCTGGGGATGGGCCGGAACCCCATGCTCCGATAGAGCGCAATCGCGGGGACCATTGTGGGGAGTGTATCGAGGACGACCCGGTCGTACCCCACTCGCTTCGCGCGGTTTAGCACGGCGCGCGTCAGACGTCGTCCGATTCCGCGGCCTCGGCCCGAATCCCGAACGTAGACCCGTTTGAGCTCCCCCCAGCCCGGTCGTTGCTGGCGCAGCGCCGCGCACCCGATGGGGGTACCGCCCCCCGACGCGAGAAAGAGCATCCCGTGGGGTGGGCGGTATTCTCCCGGCAACAAACGAATTTCTTCGTCCAGGTCGCGCAGCCCTCTCTCGAGTATCGAGTCCGCGAACGCCGTTACTTCCCGGTGTACTGCGAGCCAGTCACGGTACTCCCAGAAAAGCGAGCGCACCGTCTCCACTTCCAACGGAGAAACGACGGCCCGTATCGTGACCGGTGGGGGCCACAATGGCCCTTGTTCGAGCGGCGCCGTCATCGAACGGAGACCTCATCACCGTCTCTTGTGGGGGCATGCCGCCTCGGCCTAATTGGGCCGCTTTCAAACGGAGCTCGAACCTCGGATCGTCCCGGACGATGTGAGCGCGGGAAAAGAGCCGGAGCATTCCCCGCGGAAAGAAGTGGTTGTCGCGCGCCTTCTCCAGCCAGCGAAAGCATCCTTCGAAGTCGCCGACCTCGGCGTACAGATAGCCGACCCCCCAGGCGATTTGGGGGACCTCCGGCGACGGCTCCTGCTCAAGAAGGAAGGCCCGGGCCTACTCGTGCTCCCCAGACTTCGCCCAGATGTAGTCCGATTCGAAGATGAATGGGTACAATCCCGGGCCGCGCTTTCCGCTCGTGTAGGTCTTGCTGGATGTCGATCGCGCATTGAACAGCGCGGACTGCGCTATCCAACTCGGCGAGGAAGCCATCAGCGATAGATTTGACCTCCCGACCCTCGTACATGGCTAGGAGGGGACGAACGAGTTTCTCTTGCTCTAGGAGCAAGTTCAACTTTTCCAACTCATCGGTCTGCGGTGGGGCCCTGAAGCCGGCCATATCGACAAACATGATGGCGGCGAGTCGGCGGCTCGAGGCCACGTCCCCTAAAGCCCCTTCGCCAGTTTATGCCCGGCCCTCCGCGGACGGCCTAGAGGGCCTGAGCGCCCCCTGCCGCCTGCCCTCTTTATGTCTCCCCCCACCACTCCGCAGATGGTTCCTAGAAATGCCCCCTGCGAGCGGCTCCCCCGCCTTAGTTCCGGTCCCGCAACCTGTGGCCTCGGGGCTCACCCGTTCAGCGATCTTCTTGGTCTTGAGCTTGAAGCATGGCCCCAAGAATCGGGCGACGGTCCGGGCGCTATGCGCTGACCTGTCCGCACTCGTTCGCTCGGTGGGATTCCGCGAGATCGACGGGAGCCTGTCCTGCGTATTGGGAGTCGGGTCCGATGCATGGGATCACCTGTTCGGCCCACCGCGCCCAGTCGAGTTACACCCCTTCCGCGAAATCCGCGCCGAGGGTCGGGTCGCTGTATCGACCCCCGGGGACCTGCTCTTGCACATCCGCGCGAATCGGATGGATCTCTGCTTCGAGCTCGAGTCCGAGATCATGTCTCGGCTCGGTTCCGCAATCGTGCCGGTCGACGAGGTCCAAGGGTTCCGCTATTTCGATAGCCGCGACCTCATCGGATTTGTTGACGGAACCGAGAACCCCAAAGGCCAGGAGGCCGTCGATGCGGTGTACATTGGCGACGAGGACCCGGGGTTCGCTTCGGGGAGCTACGTGATCGTCCAGAAGTATCTGCATGATCTGACAGCGTGGAACGCGATCCCAGTCGAACAGCAGGAGCGCATCGTCGGCCGAACCAAGCTCAACGACATCGAGTTGGACGATACGGTGAAGCCGACGTACGCGCACAACGCGTTAACCACGATCGTGGAGGATGGCAAGGAGGTAAAGATCCTCCGAGACAACATGCCTTTTGGCCGCGCCGCCCAGAGGGAGTTCGGCACCTACTTCATCGGTTACAGCCGCTCGCCCCGGACCATCGAAAAGATGCTTGAGAACATGTTCGTAGGCCATCCGGCGGGCAACTACGACCGGCTGCTGGATGTCAGCCGCGCTGTGACCGGGAATCTGTTCTTCGTGCCGACCGCGACGTTTCTCGACGCCGCGGGAGACACGTCCTAGGTCCGCACCAAGCCCCGAGCCCGACCTGGGGATCGCCTGAGGGGCCCGTGGGTCAGCGTCCAGCGACCACATGCGACGGCCCAGGATTCGGAAGGTTCAACTATCCGGAACCGGTTTCGAACTGTCTAGCTTCGGGCCTTGGGAAGGGTCCCGAACGGAGTGCACCAGAATGCCGCAATACATGCTCCAGTTCGCCTACAGCCAAGAGTCCTGGGCCGCGCTGCTCAAGAAACCTGAGGACCGCACCGCGACGGTGGAAGCGATCGCCAAATCCCTCGGCGGGCGACTCGTTGCGTTGTACTACCACTTTGGTGAATACGATGGAACGGCGATCCTTGAATTGGCCGACGATACCACCGCGAACGCCGCGGTGCTGGCGGTGGTCGCGAGCGGCGCCCTCCGGTCGACGAAAACCACCCGCCTCTACGGGGCAAAGGACGTCGTGGAAGCACTCGTTAAGGCCGGGAAGGCGGCGTATCGGCCGCCGGGCAAGTTCTAGGAAGTGGCACCCCCTTGCCCAGATACCCGTGCCTCGACGAGAGTCGTCACTCCGAATCGTCGTACTCGTTTCGGGACGGACGCCTCTGCGGGTTGGCGCACTAGGGTCGCAGGGAATCAGACGTAGACCATCACTTGACCGTTCTCTACCGCAATGGGGTAGGGTCGGATCGGCTCGGTTCGAATCTGGGCCATGATCTGCCCCATCTTCACCATCGCCTCCATCATCTCGGGTGGGAGTTGACTGCCGCCCGTATGCATCTGAGGTGGGCCCCGAACGGCCCCGGTCTCTGCGTCGAACACGGCGGAATGGAGGGCGCACTTCAGAACCCCGCTCTTGAACGTCCCGATGCTCATCGGGGTGGACATGTGTCCACAGCGATCCTCAAAGGCGCGGATGCCGTGCGGTCCGTGCACCAACAGAACCTTGGCTCCGGCCACTTCGAGTCCTTTCATTGTACCCTCGGGCACTTCCTTCGCTTCTGTGGCCTTGTACCAACCTGACACGGTTCACGCCTGCATTGACCGGAGTCCGCCCCGGGGGGAAAGGGGAAACGTAGTTGCCCGGTTATCGGGTCGCCGCGAGGCTACTAAGTAGGGTCCACCTCCCGGGTCCCCGAGTTTTTGATCCGGCCCGGGCGGGCATCCTCTCATCGACTCTCGACCGGGATGGCTCCAAAGGCCGTTGCGCCCCCCCGCAAGGTCCGCGTCGGCAGGGAAGACGGCTTAACCGCTCTTCATTCATTGTGGGTTCATGGACGACGTGATCACGGGTTTGCACGCGGTGACCATCCACATTCGGGACATTCAGCGGTCCCGGACGTTCTACCGCGAGGTCTTTGGACTGGAGGAACTGAGTTTTACCGAGAGCCGGAACCGGGCCGTCTTCGCCTTACCAGGGACTTCAACCCTCTTGACGATGCACATCCAGGGCCCCGATGAAGGGGGGCGAGAGCCCGGGACGGTCACGGGTCTGATCTTAGGACATCCCGACCCCGCGGCGGCGTGCGAGGAGATCAGACGGCGCGGCGGAGTGGTGGCGAACGAAGCCCGGGTGGTCGAATTCCCTGGGGTCAAGTTCGTTCTGGCGGTGGTAGCGGACCCCGACGGGAACGAGTTCGTGATCTCCAATCGCACCGATTGATTTGGCGCGATCCCATCGGCTCTGAGACCGGGGGCGATGCACCAAGGAGAGTCACGCGAGTTCAATCTGGCGGAGGAGAGCGGGGAACCGTGGAAAGAAGGGTCGAAGGAGCTGATAGTGCCATTCGAGAAGTTTCGGTACGCTCAATTCGTCGCACTGACTCAGGGCAATTTGCCCCACTATGTCGGTGAACCTCAGAGCGGCGTGACGTCGGTTTGGGGCCTCGCCCCGAGAAGCCGACTCGTTAGATTAATCCCTACTCTCCCGACGAGTGTAGCGTAATGGAGATTTCGCCGAAGCGCATCCCAACCCACCGGCGAGGGTCACACCTGTTATGTATTTTCGAACTTTTGCGAGCGTCGTGGCCGATTCACCTCCGTGGGTTCCCCGCGCTTTATCTTACCTGGTCGGGATCACGCTCGTACTTCTCGTCGTGCAATACCTGCTGGGACTTTGGACGAACGCCTATGCTCCGGCGATGTTCAGTCCGAGCAACCATTCTTTTGCCGCGCTGGGTTTCCACGTCCTCGTCGGCTACGTGGTCGGTGTCGTCGCGCTCGCCTTGCTGATCGTGGCGGCGTTTTCGAGGAATCCACGCTACGCGATCCAGTCCTTCGTCGTGCTCGTGGCCATCGCACTGGCCGGAGTTTTTGGCATGTTGTTCGTCAGTTCCACGCCGAACAATCCGGCCTACTCCTTCGGGATGGGCTTCATGTTCCTCGTGGCGTTCGGCGCTTGCATGGGCCTTTCCTGGTCGGTTTGGGGGGCGCGCTCGAGGCTCTCGACGCCACCCTCTCCGAGCCCGCCGTCAGGACCTACGACGTGATTGGCCCAGGACCGACCGGACCACATACCACTTCGACCGCAACTGTAGTCGCAGCCAGCGCCGAGCTGCAACCCACCTAACGGCGCCGCGGCCCGGCACGCGCCTTTTAACCGTGGTCTGGTTGCTGCGCGGAATGCCGACGGACCAGCCGACGCTCCGACTCGAATTGTTCGTCCCCGGCGTAGCGACGGAACTCGCCTTCGACCACTTTTTCTCGGAGCTTGCGACGGCTCTGCACTCCAACGGCTACCGATTCGAACCCGGTCACGGTGGTGGACTGTTCGAATTGGGGCCGAGGGGCGACGAGCGGGAATTTGCCCGGGTAACGGTCTGGGAGCGCGGTCGAGAGGTAGCGTTCGCATGGAACCCGGTGGCCCGCGAACTTGAGGCGCCGACGGTTCCGGTCGTCTACCGGTTCCAAGCGATCGAATCGGGGGCGAAAATCTCGATCGAGTAGGGGAATGGCCTCCGTCGACCCCGATCCGTGACGGCGCGGAGCGGGTGGGCTGGTTCGCCGCGGGGGTGCTTCCGCCCTTGATACGCGCCACGGCGCCTCTGGGCTTCGGGGATTGGTGGACCGACCGAGTCGCGCGACGACCGACCGGACCGGCCGCTCGCAAGACTTACTCCGACCCGGTCTACCACCGACCGAATTTTCTCCTCATTCTGGAGCGCCTCCACCTTACGCGTGACGACCGACTGCTCGAGGTGGGCTGCGGGGGCGGAGCCTTCCTGCACGACGCGCTCGCGAGCGGTTGCCGGGCGTGGGCACTCGATCACAGCCCCGACATGGTTCGGTTGGCCCGTGAGCAGAACCGGGGAGCCGTCGAGGAGAAACGGGTCGAGATCGTCGAGGGGGACGCGCATCGTCTCCCTTTCTCGGACGCCTCCTGCTCCTGCGCGGTGACTACCGGGTCGTTCGCTTTCTGGGACCGTCCCGCGATCGCGCTCGCAGAGATCCGACGCGTTCTCGAACCGGGCGGTCGGCTCGTCCTATTCACCGGGACCAAAGAATTGCGGGGCACCCCGGCCGCGCCAGAGCCGGTCGCAAGCCGGGCGCACTGGTACGAGGACGAGGAACTTGTCGCGCTCGCCCGCGGGGCCGGGTTCGTTGAGGTCCGGGTGGACCGGCCCGACATGGCCCGGGCGGCGCGGCAGGCAGGAATCCCCACCGAGGCGCTCGCCTTCTTCGAGTCCGGGCCACCGAGCGGCCAGATCCTCGAGGCACGCCGGGCCGCTGACTAGCCCGCATCCACTATCCACAGCGCTGCTCCGGGGGCGGCGTTGGTAGGCGGAAGCTCCTTACGAATCCCGGTCTTCTCCGGTGCGGCGCGATGACCGTGCAGCGATTCACCGTCCGTGCGAAGGTGAGCACCGAAAACCCTCCGGCGGTCCGACCCGTTCTTCGACGACTCTTTCCTGGGGGGTCGGTGACGCTGACCGGCGACCCCAAGGAACTGATTCTAGAGGGCGAGATGGAGGGCACGAGCGCCCGGGAACTCAATCGGTCTCTCCTCACGGAGCTCCGAAAGGCGGAGCGGAGGACCCGGCTACGGGGTGAGTGGACCTTCGAAGGCCGGACGGAGAGGTTCTTCGATTACGTCCCCAAGGCCACGCGTGGGGGCCGGGATGTCGCTCGTTGACAAGGGCTCGGTCCGAATTCCAAACGAAAAGGTCGGCCGGGGACTTTCGGCGGTCTTGTATACGGACTCGGGGGGAGATTCTCGGCTCTGGAGCTCGGCCGACTGCATGGATCGATTGAGCGGTTTCCGAACTCGATTGGTCGCAACGAGGGGGAAACCGACCCTCGAATGTACGCACAGAAACAGTTTGCGGGGGCGCCCTCTCCAGGACCCCAAAGCGACTCCCCCGCGGCCCCAGCCCCCTGCTCGCCCTCGCGGATAAACGGGAAGATCCGAAGCGCCAATGAGAGCGATCGATGGGTATGGCATCGAGTGACCAAGTCCTGCGGCTGTGGGGGCACGACCACCCCGGGGCTTTCTACCAGTGCGACATGGCCCTCTGCCGGCGGCACCTGTTCCTGGAACATGCGCTTGGAGTAGGGAGGAATGAGGGCGGCCCGGTTCGTGGGGGAGCATGCCCCCGTCCTCCAGGACGTGGAGAAGCCGGCCGTCCGGGATCCCCTCGACGTGATCGTCCGAATCGCAGGGGCCGGGGTCTGTCGCACCGATATCCACATTCTTGACGGCGCCGCGCCGCTCCAACCCCCTCCTCCACCGCCGTTCACGCTCGGACACGAGAACACCGGCTGGATCGACGCGGTCGGCACGGCCGTCACCACCGTCACTGTCGGCGACCCCGTGATTCTCCACCCCGCGATCTGCTGCGGATTGTGCATGGCGTGTCGCAATGGGGAGGACATGTACTGCACAAGCACGCGCTTCCCGGGCGTGGATGGTTCCGATGGGGGGTACGCAGAGTTTCTCCGCACCTCGGTGCGCTCCGTGGTCCCACTCGCGAAGGGCATTCCGCCGGCGCCCCAGGCGCCGCTCGCCGATGCCGGAATCACCGCCTACCATGCCGTTCGGAGGATACAGGGCGGGCTCCGACCGGGCGCGATCGTGGCGGTGCTCGGTATTGGCGGCCTCGGCCACATCGGAGTACAGCTGGTGCGAACGCTGTCCCCGGCCCGGATCTTCGCGCTGGACTTGGCTCCGGAACGACTCGAATTCGCGACCCGGCTCGGGGCCGAGAGAGGGTTCTCTCCTGCAGACCCCGGATTCCCCAGCAACTTCCTGAGGGCCACCGGTGGCAACGGGGCCGACGTGGTCCTCGATTTCGTCGGAGAACAGAACTCCCCCGAGGTCGCCTTGGGAATCCTTCGCCGCGGTGGCACCTACTCGATCGTCGGCTACGGCGGGCACCTCTCGGTTCCGACGGTGGCGATGATCACCCGGGAGATACAGGTCCTGGGCAACTTCGTCGGGAACTATCGGGACCTTGTAGAGCTGATGGAACTTCAGCGGCAGGGACGAGTGACCGTCTCCGCGAAAGAGTATCCGCTCGGGGACGCTGCGCGGGCCGTGGAGGACCTCCGACGCGGTCGGATCCTCGGCCGCGCGGTGCTGATTCCGTAACTCGAAACGGCGGGGTCGCATGGAACTATCCCCTTACCAGTCGGAATTTCTGCTGAAGGAGACCGACCCGAGTCTCCGGCTCGGGGTCCTCCGCGACCTGCTGGGCCGGCCCGCGGACGACCTCGAAGTACTGAGGGCCCGAGAGGAGATCGGCCAGACGGGGTGGGCGGCCCGGCTCCTCGAGGACCAACATCCGCGAGGGTTCTGGGGAGTTTTCCGCGAGAACGGGCATGACCTCTACGTTCCAAAGTACGTCGCCACGAACTGGCGGCTTCTAGTCCTCTCGGACCTCGGAATGACCGTCGCGGATCCTCGCATCGCGCGCGCCACTGACCTCGTGTTCGAGTTCTGGGGCCGGGAAGAGGACGGGAGCTTCGGACAGTCGGGTAGCGAACTTTGCATTACGGGCAACAACGTTCGGATGATGCAGCGCTTCGGCCGCGGAGACCAGCCGCTGGTGGCCCGCGCTATCGATTGGTTGGTAAAGTCCCAGAAGAGCGATGGCGGCTGGCATTGCTTCCCTTCCGAGACCGGGACCCTGGATTGCTGGGAGGCGCTGGCAGCGTTCGCAACTATCCCTCCGGCCCAGCGGACCGCCGAAATTCGGGCCGCCATCAAACGGGGAGCGGAGTTCTATCTCAAGCGGGGCCTCCTCCGGGAGAGCGATGGATCGTCCTACCCTCCCTGGCGCCGGCTGCACTATCCAACGCACTACTACTACGACTTACTCGTGGGGCTCGATACGCTCACGGCGCTCGGCTATGGACAGGATCACCGAATCCTTCCCGCGCTCGAGGAGCTGCGCGCGAAACGGAATCTCGAGGGGACGTGGAACCTAGACGCCCTCCACCCGGACCTGCTCCCCGACGACCCGTACCATCCGAAGAACCCGCTCTTCCCTTTCCTCTTCGAGTACCCGGGGATGCCCAGTCGGTGGGTCACCTACCTTGCCTTGCGCGTGCTCGAGAGGGCGCGCCGGCCGTAGGGGGCGCCGGATCGACCAACTCGCCCCGGAGTAGCCCGAACCTCCATTCGTCCACCCACCCGTTGCGGAGCCGGGAGGCTTGTCGGCTGCGGCCCTCTGCTCGGAAACCGACCTTCTCCAATACCCTTCGAGAGCCACGGTTCCCAACGACCACGATCGCCTCGATCCGGTGGAGTGAACGAGAGCGGAAGCCGTACCGGCAGAGTAACCAGAGGGCCTCGGTGCCGAACCCTCGGCCCCAGTGCTTTCGGCGGATCCAGTATCCGACTTCGGCCTCTCCCTTCGACGGAAACCAATGGACGAACCGTATCTGACCGACGGTCTCCTCGGAACCCACGGGCACGATCGCGAACGCGGAGCCGGCGACTTGCGCCTGCTCGCGGAGCACCCGCGCGACGAACTGTCGTCCGGTCTCCTTACGGACCCGCGGCGGTAGGAACCGTGTGGCCGTGCGGTCACGGAGGACCCTGTCCAGCGCCGACGCGTCGGTCCGTCGCAACGGTCGTAACGTGACGAGCCGGCCACGGAGTGCTGGAGGCGCCACGGCTCGAGACGAGCGCGGCGGTTCTCATCAGGGCTTCCGTCCCCGGTCGCGCCGCCCCCGAATCCCTTCGGTTGCGGATTCTTGTACTGGAGCCTCCTCACGGGCGCATGGCCGACGCGTGGCTGGGCAACTTTGGCATCCGGGTGACCAACTTTGAGAAATCGATCGAATTCTATACGCACCTGCTCGACCTAGAAGAACTCAAACGAGTGGTGGAAGCCGAGTACGCCTACGTGTTGCTCCGGGACCGACGGTCGGGCCAGCGGCTCGAGCTGAACTGGTACGCCCCGTCCAGCCCGTTCTGGGCCCCCTACGTTCCCGGGGAGGGACTCGACCACCTCGAGGTACGAGTTCGGGATGTCCCTGAGATGGTCCAACGGTTGAGAAAGATCGGGATCGTGCCGGTGACGCAGAAACTCTGGGTGAACGCGACGGCGGTGCAACGACTCAAGACGGACCCCGAGGCGGCCCGGGAAATGGTGCAGGAAATCTGGGTCACCCCGTCGGGCCACCGGGTCGCGTACATTCCCGACCCGGACGGGAACATGATCGCGCTCTACGACCACCCGGAGGAACGCTTCGACGGCCCGATTCCTGACGGGTACTAAACCGCCCACCGTACCCGTTGAATTCGCGAATCGCTCGCCGGGCCGAGCGAACGCACATCTACCGCCCGGTCTAACCGAGTCCCGTGGCCGATCGAGGGTTCCGTGAGTACCACGTCAGTACCGTCTTCCGGGTCCCACTCCGGTTCGCATTCGAGTGGTGCACGGACTACTCCCCCGAGGACGCGAAGATTACCGGCGAGGACAAGGCGTTTGGACTCCAGCGCCGAATCGTCCAGCGGAACCTTCGTCAGGTGATCTTCGAGAACATCTACGACCACGGAGCGGGATGGGCTTGGGAACGGCACACGGTGACTCTCTCACCTCCAGACCGATGGCACTCGGACGGGTACGGAAACTTCCACGAGGCCCACCTCGACTATCGCCTGACCGAACTTTCGGGGAACCAAACCCAATTCGATATGCGGTGGAAGTCGAAGCCCACCGTCCTATCCACAGGGGCGAGGTCTCCAACGGCCGAGGTGGAACGGTTTGTCCAGCGGCTCTGGCGCATCCGTGGCCGAGCCCTCGAGCGGGAGTACCGAACGAGCAAGCGGAACGGCCGGAGCCGCTGAAATCCTGAGGCCCTAACGGGCCGGTCCGGCGACATTGACGAGGGATTGGCCCTCTCCGAGGAGGACGTTCACGACGAAGAGATCCTCCGTCCGACTGGGGTTCACGTCGCGGTGGATGACCCCGATAGGGATCCGGAAGTATTCCCCCGGATGGATCTCCACCGAATCCTTCCCACCCCGGCCGTAATCGAACCGCAACCGGCCGGAAAGGAGGTAGCCGAAGAGGATTCGGCCACCGTGGTGATGCCAGCCCGACACGACCGCCGCGGCGATCCGAGTCTGCGCAAAGATGAGCCCGTCGGTGTCGAAGGCCCTTCTCCGCACAATCCCTGGCGTGGGGTCTCCCGGTTTCAAGTCCGGCTCTCGGATCACCTCAATTTCGGCCACAGAACGCCCGACGCGTTTCCCAGGCATAAGTCACTGCATTATTCGAAGAAAGGTGGATGCAAGCCCGGCCGCACCGTCGAGGCCAATGGTGGAGCGCGACGTGGCGCACGGTTGGCTCGTTGGGACGCGCGCTATAAGCAGTGATTTCTACGGCGGTCGATGCCCGCCAGGCGCCGAATCGCGAAGGCAAAATCCCGTTCGCCGCCCTCCCACAGGACCCCGGCGAAGCCCCGGAGACTCGCTCCAAGGCTGTACAAACTGAAGACGCGGAAGCCTCCTGCCCGTCTCCCTGAGGCGCCGGCGCCGTTCGGAATCTCCCGAGATTTACGGCCCGGAAACTATCCGCTATCGCAGGTGTTCCCAGGATTCGAAGAGGCGGCCCCGTTCCCAAATTATCCGGGCCCTGCCCACAAGACGAGAGCCCTCGCCGAAGGGACTCGTATCCAGATCGTCGCGGAGGAGACCTGGATGTACGTCGCGCCCCACGAGCCGCCGCCCTTCGCGGAGGCGGCCGGCTGGAAGCCGTTCACGAGTGTTGCGAACTGCATTGTCGTAGGCCACAAACACTTGGCGGAAAGTCCGTCGATCACCCTGTACATGGACATCTACCACGAGTTCTTTCACATCCTCCAACGGGATGCCGGTCGCGAACTTTGGGATATCTCGATCGACTATGTCGACAGCCCCACCGAGCTTGAGGCCTACTCGTTCTCACTCGCCGAGGCCCGGCGTTTGGGGGTCCCGGATGCCTTCCTCCGCACCTATCTGGAGGTAGAGTGGGTCAGTCCCGCCGACCACCTCCGACTGCTCAAGAACCTAGGATTCGACTCCTCCGCCCGCAAGTAGGACCGAATATCTCGCCGTACGGCCGCTGCGCTTCGGCGGATCTCGATCGTCGAGCAAGCGGACTTCGTCAGTGGGCGATGCCGAATAGGGACCGCTGACCCGGTCATCGATGCCTTGTCGACGGCGGCCCCCGGTTGGCTGGTGATCGGACCGGACGATTGAACGTCGTAGGCGAATGGACGGGGGGGATAATGTGGAAAACGAATCGATGCACTTTGTCCGCAGTGCGCTCCGCGAGGGTCAATATATCCGAACCCTTTCTCACCATTGTGCGGGCTCCTCCTCCCGTGGCATTGAGCGCACGGGAACGGACGGAACTCGTCCATTGGACACGAGGCCGATCGGTCCCTGTCCGTCAGGCCGAACGGGCGCGGATCGTCTTGCTGGCCGCAGAAGGCCGACCGAACAATGAGATCGGGAGTCTCCTTCAGCTGAGCCCGGTCACCGTGCGTCGGTGGAGGTCCCGGTTCGCATTGCTGGGTATGACCGGAATCTCCGGCGACGCGCCTCGGTCCGGCCACAAGAAGGGCCCGCGGACCCCGACGGTGGCCGCCATACTGGAGCGAACGCGGGTCGCCCGGCCCACCAATGGCGTCCGTTGGACCACGCGAACCCTAGGAA
>JBARJD010000046.1:0-9264 GCA_049800095.1 Thermoplasmata archaeon | reverse complement strand
CGTCGATGAAGACGATGGACGGGGAGGCCTGGCGCGCCTTCTTGAAAATCACCCGGATGGCCTTCTCGCTCTCCCCCACCCACTTGGACATGATTTCGGGGCCCTTGACAGAAATGAAGTTCGCCTGGCTCTCCGTCGCCGCGGCCTTGGCGAGGAGCGTCTTGCCGACGCCCGGCGGTCCGTACAGGAGGATTCCCCGCACCGGCTCGATGCCCATATGCGTGTACACCTGAGGGTTCCGGAACGGAAGCTCGACGGATTCCCGCAGCTCCTGCTTTACCCGGTCCAACCCTCCGATCTCGTCCCAGTGGATGGTCGGGATCTCGACGGTGACGTCGCGAAGGCTCGACGGCTCGATCTGCTTGAGTGCCTCCTTGAAGTCCTTCTCGCTGACCTTCATCCGTTCGAGCAGGGGAAGCGGGATCGGCTTGTCGAAATCGATCTCGGGCAGGTAGCGGCGCAGCGCGCGCATGGCGGCTTCGCGGCCCAGGGCCGCCAGATCCGCGCCGACGAATCCATGCGTGAGCATCGCGAGTTCGTTGAGGATTCGTTCGCGCTCCTTCTCGGAGCCCTCCATGGGCATTCCCCGAGTGTGGATCTGAAGGATCTCGAGACGGCCGGCCTGCGTGGGAACCCCGATCTCGATCTCCCGGTCGAATCGGCCGGGTCGTCGTAGGGCCGGGTCGATGGCCTCCTCCCGATTCGTAGCCGCGATGACGATGACGTTGCCGCGGCCCGAAAGGCCATCCATCAAGGTGAGGAGCTGCGCGACGACCCGGCGTTCGACCTCGCCGACGACCTCGTCCCGGCGCGGGGCGATGGAGTCGAGCTCGTCGATGAAGATCACCGAGGGAGCGTTCTTCTCGGCCTCCTCGAATTTCTCCCTCAGTTCCTTCTCGCTCTCTCCGTAGTACTTCGAGATGATCTCGGGGCCCTGGATGCCGATGAAATGCGCGCCCGCCTCGTTGGCGACGGCCTTAGCGATGAGGGTCTTGCCGGTTCCAGGCGGTCCATACAGCAACACCCCCTTCGGGGGCGAGATTGCGAGGCGGTCGAACAGCTCGGGGTGCTTGAGCGGGAGCTCGATCATTTCGCGGACGCGGCCCAGCTTCTCCTTGAGCCCCCCGATATCCTCGTAGGCCACGCGGGGCGCGGCGACCTCGGTCTCGGTGACGCTCTCACTCTTGATGGTAATCAGGCTCTGCGAGCCGACCTGGACGATGCCCTTCGGCTGCGTCGAGACGACCATGAAGGGCAGCGAGCCGCCCATCAGAAACACGCCCGGAATCACGAACACATCGCCGCGGACGAAGGGGCGGTGCGCGAGCGCCTTCGAGACGAACGCCTCGAGTCCCGGGCCGAGTTCCATCTTCGCCGCGCCGGAGTAGATCGGGGCAATGGTGATCGCTTCGGCCACGGGACAGTCCACCCGCTGGACCATCACGCGGTCGCCGATGCTGACGCCGGCGTTCCGGCGGACCACCGCCTCGATGCGGACGATCCCCTTCCCTTCGTCATCCTGCTGTGCGCGGTTGACGACCGCGGCGGTAACCTTCCGGCCGCGTATCTCGATCACGTCGCCGACCCCGACCTTGAGACGCTGGCGGGTGCTCACGTCGAGGCGTGCCGTGCCGAGCCCGATGTCCTGTTGGAAGGCCTCGGCGACGCGCAGGGTGATCGCTTCCGCCATCAGGTCTCCATTACCGCAGGGTACGATTTCAGGGGAAGTGCGGTTAAAAGGGTTCGCTTGTCGAGGCGCGCATTGGGCTGTCTCCTGAGCCCATGCGGGTCCCCCGTCAACCGGTCGGAGCCGAATGGGGTCTCGAGGCCTCCAGATACTCGTTGACTAAGGGAGGGATTCCCTCCCGATACGAGGGGAATTCCAGCGTTACCCCAAGTACCGACTTCATCCGCCCGTTGCGACCGCGCACGTTCGACGCCGCGGTCTCCGCCGCGGCACGGCCCACCACGAGTCCGGCGAGCCAGAGCGGAACCTTTCGGCGGGGCGTCGGAACTCCCAAGCGTTCCGCGACGAGGCGTACGAACTCGGCCTGTCGAACGGGGGAATCATCGACCACGACGAACCGTTGGCCCGCGGGGCGTTGTTCGACGGCCGCCACGATCGCCCGCGCGACGTCATGCACCGAGACAAGAGAAATGAAATTCTGACCGTCGCCGACGAGCGCGAATCGGCCCCGTTGAATTCTGCGAAGGTAATCGGGAAACCACCCGTCGCTGCCGTAGATGAGCCCCATGTGGAGGCTGATGAGGGGAAGCCCCCAACTGTGACTCGCTGCCTCCACCACCGGCCGAATCTGGGATCCTATCCGGCCGAACCCATACGGATGGATGGTAATCGGGCTCGTTTCATCGACGAACCGATCGGTCGAAGGGACGAGCTCGTCGAGACCGGTCAGCCAAACGTACGAGCCCAGGGGCGAGTGTCCGTTCTGAATGGCCGTGAACAAGTTTTGGGTGAACCGAACGCGCTCGCGTCCGGCCCTCACCGCACGCCGGGTGGTGAGCCGTCCTTGGGGTCGGGACTGCGAGGCATCGACGACGCTCGTGCAGTCGCCTAGGTGGTCTTGCCAAGGACCCGGGGTGCCGAGGTCGCCGAGTACCGGCTCGGCGCCCATCGCGAGGACCGTCGTTGCGCTCGGGTCGTTCCGTACCAGGGCGCGGACGTGGTGGCCGCGGTCGACCAACCGGCGGATCAGTGGCTTGCCCACGAGACCCGTGGCCCCTGCCACGAACACCGTCTCAGGAGCCATCTGCGCGCCTCAACCTCGTGAGGGGGAGGATCCGTCGGTGGCGGGGGTTTTTCCAGCGTTTACGCGGTGAGGGAGCGTCGACCGAGCCGCCACGGCGTGTCCCACGGAATGGTCGCGCATACAGTTTGGCATGGCTCCGGAGGGCGAGGACTGTTTCGGAGAGTCTGTAAGGCTGAAGCGCGTGCGAGTGGCCGTATACGTTCATTTACCCTCGCTCACGTAATTCGGAAATATGTCCGCCCCCGACCGAGCCAGCCCCCTCCTGCGCCGGGTGCTTATGGCGGCGGGATACCACTTGGAGGACCGGCCCCTCGGACTTCGCGCTATCCGACGGGCCGACCGGAGAGCGGTTTTCGTGGTCGCCTCCGCGAGTTCCATCGAGGAGATCGCCTCCGAGTTCCCGGACGAGTGCGTCCGGCGCACTATCGTATGTGCCGAAGAGCCGGGAGAGCCCGCCCGAGCGTTCGCAGCGGACCACGGCCTTGAAGTGCTCGTTCCCGAGACATTGGGCTCGGCCCTGGGCGAGATGCTTTTGCTGGGCCCGCCGGTGGAGTCGGCCGAGCCGGCCCCGCCCGGGCCGGTGACCACGCCCCCTCTGGCCTTCCCCAACCAAGAACGGACGATCCGCCCCCGACTGACACGAGAAGACGCCGAACGTATCGCCGGAGTGGACGGCTTCCGATACACGCTCCGGTTGGTTCCGTACTACGTATTCTCGTACCGAGTCCGGACGGCCGCTCCGCACGGGGGCGCCGGACCGGTCACCGATCATCTCGCTGCGGTGAGCGCCATTTCGGGCAAGGTGGAGTACTGGGAGAACCGCGAGCCCGAGTTCGTCGCCGAGATCGAGGAGCCGCACCAGCGGCTCGAACCGTCCATCGCGGAGGAGGCGGCTCAACGAACGGCGGAAGAGTCCACGCGACGCCGGCATACGGTGAGCGTGGACCACAGCGAACAGCACGGCGGGGCCCTGATCATCGAACGGCGCCGGGTCCCCCCCGGTCCCGAGGACCTTCACTTCAGCCCGCCGGTCTTGGTCCACTGCCCGTACTGGTACGTCGAGAGCGCGGACGGGCGCGTGATTTTGGACGCCGTCAGCGGCACCAAGACCCCGGATAGCGAAGGGGACTCCACCGCATAGCCCCGAACCAGCCGCCTCCATCGGCTCGAGCGGCCCACCGTCAAATAATGCACCCGCCTCCGCAGGGCGTGCATTTGAGTCAGTTCCAGGTCGGCCCGTACCAGAATTTCACCTACCTCGTCGACGACGGGGAGGGCGGACCGGCGGCCGTGGTCGACCCGTCCTTCGGTGTGGAACCCGTCCTCGAGGCGATCGACGACCGGCGATTGAAGGTGGAGTACATCCTGAACACGCACAGTCACAAGGACCACTGGGCAGGGAACGCGGATGTGAAGGAGCGGACCGGTGCCAAGGTGGTCGCGCACCGGCTCGCCCCGCTCGGCCAGGAGGTCTCGGTCGACGACGGGGACAGCTTCCATGCGGGCCGGTTACGGTTCGAGGTGTTGCATACCCCGGGGCATACTCCAGACAGCGTGCTCTACATCTTCGAGGGACAAGCCGCTACCGGGGACACTTTGTTCGTGGGAGAATGCGGCCGGACCGACCTCCCCGGAGGGGACCCCGGCGCTCTCTACGACAGCCTGTTCTCGAAGGTGGTCAAGCTCGACGACGCGATCGTGGTGCTTCCGGGGCATGACTACGGCCCCACGCCGACCTCGACGATCGGCCGGGAGAAGGCGGAGAGCTATATCCTGAAGCCGCGAACAAAGGCCGAGTTCATCCGGTTCCTCAAGGAGTAAGATGCGAGAAGCCCGGTGACGCCCATTCCCCGGACGGAGACGCGGACACTGCAAGCCATCGGCGCCCGCCGCTCCCAGGGGACGTCCCCGAGTCGCTCGGAGTTGGTGCAGACACTCCGACGTTTTGCCGCCGAGGGCAACGGCCTGGTGGCACTCTTCGACGCGCGAGCGATCGCGGGGGAGCGTCACTTGCTGTCGGCGTGGGCCCACATGGGACGGACCCGGGCCCGGGGCGAGACCCGACTCCGGGACCGTGGCGCCGAGCTCGCGCTGTACGTCGCGGGCGACGACCAGCTCCCCCGCGCGCTCTCCAAGGTCGGAGTCGCCGAGGACTCGCAGGAGTTCGTCCTTCTCGTGGAGCGACCCCGGGAGCTGGAGGCGGCGCTAACCGCCTTCGGTCTCGTGCGCGACGATGCAACCTACCCCCGGCCGCCGACGGAGTCGACGCTCGAACGACTCGGGGTCTCCGGAGCGGAGCGAAACGCAGTGCCTTCGACGGCGTGGGAGGGGCTGGTCCTCGAGCGCGTGGCGCTGCTGGAATTGTCGTCAGCCCACGCCGCCGCAGAGCCGACCACAAAGCCTTAGGTGGGGGACCCGCTGGCTCGCGGCGGTCCGGCGGCCCGCGTGCAGGTGTAATCTAATGGTAGGATTTCAGCCTTCCAAGCTGAAGACCCGGGTTCGATTCGACCGGGCGTCCGGCCCGTCGCGAGACTCCCGGCACCTGCATGCCCCAGGGAGCCTCCCCGCCGGACCGCACCGGGATGCGTCCCGGCCCGCATCATTATCCGAATAGACCCGGCTACCGGCCGCGAGTGCTGGATGCTGAGGTAGCCTAGCCCGGTAAGGCGCCAGTCTTGAAAACTGGTGGCGTTTCCGCCTCGGGAGTTCAAATCTCCCCCTCAGCGCTATCCTTCCTCTGGCCGCCACGACGTATCCGTCGCGCCGGCCAAACCGCTAAGTGCCCCCGGCCCGCTCGGCCGTTTCCGTATGGTCGAAGCCTCGCCGGCGACGCCGATGATGGAACAATACGAGGCGGTCCGGGCGCGGTACCCCGGCCATCTGGTCCTGTTCCGGGTCGGGGATTTCTTCGAGACATACGGCGAAGACGCCAAGCTCCTGTCTCAGGAGCTCCAACTCGTGCTGACCGCCCGAGGCCCGGACGCGAAAGGCGACCGGATCCCGATGGCAGGGGTGCCCCAGCACGCGATCGAGACGTACCTTGGTCGCCTCGTTCGTCGCGGGTTCAAGGTCGCGCTCTGCGACCAGGTCGAGGACGCGAAGCTCGCGAAGGGCCTCGTCCGCCGGGAGGTCACCCGCGTCGTCACGCCAGGCACCGTCCTCGACGAACGTATCCTTCCCGGGCCGGACCATAACTTCCTCGCGGCCGTGTACCGTCCTCGGCGCGGACCGGGAGGTTTCGCCGCCGTAGACATCACGACCGGGGAGCTGTTCAGCGGCCCTACCCCCCTGGCCGGCCTCGAGGGGTTTGCCGAAGCGCTCACCCCCTTCGACCCGCGCGAGATTCTCGTCGGGACGGAGGGGGAGGCGAGCGCGGAACTCGAACCATGGCTGCATCGCGAATATCCACGCGCCCGGATCGAGACGCCGCGGCCGGCCGCTCCGCCCGAGGACCTCCCGGAGGCTTTCCGGGCCGAGGGCGGCTCCCTTGCCGAGGTGGCGGCCTGCCTCGCTCTGGCGACCTACCTGCACGGCACCCAGCCCAAGGTTCTGCGATTCGTCGAGCGGGTTAGCCTCGGCGGCCCGACCACACGCCTGCGTCTGGATTCGAAGAGCCTACGGCATCTCGAGATCTCCCTACCGATGGATCCGGACTCGCCCGGTACACCGACGCTGCTCGAGGTCCTGGACGAGACCGTCACCTCCTCGGGTCGACGGACCCTCGCTTTCTGGCTCCGCAATCCGCTGGCCGACGTGGAGGCGATCTCCCGCCGCCAGGAGATCGTAGAAGGACTCCGTGCCCGGGGGGCCTGGCTGTCGGTTCTCCGGGAGGAGCTTCGTCGGGTGCCCGATCTCGCCCGGATTGGAGCCCGGATCGCCGGACGCCGCGTCCGTCCCTCCGACCTGCTCGGGCTCTCGCAGGGACTCCGGGCCGCGGTGCGCGTGCGGGACGGCCTGAAACAGGGAACCACCCCGCTCTCCTTGGTCGACGCGGGGGATGCGGACCTGCATGTTCTCGAGCACGTCGCGGATCGGCTGGAGCATGGTCTTCGGGATCCACCTCCCACGAGTGCGGAGGCCGGCGGCCTCTTCCGGCCCGGGGGCGATGCCGAGATAGACCGTCTCTCCGAAGCGGAGGCCAGCGGTCTCGGGGAGCTCGAGTCCCTCGAGCGCCGGGAGCGGGAGTCGTCCGGCCTCCGCTCGGTGAAAGTGGGCTACACCCAGGTCTTCGGATACTACTTCGAGGTCCCGCGGAGCCAAAGTGCGCTCGTTCCGCCGCATTTCGAGCGGCGCCAGACGCTCGCCTCCGCCGAGCGGTATACGTCGGCGGACCTTCGCGCGACGGAGGAACGCATCCTCACCGCGCGCGACGCGTTACGCATCCGGGAGCTCGAGGTCTGGGAACAATTGCTGAAGGACCTCGAGGCGATCGTCCCCAACCTCTACCGACTCGGTCGTCGGTTGGGGGAGATCGACGTACTGACGACCTTTGCCGCGGAGGCGCAGGAGCGTGGGTATGTCCGGCCCATCGTGGATGACGGACGCGGGCTCCAGATCCGGGAAGGGCGCCACCCGATCCTGGACCGCCAGCTTCGGAAGGAGTTCGTGCCGAACGATACCGATCTCGACACCGAGGCGTCGCGGCTGGTGCTGCTGACCGGCCCGAACATGTCGGGTAAATCGACCTACATGCGACAGGTCGGCCTTCTCGTGGTCATGGCCCAGATCGGCTCCTTTGTACCGGCCCGTTTCGCCCGGATCGGTCGGGTCACCGCGCTCTTCACCCGGATGGGGTTCACCGACGCGATCGGCCGAGGGAAATCGAGCTTCCTCGTGGAGATGAGCGAGGTCGCCGAGATCCTCCGAGAGGCCGACGACCGGAGCTTGGTTCTCCTGGACGAGGTGGGGCGGGGGACCAGCACCTTCGACGGGCTCGCCCTGGCCTGGGCGACCGTCCAATATCTCCACGACCGGAATCGTTGCCGGACGATCGTGGCAACGCATTTTCATCAGCTCACCGGCCTCGTGGACGGATTGTCGGCCGCCCGAAACGCCCATCTGGCTGTGGTCGAAAAGGAGCACGAGATCGTGTTCCTCCGGACCCTTGTTCCCGGGAGCACGGACCGGAGCCTGGGGCTCCACGTCGCGCGAGTGGCGGGCGTTCCCCCCGAGGTACTAGCCGAGTCGGAGCGCCTGCTCAAGCATCTCGAGTCCGAGGGGATCGCCCTCCCCGGACGCATCGGCTCCGCGAAGGTCCGACCGTCCCGGTATACCCAGGCGATCCTCCTTCCGTCGCCCGCCACTCCGCGTTCGGAGTTCGAGCGGGCCTTGGGGGCGCTGGACCTCGACGCGCTCACGCCTCTCGAGGCCCACCGTTGGCTCGTCGAATGGCGGCGTCGATTGGAGACGCGGTCCGGCCCCGAGGCCCCCCCGTGAAACCGCCGGCACCGGAGCAACCGCCCATCCGGCGGCTTCCACCGGAAGTGATCGAGAAGATCGCCGCGGGGGAAGTGGTGGAAGGCCCCGCGTCCGTGGTGAAGGAACTCCTCGAGAACGCGATGGATGCCGGGGCGACGGAGGTCGAGATCCGGCTCGAGGGGGGCGGGTTGGAGCGGATCGTCGTCTCGGACGACGGCAGGGGGATCCCCGCCGACGAACTCCCGCTCGCCGTGGAGCGGCATGCCACGAGCAAGCTTTCCGGAAGCCGGGACCTGGAGCGAGTGACCAGTCTCGGTTTCCGCGGCGAAGCGCTCGCGGCGATCGCCCAGGTGTCCCGTCTCCGCATCGCCTCTCGTACGCCGCCGGCCGCGAGTGCTCACGGTTTCACCGTGGAAGGGGGACATGTCGGACCGACCTTCGAGGCGGGGCGTTCGGTGGGCACCACGATCGACGTGCGAGACCTCTTTTTCAACACCCCGGCGCGACGGAAGTTCCTCCGCAGTCCGGCGGCCGAACAGGTCGAGGCCGTGGCGACGATCGAGCGTCTCTACCTCGCGCATTCGTCGGTGGCGATCACGGTCGCCGCCGGGGAGCAAGAGATCGCACAGTACCCCCGGGCCTTGAATCTCGAAGAGGCGGCGACCTGGGTATTCGGTTCCGAGTTCGTCTCTTCCCATTTCACCGTCCAGTCGGTCCGCGACAGCCCGTTCCAGTTCTCCGGAGTCTTCGGGAGACCCACGGTCTCCCGAGGCACGTCCGTGGGGGTACAGGTTTCGGTGAACGGTCGGGCCATCGTGTCTCGTCCGCTGTCCCAAGCGGTGCGGGCGGCGTACCAGGATTACCTGCCGCGGACGCGGTTCCCGGTGGGAGCGGTCCAGCTCACGCTCGACCCGGCCCGGGTAGACGTCAACGTGCATCCCACGAAGCGGGAGATCCGGATCCACGGAGAGCGCGATGTGGCCGATGCGCTCCGGCGGGCGATCCGAATGGCCCTAGTCGGGGGTCCCCAGGTGGCCGACCTGGCGGGCCCTCGGGCCGGCCCACGGAGCAAGGG
>JBARJD010000045.1:0-5323 GCA_049800095.1 Thermoplasmata archaeon | reverse complement strand
GGCCAGCTACGAACGCTTTAGACTCAATAATAATGAGCACCACTCGGGCCGCGGGTATTACCGCGGCGGCTGGCACCCGTCTTACCCGGCCCTTACTTCTCGAGCTTTTTAGGCTCGAGAACAGCCTACACACAGTGTAGGCACTCGGAGTTCCCCCATCGTGGTTTCCCACAGTGTGGAGGTTTCGCGCCTGCTGCGTCCCGTAGGACCTGGATTCGTGTCTCAGAATCCATCTCCGGGCGACTTCTCCCAAAGCCCGTACCCGTCTACGGCTAGGGGGTCTGTGAAACCCCCTACTACCTGATAGGCCGCAGACCCATCCTCGAGCCCCGCAGGGTTTGAACCTGAGAGCCTTCCATCATCTCAGGCCTATCGGGTATTATTCCCAGTTTCCCGGGGTTATCCCCGTCTCGAGGGCAGATTGTCCGCGTGTTACTGAGCAGTGCGCCGAGGGCTTTCCCCTCTCGACTCGCATGGCTTAAGCGAACTCCAATAGCGGTGCCCGCCGGCAGGATCAACCGGATTTCATTCTTTATGGGTTAGTGTGACGGTCAAAGAAACCGAATCTATTCTGACTGGCGGAATTTGCTCTTTGCGAACTCGTCGACATGACGAGCTCGTGTGTTCTAAGCGAACTCTTCTCTACCTTCCTCGTCGGTCCCGAGAGGTCGCTCCCCGTTTCCAGGGAGGGGTTCTCGAGGCTCCACGCCCCTTCGGGCCATCTGTGACGTTCCCTGGAGCGCATGGATCATCGGGTCCCCCGCGCGCCGTGGGAGCGTCGCCTCGTCGGTCTCCGGATGGAGACCCACGGGGTAGCGTTGCCAGCCGAAGGCTCTATTTAACCCATTCTCCGGCGGGGCCTCTGCGGCGCGCCACCGAGGTCGCCATCGAGGTTGGGCGGCGCCGGCGGGAAGCCGCGGCCGGAGACTTCGAACTGGGTGATCCAGATCGGTACTTCGGTGAGCGACGTGATCTCGGGTGGGTCCTCGCCGTACCCTGTTCCGTCGCGGTGCAGCCAAAGTCCGTGGAGTCCCGCGCGCTCCGCGGCTCGGACGTCGGTGTTCGGCTTGTCGCCGACGTAGAGAGTCTCTCCGGCGAGGACCTTGAGTCGGTCCAGCCCCCTCTGGAAGAATCGAGGGTCGGGTTTGGCGACCCGTTCCGTGCCGGAGGCGACGACGACTTCGAAGAACCCGAGCACCCCCTCCTTCGCCAGGATCTGTCGGGCCGACTGCTCCGAGACGTGGTTCGTGAGGACGCCCAACCGTAGGTGGTTGTCCTTGAGCTCATCGAGACACATGGCCACATCCGAGAACAGATGGGAGGGCGCTTCGTGCGCCTCCGCGGCCCGGTAGAACTTCCTCCACTGGGCCTCCGGCACGGGCGCGCCGACCGCGCCCTCGATGACCTTGCGCCAGAACTGCTCCAGCGTCCAGGTCTCTCCCTGCCGGTCGTTCTCGTCCCGCATCGTCGAGGTCCAGTGGGCGATCGTGTCGGCATCGACCGAGATGCCGGCCTGGTTTGCCAGCTCCTCGAACGCCGGAAAATCCCGATTGTCGACCAACGTGCCGCCGAGGTCGAAGAGGACTGCATGGATGCGGTTCCCTCGCGGTTCATCGGCCATGGGTCAGGCGCATCCCCACGGCAATTTCAGCCTTCGGGCGCCCCACCGCGGACCCCTCGCGCGATCTTGGGGGTGCCGCCCTTGTTTCCGGGGGCGGACGCGAAAGCCATCGAACCAGAGAATGAGCGCCGGGACGATGGCCAGCGAGAACAGAAAAATCCCGGTGTAGAAAAACAGGGACGTGAAGTACCATTGGTCGGCCGCGCACTGGAGACAGGTCCAATTGAAGCCTATCAATCCTGTCCCGTAGACCACCACGCCGTCCAACACCAACCAGTTTCGAATGTAGCGCAGGCTCCGCTGCGCCGAGGGGTCGAGTCGAGGAGGCGGCTCCGTCGTCGTGGGGCCCGCCAGGGTGGGGTTCCGGCGCATCCGCCCGAGTTCGAACAATGCCGCGGCGATGCTGATGACTTGCCCTCCCAGGAACAGCCCCACGATCACGGTCCCGAACGCCGGAATCCAGCCGACGATCATCCCCGGCGGCGTGGCGAGTTGGGGGCTCGCCCAGGGAATCGCCGTCATCAGCCAAACGATGAGCCCGTTCGGGTTGAACAGGACGATACCGAAGATGAGAGCGAGCTGTCCCATGAGAAAAACGTAGTACGCTCCCGCCTGGATCATTCCAAACGTTGCGGAGCGGTCCCGATGCATGGACTGTCCGATGAGGAATGTCTCTCGATGCGTTTCTCAGCTTCTATTCCGGACCACTCCGGCCCAAAAGACCTGGCCCCTTCGTCCGGGCGGCTGGATGCCTCCGCTCGATTAGGCCACGTTGACGGACACGATGTCGGAGTGGCGCATCAGGATCGCCCGGGCGATCTTGAGGTTCTTACCGGCCTTCCCGATCGCGCGCGCCTTCCAGGCCGGGTCGACCGTGACGGTGACGTGCCGACCCTTCCCCTTCGGCTGAAATTCGACCTTCTGGGGCCCGAAGGGAAAGAAGACGTTCCGGGCGAGCACCTCGGCATCGTCGGAGTACTCCACCACCTGGATCTCCCGGTGGGTCTGGCCCTTGAGCCGGTCCACGACGGCGCCGCCGGGCCCGACCGCCTTCGGGATCTCGCCGGGGTAGACCAGGAACACGACCTTGTCCTCGGCGTGGAGACAGTCCTTGACGCGCGCGCCGGTCCGCTCCTCGAAGAGCCGGATCAGGCCGAGCGTCTCAGTGTCGAACGAAATCTCGGTCATGGAATGGGTTCTCGACCGGCGCGGGACCGCTACGACGTCTCGAGGGAGAGGATCGCGGAGGAGCCGGGGTCGAGGATCGCGAGCGCACTGATCGGGAACGGTTTCCCACACGCCGCGCCGAGCTCGACGCTCGTCCCCGGATAGTGGTAGACCGGTACCTTCTCGAACCGGCTCTCGTGGAGGAAGGGCTCGTACGGGCAGCTCGTCGACGCGATGACAAGGCGGGCGTGCTTCGCCTTGGCCGCATCGATCGTTTCGTTGACGCCGATCCGCACCTTCCCCGTCTGTAGGGCCACTTTGAGCGCGTGTCCGAGATCCATGGTTCCTCCCTACGCCGAGGGGACGAGCGGCTCCTCGTCATCGGCCGCTTCGACGGGCGGGGCCGGTTCCACGGCCTGCGGCGGCGATTTGGGGGCCACCGTCGGCCGGTAGACCAGGTTCACCGCGCCGGTGCCGAGCGTGATCGGCTGGCCGACGATGATGTTCTCCGCGACGCCCTTGAGCTCGTCGGCTTCGCCGGTGATGGCCGCGCGCAACAGGTGCGCCGCCGTGATCTCGAACGCGGCCCGCGCGAGCACGCTGGTCTTCTTCCCGGAGATCCCGTGGCGGCCAATGGCACGGATGTCCCCCTCGTTCGTCATCACGTCGGAGACGAGCATCAGGTGCCGGATATCGACCGTGAGTCCCTGTTCGCCCAACGTGCGCGATGTCTCTTGGATGAGCGCGGCCCGTGCCGCCTCGATGCCGAAGACCTTGTAGATCTCGAAGATCGAATTCGAAGTGGTCCGGTCCCCGTCAACGCCCTCGATCTCGAGGACGTCTTCGAGGTTCGACCCCTCGGTGTAGATCACGTACTCCTCCTTCTCCTTCTTGATCAGCGCGCGCTTGATCCCGGTCACGCCCTTGATCCGGATCTGCTTCGCCTCTTCGCTCGCGGCGAGGAGCTTCTTGAACGGCATGTCCTCGTCCGGGTCCTCCTTCTTCACCCGGCCGGGCGCGGGAACGGGGGCCTCCGCGAGGAAGATCTCGAACGGGCGGCTCTCGCCGGAACCCGAACCGTTGCCGAGGCGGAACTTTCGGGTGTCGATGCCTTCCTGGAGCGAGCGCTCGATGTCGGCCCGCTTGACGCCCCGGCCCTGCATCAGGCTGAGCTGCGGCGTCACGACGACCTTGAGCTCCTCGACGACGGTGCCGATGGCGGCCACGTCGGGGATCGTGGAGACCTCGATCTGGAGGGCGATCTTCTGGACCTCCTCGCGGTCGGCGCGGTGTTTCCGCTCGACATAGACGCTCATCATCGGGGTCGAGGGGACGCGTCGCGCGTCGACCAACTCGATGAGCCGCGGCAGGCCGAGCGTGACGTTCATCTCGGCGACGCCGGCGTAGTGGAACGTTCGCAGCGTCATCTGCGTGCCCGGCTCGCCGATCGACTGCGCGGCGATGATGCCCACCGACTCGTGGGGGTCGACCAGGTTCTTCCCGAAGCGAACGGCCACCTCCTGGACGACCTTCTTGAGCTCCGCCGGCTCGAGCCGCAGGTTCTGCACCCGGTCGTGGAATTCCTGGAGGACCAGCGCCGGAAAAATCACTCCCTCTGTCGCGGCGTACTCCGCGATCTGGTTCGACAGCTTCGACGGGACCTTCTTCTCTTCCTTCGCCATCTTCACTCCCCCTCGAAGCCCGGACCCTCTTCGGGAGAGGGCACGTCGTCGGACTCTTCCTCTTCGGCGTCTTCTTCGAGCTGCGCCTCGGCGAGCAGGTCCATCTCCTC
This sequence comes from Thermoplasmata archaeon, assembly GCA_049800095.1. Taxonomy (GTDB): domain Archaea; phylum Thermoplasmatota; class Thermoplasmata; order Lutacidiplasmatales; family UBA184; genus JAKIWV01. Next base: position 743 of record JBARJD010000045.1, on the reverse strand, counting down.
TTCGGTGACGGGCGGCGTGCCGCCGGGGGCGTCCGGCTTGAGATTGTCCATGGAGGGCTTGGCGCGCCGGCCGAGCGCCATCGTCACGATCTCATCGAGCGCGATGGCCAGGCCGCCGTACGAGCGCGTCGGGTCGATGCCGTCCTCGCCGTACTTGTACTCGATGATCGTGCCGGCGGTGTTGCGCACCGTCCGGTCCTCATCGACGTGGAGGTCCTCGAGCGCGTTGATCAGTCGACGCTGCATGTAGCCGGATCGGCTCGTCCGAACCGCCGTGTCGACGAGACCCTCCCGCCCTCCCATCGAATGGAAGAAGTACTCCGTGGGCGCCAGGCCCCGCTTGTAGCTGGAGGAGACGAAGCCCCGGGCATCGGCGCCGAGGTCCCCCCGACTGTAGTGGGGCAAGGTACGGTTGAAGTAGCCGCGGAGCAGGCGCTCCCCCCGGACCGATTGCTGGCCGACGGCGCCGGCCATCTGCGTGAGGTTGAGCATGGATCCGCGCGCGCCCGAGCGGGCGAGAATCACGGCGGGGTTTTCGAGCCCCAGTTGACGACCGGCGATCTCGCCCGCGTCGTCCCGGGCCCGTCCGAGTTCCCGTCGGACCAGCACTTCGAGCGTTTCCTCGAGCGACCGGCCCGGTTGCTGCTCGAGCTCGCCCTTGCGGTACTGCTCGACGAGTTCGTTGACCTTGAGCCGGGCCGCACTGAGCACGTCGTCGATCTCCTTGCGCGCGGCCTTCGGGA
>JBARJD010000044.1:0-42690 GCA_049800095.1 Thermoplasmata archaeon | reverse complement strand
AAGTGGGTGCAAGGTTGATTGCACCCAAGGCTCCTTCGGCCGGAAGCAGCTCCCCGGTTGGGTTACCGATTACTTCCCTAAGCTCGTTGAAGGTGACGAGATCGCCGACCGGACGGCCGAATGTAGCTTGCGGGCGAGGTTTGCGAGTTCCCGAGCCTGTCGAAGCGAGACATCTCGGCTCTCATACAGAAGCTCGCTCCTGCGGTTCAGGATGCGTTGAAGAAGACTGCTCACTTCAGGGGTGCTCGGAGATGGGCATTCACGCACCAAGAGCAGGACCTCGCTGTGATCTTGACCGCGGCTTCGCCGCCGGACCAATGATACCGTGTAGGCATCCCCTAGAGCAATCCCGGCCTGGACCGCGTTAGTAACAATCCCATCTGGGTTCCCTGCCTCATCCGCGACCTCCATCACTTTCAGGAGATTCTCGGCTCGTCGCAGATAGACTGCCCCCCGGTCTTTAGGGAGAACCTCGATGCGAGACGGCGTCAAGCACTCGTCTCCAGCTCGACCCCGTCGTGGCGAATGTTCGTCAACAGTGATGGGTTGGGGGGAGAGCGCAGCTGCCTCTCCTCGATCACCAGGGACGAGAGCGGGTTCCCAAACTTGGTTGCGAAGTCAATACTGGCCGCGCCCAGCGCCTCCTCTACCCTCCCTTTGTCAGCGCGAGATCGGACCACGACGAGGAGGTCCACGTCGCTGGTAGGGCGTTCGTCTCCTCGGGCAACGGAGCCGAACAGGACTGCTCGGTGGACAGGTAAGTTCCGAATTACACTCTCGATGTCCTTCTTTAGGGTGGTAAGAGATTCGGCCTCCGCCCTGAAGAGACTCGTCAGGACTGGGCCGAGAGCATGCCCATCCGCAAACCGCCAGATGTGGGCGCGGCCGGCGATGTCACGCAGGATTAGACCAGAGTCCTCCAGGCGTTGGAGCGAGGCGATCGTTTGTGATGAGGACGCACCGCACATCCGGGCCAACTCGCGTCCGGTTAGACCCTGGCCCCCCGTTCGGGCTAGTATGCGAAGCAGTCGGAGTCGGATACGATTTCCGAGAATGTCATCGAACTCGTTGTGGAAGCGCATGATTGATTTATCGAATATATGTACGAATATATGAGCACTCCGCGACCACCTCTCCCTTTGCAAGGTCCGCTGCGACCCGACTCAGTTCACCCCAAAGAGTTGCAGGATGCGACGCACCCCGAACGCGGAAATCTACCCAACGGACTTTCGATTGTTGGGACCTTCCATGCTTTACACTGGGATTTCGCCTCGGGAGGCCCCAGGAAGGGCCCCTGCGGGCGGGAAGTCTTCGGCGGCTTCCGGAATGCGCTATCCCGGTGGGGGCGGACTTCCACGAAGAATCGGCGACGGCGGCGTGAGCCACACCTTCCACCGGGTCAGAATGCTACTTGCGAAGGCATAGTACCATGACTGCACCTGGGCTTGCCGAGGGACCGACTCCCCACTGGCGAGAAGCGGACCCGGGGCATCAGGGCTCAGGAAGACCCAGGGATTTCCTGACTTGCGCCAACGATCGGGTCGGACGTTTTAGCTCTTCTTTCATCCATCGAAGAAGCGACTCGGGAGGGACCTCCTCCATGAGGCTTCTCAGGACCTCATCATACGACCTGCCGCCGATCTTGTACAACAAGAGGTTACGGAGGGTCGAACTCCGGATGGTGATAGTCGTCGGAGGATCGGCCAACATTACAGTCCTATTGGAGCAGTTGGACTTGACAGTTTCTGTGAGAACGGAGGGTGGGCCGCACTTGACCCGGGAACGAACGTCGCGTCGGGCGTCTCTGGGAGTAGTCTGGTTGCAATGGGGATTGCACTCATGCCTGAATTTCAACCACACGGCAGAATGGAGCGTTAGCTACGACCCAAGGAAGCGTACAATGATGGGTCCTATCAATTCCGGCTTTTTTCGAGCAAATTCGTGGTCGGCTTCCGGGACCACGCACAACTGGGCATTTGGGATTGATCGGAACAACTCCAGGGTGTGTGCGATCGGGACTGAGTCTCTATCCCCCGCCATTACCAGAGTCTTGGTCGCAACTCCTTCAAGACTCATGGTCGGGATCCTCCAATCAGATGCGTAGAGGTTTCCAAGCATCTGGAGAAGGACAGGGAATCGCGCCTCGGCGTCGGGGGTGACATTGAAGTACAGGTCGACCACCGATGGAAAGACCTGTCGTGCAATCTCAGGAGAGAGTCCCTTCAGCCAGGCTCTCGATTCGGACGATAAATAGTCCGTGTTGAAATTGCCACCCATTAACACGAGTTTCCGAACGTGGTCTGGGCGTTGAACTGCAGTAAGCAGGGCAACGTTGGCCCCATCGCTTTGGCCAATCAGGTGCGCATCTGTAACTCCGAGTCGGTCCATGAAGGCGATCGTGTCTTCGGCCATGACCTCGTAGGTCAGTTCCTTTCCGACACAAGCCGTCCTAGCGTGCCATCTTCTCTCAGGAATCAGTACTTCGTAGTGTTCGGCGAGAATGTCTGCAAGCGCTGTAAGTGATTCAGCGGTCCCTCCCCCTCCGTGGAGCAACAGAACGGGGTCGCCGGACCCACGCCGCTCAAAATAGGTCCTCAGGCCGTTTGCATCGAGGTATTCTCCCATCTCTTGGTTTTATGGTATGTCGGCGGGCGAGATGGTCTTTGCCGGGTCTAGTTCAGCCTCGGCATCGAGGGGCCAGGGGTGCAATGGAAATTGCGCCCTGTCCCCTGTCTGTTTCGCACTACCGCCTCGGGATTCGTCACTTGGGGAGGCGTTGGTAAACCGAACGTCGGTGGCCGAACCGGATGAATCGCGCCTCATCGCCGTCCCATCGAAATACGCCCCGGTATGGTCCGATGCGGAGGGTCCACAGCTGCTGACTGCCCGAGAGAGGATGGGTGTCGACTTGGGCAGCTCCTGGACCGCCCGCCTCAATGATAGAAAAGGCCGTGTTGAACTTCTCAAGGTACAATTGCGGTAGTTTGCGGAGGGAGTGCCCGCCCTCGGGCGAGAAACGTACCCTGGGCATCAGGGCTCAGAGAGACCCAAGGACTTCCTCATTTGAACCAGAGATTGAGTCGGGCGCTTCAATTCGTCTTTTGCCCACCGGAGAAACGACTCGGGGGGGACCTCTTCCATCAGGCCCTTCAAGACCTCATCGTAGGACTTTCCGCCAACCTTGTACAGCGAGAGACTGCGGAGGGTGGAACTCCGGATGGTGATAGTCGTTGGGGGATCGGTCAGCATCGGTTACCAATTGGGACAATTGGACTTAAGAATTTCTAAAGCGAGGGAGGACGAACGGAAACAGACCCCGGGCCGAGCGCCCTGCTGAGAATCTCCGGGAACACTTTAGGTGCAATGGAGGTTGCACGCTTGTCTCTGGCAGCTCGAAGCGGACACATCCAGGGGTCACCGTTCGACCGCCTTCTGAAGCCAATCTAACGTTGAAAGGCCTTGGGTTCCATAAGGACGGGTTCTGGATTCCCCCACGAACGAAGGCGGAACGGTTGGACCCGGAACTCGCAAAGGCTCGCGTTCAAGTAGACTAAGCGCGGTCAGGGGTTTCGGGTGCAAAGATGGTCGAGCGGAGCCGCGCGTTTCTGGTTCTGTCGGGCGGGGGTCAAGTCATTCCGGGGCCATCTGGGTTATCGAGTCTAATCAAGGCGCGTGCCGAGACCACTGATGGAACCTTCACCCTGCTCGAACACCGGGTTCCGCCCGGGGCTGGCCCCCCGCTCCACGTCCATGTCCGAGAGGACGAGATGTGGTTTGTCCTTGAAGGAGAACTTCGGTTCAAGGCGGACCAAGAGATCTTTCGGGCACCCGCGGAATCCTTTGTCTTTGTTGCTCGGGGTACGCCCCATTGTCTCCAGAACATCGGTAGCGTTCCGGCCCGGTACCTCGAGATGTTCGTTCCGTCGGGCATGGAGAGGTTCTTCGAAGAAATGGCCACGCAACCGCCCGGAGGGTTCGCCCCGGAGGCCTACCGGGCCATCGCGGAGCGGGCCTTCATGAAAGTGGTCGGACCGCCCCTCTCGGAGTCCGATCCACTTTAGGAAATGCCCTTCACAGCTCAGATCGATTCGGAGTGGCCCACGCGACCTCGGGCAGGGCCTCACACGTTGCTCGATGAGATTGGTGACCTCGACGAATGTTTTCGCAGGTTAGAGAAGGGTGTTTCGTTGCAGCAGGTTCGAATCGATCCGAGGCCCGCGCTTATCCGGAATAATTCGAGATTATGGGACTTGTTGAATGAGCTTGACCTCGCCCTAGAGTCTAGGCTGGGAATCGGTCTAGGTAATCCTGGCTTGCCAATACCTTCGCCGATCGTCGGCGCAGGTGCAAGTCGCTTTGAATGAAGCCGTTCGGGTGCAAGGGGGATTGCATCTTCTGCGAGATACGGAAGATATTCTCACTGGGTTCGGCCGTCTAGAGACTTTCGGAGTCGCGCGAGCTTGTCGTAGAACTCGGGTACCCGGAAGCCGAATCCGATGAAGACGAGTGCGTCCCTGTCGCGAAAGAATGCTCCCCGCCAAAGGGCTCCCACATGCACCGAGAACAAACCGCCATGGGCGATCCGCTGATTCTGACGAAGCTCCTCGGTGTGCCACCCATTTCCACGAAGGACCGGGGCATTGGATGCGGCCAGCTCCCGGAAAGCTGCGATAAAGACCTCACGGACCGCGGGCGGCAGACTTAGAAACTCCGCATCGGCATCGTCAATCGAGTCAATCCGGAACGGCACTGCGTTCTCAGTAGGGTTGACGGCGGCTCTTCGCTATCAGTTCCTCGATCGGATGACGGTGCCCTTCCCGGATCCTGCGGGATAGCTCTGCCACCGCCAGTCGGTTCGGATGGGAAATGATGAGGCCCCGGATTACGTCATCATAAGTTTCGCCTCCCGTTTTTAGACTCTCCAAGAGCTTGCGCGTCTCTTGAGAAACCGAGATACTAGTGGCCCCCATAGCCTTCTACCATAGGCGCTATTGGATTGGACCCTTTAAAGTATCTCTAGTCGACAACGACGTTGGGACAGATCTTCATTCATATCGGACCGACTGTCCTTTGAGATTTACCGCGCGCGGAAAGGTGCAATGGGGGTTGCACCTTCCGAAAGACCGGGAGGATGTAGTCACTCGGTGCGGGAGTCCAGCGATTTTCGGAGTCGCGCGAGCCTGTCATAGAACTCAGGGACTCGGTAGCCGAACCCGATGAAGACGAGTGTGTCCTTGTCGCGAAAGAATGCTGCCCGCCAAAGTGCTCCGACATGGAGCGAGAACAAGCCGCCTGGGGCGATCCGCTGATTCTGGCGGAGCTCCTCGGTGTACCAGTCATTCCCACGCATGACCGGGGCATCGGATGCGGCCAGCTCCCGAAAAGCCGCGATGAAGACTTCACGCACCGCTGGCGGCAAACTTAGAAACTCTCCGTCGGCCTCATCAATCGAGACAATCCGGAACGGCACTGCGTTCTCAGTAGGGTTGGTGGCGGCTCTTCGATATCAGTTCCTCGATTGGATGGCGGTGCCCTTCCCGGATCCTCCGGGATAGCTCTGCCATCGTCAGCCGGTTCGGATGGGATATGATGAGGCCGCGGATTACGTCATCATACGTTTCGCCTCCGGTCTTTAGACTCTCCAGCAGCTTGCGCGTCTCTTGAGAAACCGAGATACTCGTGGCCCCCATAGCCCACTCCCATAGACACTATGGGGTTAGGCCCTTTAAAGTATTTCTAGCCGACAGCGGCACGGGGAATGACCATTGTTGCTTTTCACCTGTCTGCGATTCGATCTTGAAGCTCGCCCGGAAGGTTGCAATGGGAACTGCACCCCTCGCCGACGCGATGGAAGGCGATGCGTGGACCATTGCTCAGGAGTTTACCGAATGCGGACACCTTACATTACTTACTTATACGTAAGTTTTTAACATATGGCGGATAGCGGGAATATGCACGAAATCGCCATTCCTGAACTCCATTGTTACAGATGCGGTAACTCCTGGACTCCTCGGGGGCAGGTTGTCCGGATCTGCCCGCGTTGCAAGTCGCCGTACTGGGACGAGCCAAGGATTCGAGTCCCTGCTCGGGGGGATGGGCTTGGCATCGAGCAAGTCCTAGGGCCGTACCTTACGAGAATCGAACGAATCGCACAGCGCTACCATGTTCGCGAGATCCGTGTCTTCGGTTCCCTCGCTAGGCGGGCCGCCTCGCCGAAGAGCGACATCGATCTTCTCGTTGACTTTGATCGATCCCAGGCAGCAAAGTCCAAACTCCGGACGTTGGACCTAGCTCAGGACTTGGAGACGCTGCTGGGCCGCCACGTCGACGTCGCTACCGAAGATAGTCTGCACTGGTTCATCCAGCCGCAGGTCGTTGCCGAGGCGGTTCCACTATGACCAGCAAATCGATGCGCGATAAGCTGCGGGTGACCGCGATGACGGAGGCTGCTGAGGAAGCAAAACGTGACGCTGCGGGAGGAAAGGCGATGTTTCTACTGCGCGGACTCGCCCAAAAGGCCGTACTTCTCGACTTGATTCACTTTACAGAGTCAGCCGAAAAAACGTCTCCAGCTTTCAAGAACCTCAACCCTCGAGTTCCGTGGGAACGGCTCAGCAGATTGCGGAACCGTGGTCTAGTGCACGAGTACGTCGAAGTTGACCTGGAAGACCTCTGGACCTTCGTCCGAGATGAGCTGCCAGGAATTCGTCGTTTGCTCGATCGGGCTGTCTTGCCTTAGGATTCCGAGAATAAGTCCCACTGACTCAGTCACGGCGCTCGTTGAAAGGTGCAATGGGGTTTGCACTTCTAGTCCTGGGTCCACCCAGAACTCTTGAAGTGTGGTTCGAATCTGACTGAGCTCATAGGAGATGGGCGGTAGTCCCAGTGGTTCCCCCGCCGAAACTGCTCTCGTGATCGAGGCCGTTGGGACCAACCCTACTCGCGGTCCGATGGAATCTGGGGAAGAGCCGGCCCAGGAAGGGGCTGTTCTCCTGCTGGGGTAGCCACAACGCGCCTAGGGGCCTCGATTCCTAGCGCTGCGTGTGGGTCAGCAGTCGCTTGGGGCGGGACGCCTGGGGCGGCGGTCGATTGAGGATTAGCCACTCCAGAGAAAGCAGTAGGTCGAGAATCCACCAACTTTCGGGAGCCGGGTAGGCGGTAAAGGGAGTAGGCAGACAACCCGAGGACAACTGCAGCGAGGAGACCGAAAAGGACGTAGCTAATCGTCGACCCGACCCACTTCAATTTCACAATAGCCTCCGAGAGACCAAAGGAGACCACGAGCCCGTCCATCGCCATAACGAATCGAGTGAACACGTCCCGGGAAACGTGGTTGAGAATCCAGGCACCCGCTGGCACACCGATGATTACGGGAATGAGCAAGAACGGGATGAGTCCCGCCGCAGGGGCGGAGACGAGGGACGCCCCGAAGAACTCGGTGAAGACGAAGTAAGTCGCTAGGGTAAGGCTCGACTCGGCGACTCGGACTTGGGCAAGAGTGCAGCGGAACTCATCCTTGGAAAGGCCCTGGTTCCGGAAGAAGATGGCCAGCGGAGGGCCCGAGATCGTCGTCAAGGCGTACAAGAAACCAATTCCAGGACCGATAACCGACCCGCTGCGTCGCTCGTTGGTGAAAGGCCGCCGGAGCCCGAGCACCTGGACGACTACCATCGGCAGGAGGACGAGATAGACGACGACCTTCACATCGTTGACCGCGAGGTAGGTGAGTCCGATAGTGCCGAGGAGCACACCCGGAAACAGCGTCCATACCACCGGCATGGCCCGGCCCTTTGTCAGCGGGATGAACGAGCGCTCCCGAAATAGGAGCGTAATATTGACGAGCAGCTCGACAGTGACGACGGCCGGGTTCAGGATCTTGTTCGAAATCCAAAGCAGTGCGATTGGTGTGACGATGGAAGAGAAACCGTACCCGATGGCCCCGTTGATCATCGAGGCACCGAGGGCTACGATGGCGAGCCAAATGTCCGTTAGGTCCATGTCGACAACCGGACGCGGGAGAAAGGCGGGCACGCATTTGTACTTATTGGTACCGGCCCGACAAAGAGGGGGGAGTGAGTTTCAGAGAGATGTGGTTGCAATGAGGACTGTGACCTGCTGGGGTGAGGGCAAGCGATGTTGCACCCCCATCCGTCGCGTAACATCGTCCCACCCACTCGTGTTAGATGCCGGTCCTACGAGAGGTTCGGACGCGCGAGTTGCCATAATCTCGTCAGGATTGGCTACAGTGTAGGACACAGACGATGGTCGATAGAGTCTACAAGGCAAATGTCCCCGCACTAAGGAAAGCTCTGGAGAAGTTGAAGAGGGAGTTCTCCAAAATTGAGCCCTCGACGGACTGGGTCAAGCTTAGAGTTGAACCGCTTCTTTTGCATGCGCGACAACTGGAACACGTGTTGAAATCACAAAGGTCCTCGCGGCTGAAACGAGGAGTAACGATGTTCCATTCCGATCTAGTTTATCTTAAGATGAACGTCGAGGGACTGAAGTCGGTCCTTCAGTCCGAGAAGAACGTGTTCAAGCGAAGAAACGAGAGGCACACAAAAAGAGGTGGCTAATCCGCTCTCCTAGGTCTTCCATCGACCCGGCGATCGTGGACGGACAGAGCCGCGGCTACACTCATGGGTGCACGGTTTGTTGCACCTACTCTGAGGAGTAAAAGGAAACTGAGCAACAGAAGTCGCATCGACCCAGCGCGTTATTCGTCTGGCCCCGAAGCGTATGCGACCCCGGCCGGTACCCACTCCCGCTCGAGAAGTACTTGTTCAGGCTTTGAGGTCCTTTCGAAGTTTTCTTAGGAGCGAAGCAACCCCTTCGAATTTGGCCATGGTCTCCAGATACTCCCAATCCAGCCCGCCGCGCGTACCAAGCTGGACGGCTTGCAAGTAGAGGGCTTTGGATCCTTCGCGATGAGCGCGCGACAGGCGCCTTATGATGAGAGGTTCAGCGGCGCTTACGAACACCGGTCCGTGGGGAGTCTCCATCCGGCGAGGCTTAAGCCCGGAGCGATCCCCGATCCCCACTACGTCGACCAGCCCAACCACAGGCTTGAACCAGTAGCCCCGATGGCTACGGCCCTCAACCTCCCGGAAGCCCCATTTTCCTAGCACGGGTCTTATCACCTCCTTGGGACCGACCAGGTCGATACCATGAGAAACGTAGTTCGCCGACGCCAAGTAGATCTCGATGGCGGAACCGCCGACAATCTCGATGTCGGTCTTGCACTCTCTTGCAAGAAGAGCGCCGAACCACGAGATGCGGTCTTCGAGAGTGGACGCTGCCGCGAGGACGCTATCGAACTCGCGGCCGTTCATACGACGTGCTCGGCTTCATGCCAAACCGAATGAGAATCTCGTCCTTCTCATTCCGCCTCACTAATTCTCGGTAGGCCAACCTCTCCCGAAGAAAGCGTCTCAGAGACTCATCTTTGAGCACCCAACCGATGTCTGAGTGCACGGCGTACTCACTCAAACCCTTCAAGATTCGGAGTACTTGGATCGGTTGTGCTCCGACGGTCCTGGCTATCCGGTAGGCGGACTGTGGCCGTGGAGTGCTGGCCAACTGGTCCAGCACCAGCGCTCGGGTCTCGCTACCAAACAGGGGATCCATGCTGGATGAAGGATTTGTTAGATATTATACGTTTCGTATAATATCGGGCAAAGTGGTGGGGTGCCTTACGCATAGGGCAGTCCATCGTGGTGACCGCGCGAAAGTGGATGCAATGGAGATGGTACCTCGGCAGTATCTTCGAGAGCCCGCCAGGGGGAGACGTTAGAGCTTCCCCCCCATTTGAAAAAGGTCGATTCGGGCCAAAGGCACCCCTATTCTAGTTTGAGGCCTGTTACGAACGCAGTCGTAACCCGACCCATGACTAATTCCAGTTTGATCTGGAGAACCCCGGAGACTAACCCTTTAACCGTCATCGTCAGGCGGGGCAAGTTCAATCCCATCGAGACCTACGTAACTGAGTCGCAGCAGCCCTCCGGCTGACCGAGGACCGCCCGACGCTGACTCGGACCAACCCGGACCGCGACCCGATCTAGCTCCCTTCGGACTTGATCGGGCGGGCCAAGGCGGGGCTTCGGACGCAAGGTCGGGGCCGACGAGAGCAGGAGGCTTCGATTGTGCCTCGAGTAAAAGTCTACACACGTGGCGGCTTTGCGCCGAACCGTACGGGGTTTCGATGAGTCTCCGCATTTGGAAAGTGGCAAGTCGACAACGCGCCACGAAGACACGCCCGGTAGCTCTGGGCATTGTGCTGGTCGTGTTGGGAGCGTTAGTGCTACTCGCGGTTCAATTCAGCCCGATCGCGGTTGCCTCCCCGGCAGGCATCATGGTGGTGACACTAACGAGTCCCAATGCACTCTTCCGTGGAGACTTTGGGGATTCGGTCGCTGTGAGCGGTACGACCGTCGTCGTGGGCGCCCCCCGTGAGACTGTCAAAGGAGACCCCGATGCTGGACATTCCTACTTGTTTGACGCTAAGACGGGCGCGTTAATCAGTACGCTGACAAGTCCCAACGCGCAGAAGGATGGATTCTTTGGGGCTTCAGTCGCCGTGAGCGGCACGACCGCGGTCGTGGGCGCCTCTGGTGAGATCGTCAAGGGAGCGTCCGCTGCTGGCCATGCCTACGAGTTCAACGCCGAGACGGGTGCTCTGATCAGAACGCTCACGAGTCCCAACGCGCAGTCGGGTGGAACCTTTGGGGTTTCGGTCGCCATAAGCGGCAGTACCGCGGTCGTGGGCGCCTCTGGTGAGACCGCCAAGGGAGTGTCCGCTGCAGGCCACGCCTACGAGTTCAACGCCAAGACCGGAACTCTGATCAGAACGCTCTCGAGTCCGAACGCACAGGAACCCGGATACTTTGGGGATTCAGTTGCGGTCAGCAGCACTACCGTGGTCGTGGGCGCCGACTATGAGACCCCCAGCGGACAGACCTACGCTGGCCATGTCTACACGTTCAACGCCAAGACGGGTGCGTTATTCAGTACACTGACGAGTCCCAACGCGCAGCAATATGGATACTCTGGGACTTCTGTCGCCATAAGCGGAAGTACCACGGTCGTGGGTGCTCCGTATGAGACTGCCAACGGGCTGACCGATGGTGGCCATGCCTACGAGTTCAACGCCAAGACGGGTACTCTCATCAGAACCCTCACGAGCCCTATCGCACCAAAGTACGTGGACGATGGAGGTTTTGGGTATTCGGTCTTCATAAGCGGCACAACGGTGATCGTGGGTGGCTACGGTGAGAGTGCTGATGGATTCTCCGAGGCAGGCCATGCATTCACGTTCAACGCCAAGACGGGAGCGCTGATCAGCACGCTGACGAGTCTCAACACGCTATCCAAGGGATTCTTTGGGGCTTCAGTCGCCGTAAGCGGCACAACCGTGGTGGTGGGCGCCCCTGGTGAGACTGCCAGCGGGCTCGCCGACGCTGGCCACGCCTACATCTTCTGAGCGACGTCGCGCCAGGATGGAGAGAGAATTGGTCGGCCCACCCCTTCTCTTTTAGGTCACCCCCGTCGCTAAGTGCTGTGCATTGGCTGGCCTAACCTTCGACCGAGGCCGAGCAGGTTCGACCCTCCCGTGATGAATCGGACCAATGGCCGTAGGTGCAATGCCGATTGCACCCTTGTGGGGGATTCATGCTCTGCGGCCGCGGCAAATGTCGGCGATTCTAGACTGACAGCGTTCAGTTGCGTCACAATTGTTAAGTCAATTGCGGAAGATCATGGTTCCAATGGCTGCGAGTGTCCGACCTACCACCATTACGATCCCGACTGCAGTACGGCAGGCCCTCGAACGCTACAAGAAACCAGGGCAGACCTACGGGGACATCCTCCTGGAGTTGATGGAGGAATTTCCCCCGAAAGAGTTCCTCGAGGAAATGGAACGGCGATTTCGCGCCGAGAAGCGGTTTCCTATGGATCAGGTTCTCCGGGACGCGGGACTGTGATTGACCTACCGTCTCCAGGTCACGGAATCTGCCCGCCGCGAGTTTTTGAAGCTCCCGCGTCCCGTTCAACGGCAATTCGAAGCTGTGTTCGACATTGTGTCCCGGAATCCGTTTCGGGGGACGCCCCAATTAGACGTCCATCAACTTCGGGGTGGTCAGAGGTTATGGACACTCCGAGTGAACGGATACCGCGGACTTTATCGAGTCGAAGGTGACAAAGTCGTCTTCCTCACATTCAGGCCGCGACCGGGGGCCTACAAGGGACTTTCCCGACTCTGAAGTAGGTCGCAGAGCATGAGGCGCAAGTCGCATTGCACCCTCCGGATGCATCGATATGCTTCGGTTGGTACCGGCAGGAGTTCCTGGGCCACTCGCACCCGTGGAGGACGGCGGTTCAGGACGGGCCCCGGTCAGTTAGGACCATCTGGCGGTCGATCCCAAAGGAACGAACGTCCATGGCTTTGTCGAAATCGCTCCGAGAAAGTCGTTGGTTCGGCCCCAGATCGGGGTCATGGAACCGGACCCCCGTGGCGTCGAAATCGGTGACGACCACCCAATGTAAGACGCCGGACGGAAAGTCCGGGTCGGGCGCGTACGCCCCCTGGTTCACCATCACGATCGCCGGACGACCCAAGGTATCGGGTTCCCCAAGGCGTGCTACGGTGAGGGGACCAATGGAAACCTGGATGCCCTGTCGGCGGGCTTGCCACCTCCGGATCCGAGCCAGTGGACGTCCGAGGTAACCAAAAGCCGAACCGACGACGTCAAAAAATGTCCCGGTTTCGGGGTGGAAGTGAAATCCCGGGCGCTCCTTAAAGACGGTCACCCGCGCGCCAGATCTCGCCAGAAGAACGGCCAGGCCATACGATTCCGTCATCCCGAATGGGAAAATCCAGCTGCGGGTCCACGGACCTAGGTCCGATCTCGCCCGGACGGCGGTAGAACCCGCAAGCCAGCCGCGGACCATCTGGACGCAGGCCGGGCCGCAGCTTCCCAACATGGTTTGCTTGAAAAACGGGACGCTGTCATCCACGTCCGGTGAAGCCGTTCGAGGCCATAACGCGTTAGCACTAGGTTCCTCGATTTAGGCCCATCCGGACCTTCCCGGAGTGAAGTCCCAATTACAACCACGAGGGCCCCCACGTGGCGTTGTGAGTCGACGTTCGGCCGCGCGGACCCTCGGTCAGCGGGCCGGACCAATGGGTCCCCCGATGCCGCGCCAACCGGTGGGGAGGTTCATCCGTCTGAGCAGCGACTCAAACCTTGGATCGTCACGGACGAAATCGAAGACGGGAAACTGGTACCCGTTCCAGAGCCCTCGATCTCCCGATTGCTGATCTATCTCGAACCACTCCAAAACCTTCTCCTTTTCTCCCAGGGAGGCGTACAAAATCGCCGTATCGGTTGTGCTAGCGTACTTCTTGGAGCCTCGATCCTCGCTCTCATTGGCCAGTCGCCGAGCCTCTTCGGGTTGACCCAATATCGCTTGGAGCGCCACTTTGAACGCGAGCAGACTTTCTGCGAACGGTCCTTTCACCAGTTCGATTTCATGACGCGCCTCCTCCAAGCGTCCTGCCCGTGCGTAACTGTACCCCACTCGAATATGAGAAAAGGGATTGTGGGGCGCGCTGTCTCGGAGTTTTTCAGCGAGGGCAAGGGCAACCGCGTCGTCTCCGCGTATTTAGTGCACCAAGCAGAGGCCCGATTGGGATTCTCTCGTCAACGGATCGAGCTCTACGCCCGTGTTTAGTTCCCCGATGGCTTGGTCAAATCGACAGAGGACGCGCAGGAGCACGGCATGCCAATTCCAAACGACTATGCTGCTTGGATTGAGCGAGGTGGCATTCTTGAATTCCTGTTCGACCATAACCCAGTCCCGATCCTGCTGAAGCGCCGAGTTGCCCAAGGCGGAGTGCACTTCGCAGGAATTGGGGTCGAGTTGGAGCGCTTTAGAAGTGAGTTCCTTGGCGTGGGTGAAAGCCTCGCCGGGGCTCATGGTCTCCGATGAAAGAATGATGTAACTGTGCGCCCGGCGGGCGTAGGGCAGCGAGAACGTCGGGTCTATTCGATTGGCCTCTTCGAAGTACTTTAGAGCGACGATGACTTTGAAACAATCACCCTGAAGGAGGCCATCGGTCATCTCGTAGGTCCCGGAGGAATTGAACAGATCTAGCTCTGTGCTCGAATGTTATGCAGGGTGCAGTACCTCGAGACCAATTCCACATTGGCGTTACTTCACTGGTTCATACAGTTCCTTAGACTCAAGTTTGTACTTGCGTACTTCTTAGGACTGGGCCCGACTTTCATCAAAATTTTAGAAACCCTTAAGCAGTGACAGACCCGTTATCGTTATTAGTCAATATGACTAATACATCATCATGACACTTACAGTAGATCCCGGACTTGCGACGCTCTTCGGATCGGAGGACCGCGTACGGACACTTGCCGCTCTAGCCAACGCATCCGCCCCCCTTACGGCGTACCGCGTTGCCACGATTGTGGGGATTAAACCGCCAAATGTCTATCGGGAACTAAAACGGCTCCTCCTATTCCATGAGGTCGAAAAGGCCCCCACTCCAGAGAATCAGGATGGGTGGGTAGTGGTGGACCCGGACTTGAAGACCCTCCTGCGCCGACGCCTTCGAGTCGTTTGGAGCCAAGATCTCACCCGCGGTGCGCAAGAACGAGAGCGGCGCGCCGCAATGGCCATGCAGAGGAGCGCACGAGATCCCTTGGATTTGTCCAAGTTCAAACCTGGCCGTACCCCTTCGGCCAATGAGATCCGACGACGAAGTCAGAAGGATGCCGTTCTCGCGAAGGCTGGGGCTCGGACCTCCGTCCGAACAAATCGGACCTCCCGTTGAACGCGGACGAGCTAAGGGCAACCCTTGAAAGGGCCAAGGATCGCTCTGAAAGAAACCTCTGGCTTGGCGCACTGCTGGCGCGTGCGGCGAGGACGGGGGTTGTGATCGTAGGTGGCTCGGCCATCGAAGTCTACACAAGCGGAAAGTATGTTTCAGACGATGTGGACTTAGTCGGTAATCGCAAGGCCCTCATTGAAATTCTGGAGGAGTGGGGCTTTAGTCGTAAGGGATGGTTCTGGTCTCGGCCTGAATTGAAGCTATGGGTCGATCCGGTCGGAACGCATTATGCCGGTGATGAAGCCCGATTGGGGGAGGTGTCGACGCCGTACGGTCCAGTTCATCTAGCCGCGGTCGAGGACTTGATCGCTAAGCGGCTCATCGGGGCCAAAGTTTGGCCGAGAAATTCTAATCAATTGTTCGCCCAAGCCGTGGCCCTTGCCACCGAATATTCCGGCGTGATCGATTGGGACTACGTATCCAAGCTTACCAAGAGGGACTTGGCGGATGATTTGGTTCTCGAGCTTCGTCGACGCACTGAAGCACCCGCCGCAAGGGCACTGTCGTCAACGGGTTGAGTGAAGAAAATCTCCGGGGACTCACCTACTCTCGCTCGCGGGAATTCGGGTGCATTCTCCGTTGCGACCCCCACTGGGAGGTTTGATCCAATCACCGGGGCTTGCTTTCAGAAACATCGGGGAACACTGCGCGGTCAAGTAGCCGACGAATACCTGTCAGTTCAGATCGGACGAAGTCCCAGACGTCTTCCAGGTCCATTTCGATGTAAATCTCGTGCGTGGATTCAGTGACTCTGCGATGCGAGAAACTTTCCTATACGTAAGTTTTCATCGCATCCCTTCACGCTGCTAGATTCCCGGATTAAGACTCATGTCTGATCACTCTACGCCGTCGGCAACGGTGCAACTTCCGTTGCACGTTTGAAACGGTCGGTTTCCGGACCCCTGGGAGGTCGAACCTGCAACCGGAACCCTTCTAGGTAGGGGAGCGGACCGGGCGCACAAAGGGCGAGAGGAGTTGGACGAACCGCGGGTCCTTCCGGACTTGGGCGAACAGCGGATGGTACCTGAGGTAGTTTGGCGCCAAATCGCGTGCCTTCGCCGCGTCAAACATGTACTCGAAGAATTTGTCCGCATCGCCGAGGGCCAGATAGATAACGCCCGCATCTCGCCAGCGTCCTACGGCTCCCGGGTCGCGCCCCGATTCAAGCTTCTTGACCATCTCCATCGCGGTCGATTTGTCCCCCTGAAGGGCGGCGAGGTACCCGCGGCTCAGAAGTGTAAACCTGTTACTCGGCCCAATCCTCTCCATCTCCACCACCGTGGCGCCGGCGTTTACCAGGTCGCCCTTCGCAACGTAATAGTCGGTCATTCCACGGAGGGAGTTGATCGGGTCGATACGGAGCGTCCTTTTCCAAAGTTCCAGGGCATCCTCTCCTCGGTCCGCGTAGAAGTAGGCCCTTCCGAGCTCTCTGATGGTGGCTGGTGACAGCGGATCCAAACGGTACGCCCTCTCGAGGTGATCGACATAGGGTTCTAGCTCCCCGAGCATTCCTGCAATCTGCCCCAACATATTGTGAGCCTCGGCGAGGTTGGGATTGAGCTCCAGTGCTTTCTTCGCCTCCCCCTCTTGCACCTCAATCGGGTCGTCCGCCAGGAAGGCCAGTTCCGACAGGACGGAGTGCGCCTCGGCCAGACCGGGGCTGATCGAACGCGCCTTCTCAGCCGCGGCTTTTCCGAGGTCAATGGCCTCGGTCCATGAGAGGAACCCTTCGTAGCCCAGCCGGATGTAAACCCTCGCTGTTGCGGCATATGCCCTGGAAAACGCCGGGTCTCTCTCCACGGCTTTTTCGAAAAATCCCAAGGATTGCCTCAACGGTTCCTCCTCGTGCCGGTACGCGGTGGCCTGCCCTTGGAGAAACGATAGGTAGGCTTGCACATCCCGGGTCTCTTCCGGCGCCGGAACCGGGGCCTTCGTTGTGGAAAGGCTCCTAGGGATGGATTCAGCCACCTTCGTAGCAATGTCGGTCTGCACCGCGAAGACGTCGTCGAGGCTGTCGTCGTACTTCGACGCCCACAGGTGTCCTTCCGTGGCCACATCGATCATTTGGACCGTAACCCGGATTCGGTTCGCTGCCTTCCGTACACTCCCTTCGATCACGGTGCCGACGCCGAGCTCCCTTCCAATCTCCGAGATGTTTTTCCCTTTCTTCTTGTAATTCATGACGGAGGTCCGGGCGACCACCTGAAGTCCCTTGATGAGCGCCAGGTCCGCGATCAGTTCCTCGGTGAGCCCATCCGCGAAGTATTCGTCGTTCGGGTCCGGGCTCATGCTTACGAACGGGAGGACGGCGATCCGGCTCTTGTCAAGCGGGGAGGAGCTCGAGTTCTCGGAGGACCGCTCGCCGACGGTCCACGGCAGCACAACCCGGTAGATGTCCATGGGGCTCTGCAGACCTTTGAGGGCCGTCGGCGGCAGCTTCTCGAGCTTGTCGGGAATCTTGTTCCGGACCTGATCGTACACCGCGCCCGACACGCAAATCCCTCCCGGCTCGGCCATGGGTTCGATGCGGGCGGCGATGTTCACGGTATCCCCGAAGACGTCCGTGCCGCTCTGCACTACATCTCCTAAGTGAATGCCGATCCGGATCTGGATCGGAGGGAGGGTCCCCTCCGCATTACGCTCGTAGATCCGCCGTTGGATGTTCACCGCGCACTGGGTGGCCTTGAGCGCGCTGTCGAACTCGACCAAGAATCCGTCCCCGGTTGACTTAACTTCCCGACCCTGGTGATGGCCCACTAGTGGGCGGACGAGCTCCTCCTGCTGGCGGAGTAGGTCGAGCGTACGGGCCTCGTTATTTTGGGTCGAGGCGGTGTAGCCCACAGTGTCAGTGAACATTATCGCGACGAGTCGGCGGTTCCCGGCCACGAGCCGGTGACCGCTCCCGTTAGATTAAGTTCCGGCCCGGGGGACTCATGTTCAAAGCGGGTTCAATACGCGCCCATGGGCTCCCGCTGCCCAACCGACTGTAGTATGACCTAAGCCTTTTCAAATGAGGGTTTTTGTGAGGCGCCCCAAAGCTGGGCTGAGCAGCCCGAAGGTGCAACTTCCATTGCAACTCGGCGACCGACGAGTGCGGTTGGTCGCGGGGCTGGTCAAGGGCCTCCAATAGTTTTCTATTGCCGATTGGGAGGCGACGGCGACGTCAGGCTTCGGGCAAATCGTTCGAGCCCCTCCCGCATCTCGTCCCGATCCAGGCCAATGTAGCCGGCGGTTTGGTCGAGAGAGCTGTGGCCGTAGAGATTCTTCAGCTGCACGAGGCTCATGCCGGCTCGATGGGAGAGGCGGCCAAAAGTCCGGCGAAGATCATGATGAGAGACCTTGCTCAACTTCATATCGAATCCCGACCGAAGCGCCAAACGGCGCAAGATGGCGTCAACCCCAGATCGTGATAGGGGCAATACGAGGTCGGCACTTTCCTTGGTCTTGAGCCACTTCGCGAGGGCCGCACGCGTCGCAGGGTGCATCGGAATCGTTCGCCATTTCCCACCATACCGCCCCTTGCCGAGAATCCGCAGTGCACCCTCGTCGAACAGCACATCCTTTGAACGAAGCCGAAGAACTTCAACTCGCCGAAGACCGTTGAGCCCCTCCAGGCAGACCAGGATTTTCTCCGGTCCCCGAGCTTTCCGAACCAAACGCAAGAGCTGGTCTTTGGAAATCCAACGACGGTGGCTGGGTTCTCCGGTGGGAAGAGCCCATAGAGGTGTCTGATTGGCGCACGGGTTTCCGGTCCAACGGAGGAACTGCCGGAGCGCCGACAGATGGACCGCCCAGGTCGCACGTTCCCAAGGAAGACCGCGTCTTAGTGCTCGGATGTCGTCCGGTTGCAAGCGGCTCGGAGTTGGAGTCAAGATTTTGGGCGCGACATGTCGGAGAAGCGTTGGCACTCGCAGCAACTCCCAGCGCATCCGGACAAGCCAAGATTCGCCGACGCGACCTTCGTTCCGTTTCCATGCGATAAACTGCTCTACGGCCCCACTCCAAGTTCGTCTCCCGGATTGGCCCTCTGGTTTGAATCGCGCCCCATTTCGAGTGCCTCGACGAGCTCGCCGGTCAATCGCGGGACGCCCCTTTGGGTAGTCATTGGGGGGTCTAGAAGTCCCCAAACTTGTATTCTGACTCCGAGACTGGCCCATAGGCCATTGTGGAACCGTTCCGAGATAGGTAGCATTCTGCCCCGATGGAAGGTGCGACGGGCGTCGCTGTCAATCACCCCTGCTTTCCGGTGACTTCAGTTCGGAATTGACTTGAAGCTCCTCGGGGCAGGGTGTGCGTCATCCTGAACGCTGAACCACTCAACCAAAGTCCGGGCATGACATCGAAACGATTCGGGACATTGTCCGGATTGCGAGGATTCCACTTGTGCCCCACATGCACTTGCAGGTCACATGCGGATTCTGCCCGACCCAGCTCCCAAGAGGTCCACGAGCGGTCTACCCTCTCCTGCCACACCCCGAGACTGTCATAGTGGCAGCGCGCCCGGCGTACGTTTGCCCCCTCCTTCCAGTCCCGATTGACGAAGTGGGCAAGTCACTTTGAAGCTAGCCGGATGGGGGTGAGGGAGTTTGCCCACTCATGGGATTCCAAACCAACCGCTAATCCGCGTACGCATCCGGTACGGAAGAGGTTCCGAACGCCCTTCGACGCCGAAGAGGGCCGTTTGGGGGCGGCCCCTTCGAATTCGGTGTGGGGTGGATTTTATCTGACCCGTGCAATCCTCACTCCGTGGCTTCGACCCGACGCCTCGCCGCGATTATGTTCACCGACACGGTCGGATACACGGCGTCCAGTCAGGCCGACGAGGGTCGCACGCTCGACTTGCTCCGGCAGCAATCCGAGCTGGTTCGACCGTTAGTGGGTGTGCACCAGGGCCGAGAGATCAAGTCGACCGGCGACGGCTTCCTCGTTGAATTCGACAGTGCGCTCAAAGCCGTTCAGTGCGCGGTGAACATTCAGCGCCGGATCAACGAATGGAATTCTGAAGGCGGTCACAATCCTATTCGGATTCGAGTAGGAATACATCTAGGAGATGTCGTTCCGAACGGAACGGACATTCTGGGAGACGCGGTCAACGTCGCAGCTCGGATCGAGCCGATGGCTGACTCCGGGGGTATCTGTGTTTCCGGCGCAGTATACGACCAGGTTCGAACCAAAGTCCAAGAGAAGTTCGAGAAGTTGCCGCCGAGGTCCATCAAGGGCGTCGACACTCCTCTCGACATCTACCGCCTCTTGCTGCCTTGGATTTTCAACGGAGATTCGGTCTCGGACCACGAGACACTGATTCGTGATCCCAGCCGAATTGCCGTTCTCCCCTTTGCCAACATCAGCCCCGACCCGAATGACGACTACTTTGCGGATGGACTCACGGAAGAGCTGATTGCGAACCTTTCTCTCGTTCCCGGACTCAAGGTCATCGCTCGCACGTCCGTCATCGGGTATCGGAAGACGGACAAGAAAGTTGCGACGATTGGAAAGGAACTCGGCGTCGGCACCGTCGTCGAAGGGAGCGTGCGACGGGCGGCAAACCGGATTCGAGTGACGGTCCAGGTGATCGATGTGGCCACCGAGGAACATCTTTGGACAGCAAAATACGACGATGATCTCGACGATATCTTCGCGGTCCAAAGTGAGATTGCGAGCAAGGTGGCGAGCTCGTTACCCGGCAGCCTGGGAAGGAGCAAGGCTCCTGTTTCAGAGCTTCAGAAACCCAGCGAGACCGAAGCATACCTCGACTTCCTCCAGGGTCAGTCGCTCATGTGGAAGTCGGACGATGCCTCCCTCCGTCGCTCCATCGAACACTTTCAGAGGGCTATCCTGAAGGACCCCGGCTACGCGAGAGCTTACGCCGGGGTGTCTCGCGCCTACATTCAACTCGGAAACGAGGGCATTCTCCCCTGGATGGATTCGATCAAGCTGGCGAAGGCGGCCGCCGAAAAGGCCGCCGTGTTAGACCCGGACTTGGCAGATGCCCACGTGCTGCTCGCTGAGGTCGCGTTCATGTCGGACGATATCGCAGGCATTCTCGATTTCGAAGTCCGACGGGCCTTGGAATTGAACCCGAACCTTTCTCATGCGCACGCAATGCTGGGCAATCTCGCGGGTTCCCTCGGGATCGTCGAAGCGTACGTCCAGCAGGCCGAGGAGGCGTACCGTTTGGACCCGCTGTCCCCCGCCTCGATTCGGTACCTGGGGAACGCCTACTTTTTTGTTGGAAGGCTCGAGGAGTCGATGGCTCACTGGAAAAAGGTCGCGGAGTTGGCACCCCTGGACGCCAACCGCGGAATGGCGGACTACTACATGCTCAACGGCGATCTTGATCAAGCGGAGACCGCCGTGCAAGAACTGGAGCGACGGGCGCCCGGTGGTGACTACGCCCTTCTCTGTCGAGGATATCTATCCGCCCTGCGCGACGATCGAGATACCGCGATGAAGTGCATCGAGAAGCTCAAGGCGACCTTCGGAGAGGGCTATTCCCGGCAGTCCTCCGTCGGATTCATTTATTTCGCGCTGGGCGACTTTGACAAGTTCTTTGAGTACATGTTCATGGCTGCGAAGGCGCACACGATGCCGGCCTCCCGGGTCCGCCTCTCACCGTTGTTTTCAGCCGCCCGGAGAGACTCGAGGTTCATCGAGCTTATGGCGAATCTCGGACGACCGGTCCAACCGCGGAAGTAGAGGGGACCTCTCTCCAAACGCTACGACAAACAGACTGCAGCCGAACTCTACCGGAGCCGCAGGCGCTTTCTCCACGTGCGCGGGAGTCGAACTTGGGGGGTGACACCGATCAGTCCCGACTCGTCCACCCCTCTTAGGGGAGTGGACCCTGACCGTCAGGTTCCAGCTGGCTTTCGACGGCTCGGACCCAGACCGACTGACGTGCTCTTGGGCCGAGGCCCTTCGATATGTACTTGAGGTCCCCCGGAGGGTGTTGAAAGCTGGACAGCCTACTGGCGGAGCAAGGGCGTTCCTGACGACGTAAGCTACGACAGCAGTGATTGGATAATCGACCCGAAAGGGGCCGGGCCTCGTATCTGGTTCCACCAAGTGCCGGAGCCTAAGGTTCCCAAGAACAGACTTCATCTGGATATCCAGGCGAGCGGGGGCCCCCACGTTCCGCTCGCCGCTCGACAGGATCGAGTGATCCAAGCCGCGGAACGATTGATCTCACTCGGAGCTATTCTGTTCGAGTACTGGGACGAAACGGAGATCGACCACTATGCAGCTTTGATGCAGGACCCTGAGGGCGACGAATTCGACATCAATCAGCCGCGAAAACCCTGGTGAATCCTCCCCCGACAGTCGAGACCTGGAACCCGGTGCGTCTTCCAACCTGTCCCAAGCGGGCTAGCCCAATCCGCAGCCGACCGAAGCACGGTGGTGCCGAGTCTTTAATTTCCCGGTGTCTTCCCGCGTCGACAACTCCGAGAGGAAAGATGCCGACCTACACGCTTGAGTACAAATTCCGCCAGCGATTGAACGCCGCAGCGAAAGTCGCCTACTCGTGGTGTACCGATTTCGAGCCAAGCGATGGCAAGTTGTTTCCCGTGAAATGGGAACGGTCTGTTCGCCCGCTCAGCGAGAACGCTCTCATCCTAACAGATACCACCTATCCCGAAGGGCGCCGTCGTCGAATCCATCGTCTAGTTCGGCTGAATCCGTCGGAACTGACGTGGACAAACACTCACCTGGACGGTCCGTTTCAACACTCCCAGTATTGGTACCGCATCGTTCCCGACGGGTCTCACCGTTCCTACCTCGAATTCTACGGGTCACGACTTACAACCAGTCGCAAGTCGCTCTCAAGGTCCGAAATTGCACGTCTGGCCGCCGAGGAGAAACGGGGTGATTCCGGACTATGGCGCCGCAGTATTGCCCCCGCCCTCAAGCAGGACCTAACGTCGCGCTCGCGCTGACTCTGAACATCGATAGTCTCTCCCGAGGGAGATAGGACGAGGAAACTGATCACCTGGGAAGTGGTCACCCTCGACGGTTTCTTTTAGGGCCCCACGTCGGGCAATCTCGTTTTCATGGCCCGCACCTGGGACAAGGATCAGCAAGCCTACTCGATAGAACAAAACAAGACCATCGGTACGATGCTCTTCGGCCGAGTCACGTGCGAGGGGAAGGTCAATTTCTGGGTGGCTGAAAAAGGGCCGATCGCCGACTTCATGTCCTCAATTCCGCGGGTTGTCTTCTCGAAGTCCTTGAAATCGGTAGATTTGAACAACACCCGGCTAGTCAGGGAGCCCCCCGAGGAGGAGGTCCGTCGCCTCAATAGAGAACCCGGGAAGGACATCTTCATCTTCGGGAGCGCAAAGCTTTGGGGTCACCTACTGACCCATGGTCTCATGCATGAGCCCCGGCTTGGGGTATCGCGCATCGTACTCGGTCGAAGGCATCCGTTGTTTCCGTCTGTTGCCGAACCAATCGGTATGAAATTGCTCGGAGCCCAAGCGCGGTCGAATGGACCCGTCGTGCTTCGATACGTGCCGACCGCACGGGCAAAGTGAGCTTCGGCGCTTTCCCGCTTGGAGGTGCGGGTGCAAGTCAGTTTGCACCCCAATACGAGGAAGGGGATAATCAGCTATAGCGAGACGGCCCGGTGGCCATCCTTGAGTGTCTTCGAGTCTAGTCGGCCGATTCAAACGCGTCCTCGATGGCCTTTGCTGCATCCCTCTCTTCTTGGGAAACGGGGGATGCAGTCCTCCTGAACACGTATCTCCCGTTAGAATGCTCCTCGGAGATGCCACTCAGCGCTACCTTACGACACCATATACGAACGTCGCCATACCTGGCGCGGCGAGCGGCAGAGCCGAACCGCTATGGAGGGTGACAATGAGTATTATCGATAAGGCGCTCGAAGCAAACCGCAACTATGCCAAAAAGTACAATTCAACGCTGGGGAAGCGTCCGACCCCAAAAATCGTCGTTGTAACTTGCATGGATCCTCGACTCTCAGACCTCCCCGGAATCTTGGGTCTGCCGCAAGCCGACATCGACGTTATCCGAACCGGCGGACCTGCGGTAACAGAAGATGTTCTCGGGGAACTTCTGGTTTCCAACCGTGTACTTGGGACCACAGAGATACTGATTCTAAACCACACCGGCTGTGGTTTTACCACATTCACCGACGAAGAGCTGAACGCGAAGCTGACCGCTTCGACCGGTGACGCGTCGCCCGCTCCCATGCGTTTTTTCTCTTACAACGACCCCGAGCGGAACACGCAGGAACAAATCAAGAAGGTAAGATCCCATCCTTGGATCGCGAAAGACGTCCCTGTCCGAGGCTTTATTTTCGACATGGAGACCGGCCTCCTTCGGGAAGTGCAGCCCCTTGCGTAGCAGACTGCTGCCTGAAAGAATCTGAGCTTGCAAGACTTGAGTTCTACAACGTCGCGTCCCTAGGAGCTTCAAAGAAGGGTGCATTAGTCGATGCACCCACGCTGGGCTGAGGTTGACTTGCAACCACACTGACGAAGAGCCGCCCCTGTTACATTTACCGTCCGGACTGGGTACTGGGGGACAACGAGAGATTCTTGCAAGACCCGATACGCCAGTCTGCCCAAGCGTCTCTTCGTCAGGGGCGCGGATCCCCCGAGTCATGTCCCGTCAGAGACCTACCGTTTTCTCCAGCTCGTCGGGGTAGCGCGCCCCTTGAACTGTGATCTGTGAGGCGGCGGTGTCGATCCCGCGAAGCTCTGCGGACGTGAGTTGCACTGACGTCGCATCGATGTTCTCCTCCAACCGGTCCAATTTAGTGGTGCCGGGGATCGGAACGATCCAAGACTTCTGCGCGTGCAGCCAGGCAAGGGCGATCTGTGCGGCTGTAGCCTGCTTTTGCCGTGCCATCTCGTTGAGCAAATCGACGACGGGTCGATTGGCTTTCCGAGCCTCGGGCGCAAATCGAGGAAGCTTCCTCCGGAAATCGGAACTATCGAACGTGACGTTCTCGTCGATCTTTCCCGTCAGAAAGCCCCTCCCGAGAGGGCTGAAGGGGACGAGTCCAATCCCGAGTTCATCGAGTACCGGAATCAATTCCTCTTCCGGCCGCCTCCACCAGATTGAATATTCGTTTTGGACTGCCGTCACCGGCTGGATCGCGTGGGCACGGCGGATCGTTCGCACTCCGGCTTCGGAAAGGCCGAAGTGCTTCACTTTCCCTTCCCGTATGAGTTCCTTCACGGCCAACGCTACCTGCTCGATGGGCACATTTGGATCGACCCGATGTTGGTAGAACAAATCGATCGTGTCGATATGGAGTCGCTTGAGTGAGGCTTCAGCGACCTCCTTGACGTGCTCCGGTCGACTGTCTAGCCCCACCTGCTCCCCAT
The DNA here is from genome assembly GCA_049800095.1 of Thermoplasmata archaeon. GTDB lineage: Archaea > Thermoplasmatota > Thermoplasmata > Lutacidiplasmatales > UBA184 > JAKIWV01. Next base: position 17,439 of record JBARJD010000044.1, on the reverse strand, counting down.
TGGGTCCGAATTTGAAGCCGAACTTTGTGGCGATCACTACGCGATCGCGGACGGGGGCCAACGCTTCGCCAACCAGTTCTTCATTCCGGTACGGCCCGTATGCTTCAGCAGTATCGAAGAAGGTGACGCCACGTTCTACGGCCGCTCGAATCAGCAAGATCATTTGCTGACGATCTGGAGGTGGGCCGTAGGAGGAGGTCATTCCCATGCAGCCTAGTCCAAGGGCGGAGACTTCTAATCCGCTCTTTCCAAGTCTGCGCTTCTGCATGGTTTCTCTTCTCAGGCACCTCCCAAGACGAAGAGAGAGTTAGACCTGACGGCTGCGAACCCGGCGTTCGTATTCATCTGCGTGGTCGCATGTGATTTTGGCCCGAACGGACCTGCCCGGCAGGGGAAAGGCTACTCGAGAGTCGAAGGTCGGAACGCCCGGATTGGGCCCGACTCCTTAGTCAGCAGAGTTTGAAGGGGTGCAGTTACTTTGGTGCGAGTATCATATCGCCCCCTGTCCTTGCGCCCGAGATCGGGGTCAGTCTCGTTCAGTAATCCACCATAACTAGGTGACCGTTTTTGCGTCGCGCTCGGCGGCGGTAATGCGAGCGATCTTGGGAGGCACCCTAGTCACTCACCGCATCTCTCGGCGGGGCCGACCTTAGTGATTTGTCGAGCCCCGTGCGCACGGCTCGTCGGGATCCGCCTGGCGAATCTACTGGCCGTGGACGTCATCAACGCGCCCTATCGGTGTGTTCTGCTTCCGGGAGTAGCCGCCCCAGGAGACCATCAATAGTCCGAGGACCAAGAGAGCGACGAATGCCACCAACGCGGTCAACCTGTTACTCATCGAGAATTCGTAGATCGCTAGTCCGATTCCGACGACGATGACGAACGCTCCGAGCACTCTCAACAGGCCGCCCAACTCAAAGCTCGCCCAACCCATCGAAATCGCCTCGGCTTGGGACTTGGTCATGCCTCCTTGTACTCGGGCTTAAACCGGTTTCACTAAGATCGGTGAAGAGTCATGGAGATCGCCTGGGCGCCGGTTCGCGCGGTCCGGGTTAGATTGGCACAAGAAGTTGTTAGGCGGTTGCAACGGAGATTGTGTCTTAATCTCCCGCCCCGCATCGCGAGACTCGGAACGAGGGGTGGGGTACAGGTTGTTCTGATGGGCCCACGGCTTCTCAGCCCCTGGCGGATTACAAGTAGGCCCGTCGACTTCGGCCCCGGGCCATGCCGGAAACTCCCTCGAAGCTGCAGCGCGACGCGGCCCGCAGCATCGTGACCAAGTATCTCAAGGTCCGAGCAGGAGAGAACGCGATCATCGAGTCATGGAACCACACGATGCCGATGGCCACAGCGATGGTCGATGCGGTCCGCCGAGTGGGTGGCAGAGTACTCTTCGTCCACGAGGACGAGGACTCGTGGTGGCGGGCGATCGAACGGGGGCAGGGAAAGCTCCTCGGCCAGTCGAGCGCCCCGGAGTGGGCAGCGCTGAAAGCGGCGGATGTGTACGTGAATTTCTGGGGTCCGGGTAACGCCTACCGCATCGAGAAGGACACCGAAGATGCCCTCAACGACGCGTTCGCCTGGAACTGGCCCTGGTACGCCGTTGCCCGAAAGGCGGGGCTCCGCGGGGTGCGAATGACCGAGGGGTTCGTGACGGAGGGACGGGCCAAGCAGTGGGGGTTGGACCTCGCGCGGTGGGAGAAAAGCATGCTGCGAGCATGTCTCACCGGCCCAGAGGAGATGGCCAAAAGCGGGGCTCGGCTCCGTAAGGCGCTTGCACGAGGGAAGAGAGTGCGTATCACCCACTCCAACGGAACCGACCTGGAAGTCGCCCTAGCCGCGGCTGATCCACGGCTGAACGATGGGAGACCCCACCCATATCACAAGGGAGACTCCCAATCCGGTATGCTGCAGCAAATCCCCGCTGGAACCCTTGATGTGGCCCTCGACTCCAAAACCGCGGAGGGGAGCTTTCACGCCAACCGCCGGACAAATATCTGGTGGAACTGGCACGCCGGCGGATCGCTCGAATTCTCAGACGGTGAGCTTGCTTCGTATTCTTTCGAGCATGGAGAAGAAGAGTTTGTCCGCCGGTACAAGAAAGGCACGACGGGCAAGGACCGTACAGGCGTTCTCAAACTCGGGTTGAACTCGGCCGTCAAAGACGTCCCCAACTTGGAGACCGTCGAGGGCGGGAGCGTTTCCCTGCAAATCGGGAGGAACCAGTATCTCGGGGGCACCAACGGGTCGAGTTTCTTTACTTGGTTTTCGCTCGCCGGCTCCGAGATCGCGATCGACGGGACTCCAATCGTCCGCGCCGGAAAGGTCCTCTAGTCCCTTGTCCACCAGCGGGGTGCGGGACGTGAATTGGTCACACGGTAGATTCGATTAAGCTGCCGATTGGAGGCGTGGAGCGCCACCCTCGGCTCGTCCCAATGATCCATCGGCGGCGCTTGGGGGATTTCAGTTGAGGTCGGGTCAGGTTTCTCCTTGGCGGCGGCTCAGACTCTCGACTCTTGGCCCTGAAGCGCGGCTGGGCTCCTCGATGGTAAGGAGGCCCATGCTGATACTCCCGGGAAACCATTATCTACGACGGGCTGGGTCGGAGATTGCTCCGAGTGTGTTGCGATGTCGATGACGTCCGGACCGGCCGCGCCCGCTCCGCCTCCATCTACTGGTACGCCGCCGGCTCCAGGGTCGCCTTCCCCCGGAGCCGCGAAGTCCGCTGTTAGCCTTGTGCTCGTCGTCGTGATAGTTGTAATAGTGGCTGCCGTAGTCTTGGCTGGGCTCTACTTCGGCGGAGTCGGGCCGTTCGCGGCCGCGAAAACCAAGACCTCCTCAGGAAACAATGGAGGGGCGGGCACCTTCTCCGAGGCCGCGACCACTGCCACACCCTCCGTCTCCTCCGTTAACGGGGGTCCGTGGACCCTCATCGGTGGCGTGGGGGTCCAGATCTCCACACCAGTGGCGGTGAATGCCACTGCACTCAACGCCACCGCGTCCGGAGGAGGGTGTAGTGCCAAGGTGCTGAGTGGAGCTTCGTCGGTCACTTCCATTCCCTCGAGCACTTCGTCGCCTTCAAGCGGTCTCACCGACGCGTGGATCATTTGGTATGCAAACGCCTCGGACGGGGTACTCGAAGTCGCGGTGTTCGGGGGTTCGGCGACTCCGATCATCACCCTCGGCATCTACGGCGGGTGCGCCACGGGAGTGACGGCTTTGAACCTACCCTCCGACTACATCGACAGCCCGGCTGCCGCAGCCACCGCCGCGGATGCCGGAGGGGCCTCTTTCCAAGGGAAGTACGGATCCGTCGATGTCGAATACATCCTTGTACCTTCCGTGTCCACTTCCTTTGGGGGCACCGCGATCTCTGCCTCCTGGGACATTGAATACACGACTTGCGCCCTCGGTGCGGATAATGGGAAGACTCTCAGTGGGGAGGCCGCGGCCCAATTCACAGCCTCAATCAACGCCACGTCGGGAACGCTGATCCAATCCGAGAACACCACCGCGGCCTGCACCAGCGCGTCGGGCCCTGGAGGCGGCACGACCGCCCTTTCGAGCGATTGTTACACGCTCCCCTTCCAAGAAGAGAACATGGGGGCGACCTATTGGAACAACGGCACCCTCGCGTGCAGCGTTGATACCCTCACAGCCGGCGACCTGACTGTCGCCGTGGAGAACAATACCACCAGCGCTGCCGTTTCGACCAGCGGATTCACCCTGCAAATCCTGAACCTCTCGAACGACGCCGTCGTGGCCACCTACAATTTCGGAACGAACACTTGGAGCGTTCCCAGCACGCCCGTTGGATTCTCCTTCTTTGACGAATGGGTTCTCACGACACCTGCGAGCATGTCAGGAAACAAGCTCGTGATCTCGGCCACAGATTCGGCACCGGTGACGGGTTCCGTAGTAGAGTGGTTGGACGGCGGATAGCGCGCGCATCCCACTCTGTACGGGGAGGGAGTTCGGGGAGCCGAACTCCTAAACGGAGTCGTCGATGGTGGATCCGCGGGCACGGTGCTCCAATTGCAGTGATTGGTCCCAAGAGTTTGTGCGGTCGTTGATGCCGGGCCTCATGGGTCCCCAATCCGAACGTCCTGACGTACGCCTTCGAGACCTTCAGGGTGCAACTGGGCTCCCCTCTGCGGCTGCCCCGCCCTAGTGTGGTCAATCGGGAACCGTCAGCGACGCGAAGACCACCGCAGGCGCTGGAATCAGTTAGCTCCGAGGAGTATCGAATGCAGTGAATCTGCACCTGCCGTGCTGAAGGGGCTGTGGTCGAACTCGGTGCTCCCCGGACCGAATCCCCTTCAAGTTCATATCCAGTGCAGGAGTTAGCTCGCGAGCATGTCGGACTCATCGGTTTCTCCGGCGACCAAGACAAAATTTGCTCGATCCGTCCTGAAAGACCACCTTCATGTGAAACCCGGGGAGCGTGTGATCGTAGAGGCCTGGACGCACACCCTCCCCTGGGCGGTGGCCATCGCGCGCGAAGCCCGACAGATGGGCGCACAGGTTCTGATGCCGTACGAGGACGAGGAAGCCTACTGGGACGCGGTCCGGAGCGGGCACGAGCGAGTTCTGGGAAAGCCAGCCGCCCACGAGTGGGCGGCGCTTGCAAACACAAACGTCTACATTCACATGTGGGGCCCGGGGGATCGCGTGCGCCTCAACGCCCTTCCGGCATCCCAGCTCAACCAGCTCTTTGAGTTCAACAACAAATGGTACGCCACGGCCAACAGGCGGGGAGTCCGGGGAGCCCGCCTCGAGGTTGGGCGGCCCTATCCCTCGCTAATCAAGGCGTACAAGGCCGACGAGGGGAAGTGGATTTCCGACGTGGTGCGGGGAACTATGGTCAGCTCCGAATCGATGGCCCGAGTCGGACGACCCATCGCGCGAGCGCTCGACCGTGGGAAGCGCCTGCGAATCCGAGACGACCGAGGCACCGACCTCACCCTCGGCCTTCTTCACCGGCCCACTCGGCTCGACACTGGACTTCCAACTCCAGCCGAAAGGAAGCGGCCGTTCAATCAGCTCGTCACGCTTCCTTCGGGCGCGGTCAGCGTCGCACTGGACGAAACGGTGGCCGACGGAACCATCGTTGCCAATCGGACAAACTACTACGATGATGCGATCGCCACCGGAGGGACGTTCCAGTTCCGGAATGGGAAGCTCACGCACGCGGAGTTCGCGGAGGGCGGTGATCGATTTGACCGAGAGTTCAAGAAGGGAGGAAAGGGGCGTGACCGGCCGGGCCAGCTGCGCATCGGGCTGAATCCGGAATTGCACAACACGCCGCAGTTGGAGGATCGCGAACTCGGCGCCGTGATGGTATCTCTCGGAAACAACCGATTCTCCGGCGGCAAGAATACGTCGCCCTTTTTCGCATGGGTCATCAACGTCGGTGCCACGGTCGCGGTGGACGGCAAGCCCCTGGCTCTTGGTCGTTGAATCTCCGCGGGCACACCGCACCGGTCCGGCCTCGGGCCCACTTCGAGGGCTCGCTCGAAGAAGATATCCGAGCCATCTGCCCGAGTCCGTGACCTTCCCATCGACATCGGCCGATATTTGTGGGGCAGGGGTCACCTCGCACGCTTCCCGGGGGCCGCACGAACCATCGAACCCAACTGCGGATCCACCCATTAGCCCCCGAAACCGCGCGGAGACCGGGCAACTTCTCTCGTCTTGGGATACCGCGGGCGCTCAGTTCGGACGTTAGGATTTCTAGCGGCGGAGTGGTACGCCCGGACAAGCGCTCCACGCCTCAGCCCCCGTCCCCGGGGGCCGTACGGCGACGGCATATGAACCCCGAGAGGACAAGATCTAGAAACTCAATCCGAATTAAGGGAGCGAATATCCCAACCTACCTCTCGACTGGCTTCTTGCAGGTACTGGAATGCGAGGGAGGAACGTTCCTGTTCAGTCGAGGCCTTGCCTCCGCTGGCTCGACCTTTTGCGGGAGATCACTTCGGGGGATCCACTGACAGGGATCCACCAAGTGCCGATCGCAGCAAACTCCAAACTGGGGAGTGAGTTACTAGTCGAAGACTCCCGTAGTCAATCCCAGCTGTCCGGGGCGCAGGTTGAAGGCCCTGTGTCCACAGTACGTGCGAACGACTTCCATAGAGACACTCCGTCCCGTGAGTCGTCCTTAACGAACGTCTGAGTGAGAATTCGACCATGATGGACAGCTTCGGGTCCCCACGCGCTAGCCCAGACGGCATCGACCTTGCACCTTTCTGGGAAGCGCACGCCGTCGTCGTCCTCCCTACGTTGAACGAGGAGGAGGGACTCGCCCGCACCCTCGGTGACCTGGCGCTCGATCGCCTGGATGAGTCGGGACAGAACATCCGGGTTGTCATCATCGACGGCGGTTCGACTGATGGCACACTCGAAGTCGCCCGGAGCTGGGGCGTTCCCGTGTTGCAGCAAATCGGCCGGGGGAAGGGCGGCGCCATGCTCGAGGCCGTGACTTGGGTCCACCGTCTCGGAATCCCGTATGTCGTGACGCTCGACGCAGACGCGACCTACCCCTCCGACCGAATCCTCCCCGCCCTCGACCTGCTCCAGAGGGGAACCGACCTCGTTATCGGGGTGCGCCGTCGCGTGTGGGGGCCGCCGAACGATTTCAAGGACCTCATCCACCGGGTGGGGAACGTCGGGCTGAGTTATGCCGCGAGCTTCCTCACGCGGAGATCGATCCTCGACCTCTGTAGCGGCTTCTGGGGGGTGTCGACCGAGCGCTTCATGGAGCTCAAGTTGGCCGATTCCCACTTTGCGATCGAGGCCGAGCTCGTCCTCAAGGCAATCCGCCGGGGCTACATCGTGCACCAGATCCCCGTCGACTATCGCATGCGGGTCGGGCAAGCCAAGCTGCGGGCCCTTCGAGACGGAAGTCAGATTTTCCGGACGATCCTCCAGTGCGCCAGACCGACGCGCCGCGGCCCCTTGGAGACGGCGTCGAAATCTCCACTTCTCTCGCCCGACTCGCCGTCGCTTCGGACGCCTTGGATTGGCAACCCCGCGCCGTTCGACCAAGAACCGTCGGGAGACTTCATCGAAGACCGGATCTTCCGCTATCTAGGACCAAACCTGCTGGAAACCCGGCTCCGGGGCCAGGAATATGCGTCGGTGGGTTTGACAATTGGCCCGGTACAGAATGAGAATCTACCGGCCGGGCCGCAGAGTCCTCGCGCTCGAGAACCACCTGAGATGGGTCGTGCCCCCGTTATGGGGGCCGAGGTTCCACCGGAATCGACTTCTTCGCTTTGGTCGCGTTCCGGGGCATGGTTGGCTTCCGCGCGGCCCAATCGTACAAGATTTCCTTCCCTCCTCGTTCTCACCTCTCGGCTGAACTTTCTACCGGAGCGACAACTGCAGACGTTGATGGCCGCGAACGGGCTGCTCGTTGCAGACTCGCCGGGCCCACCCTCCGTTCTGCCAGGCCCGGCCCCTCCCCTTGCGTCGCTTTCCGCGACTCGATGAACCATCGCCCGGCCGCGGCCGCCAGAGAGAAGTCGTGGTCGTACGCCGTCGTACACGCCCGCCCTCGGGATGCGGTCGTCGTGGACGGTGCAATGGAGATTGTGCACCCTGTTGGATGACAGTGGAGTTTAATCTAACGGAAGGGGTTTGCCGGCAGTGGCGTCCAGTCGGCGGCTCTCGGCGATTATGTTCACCGACATGGTCGGTTCCACGTCCTCTGCCCAGGAGGATGAAGCCATGGCACTCAAGGTGCGCCAGGACCATCAACGACTCGTTCGCCCACTCTTCGTTGCCCACCACGGCCGAGAAATCAAGTCAATGGGAGACGGGTTTCTCGTGGAGTTCGACAGCGCTCTCCAAGGCGTCCAATGTGCCATCGAAATTCAGCAAGCCTTGCACGAGCACAATCTCTCGGCTAGGGACGCGGCGAAGATTCGCCTTCGAATCGGAATACATCTAGGGGACGTTGTGCACGAAGGGGACGACGTCGTCGGAGACTCGGTAAACATCGCGTCGCGAATCGAGGCGCTGGCGGAACCGGGCGGGATCTGCATCACCGAACCGGTCTTTGGACAGGTCCGGAACAAGATACCGAACAATCTCGAGCGGCTAGAATCGAAAACGCTCAAGAACGTGCGATACCCCATCGAAACGTATCGGGTCGTACTTCCGTGGAACGTCCGAGAGGCTTCGACGTTGAGTCCTGGCCAGATTCGCCTTGCCGTACTCCCGTTCTCGAGCATCAGTCCCGACCTGAAGGACGAGTACTTCGCCGATGGGCTTACGGAGGAGTTGATCACGGTGATCTCCCAATTACGCAACCTCCAGGTCATTGCACGAACGTCCGTAATGCCGTACAAATCCAGTTCCAAGTCCGTCGCTCAAATTGGAGCCGAGTTGGGGGTCAGTTCCGTACTGGAAGGGAGCGTCCGAAAAGCGGGCAACCGTCTTCGAATCACAGCGCAGCTCATCAACGCCGGTTCTGAGGCGCACGTCTGGGCCAAGTCATACGATCGCGAACTCGATGACGTGTTCGTCGTTCAATCCGATATTGCTACCCAGGTGGCGGAGGCCCTAAACGTCGAATTGCAATCCGAAGAGAGGCAGCGTTTGGACAGGCGAGCGCCGATTCGGCCTGAATCTTATCTAGCCTATCTAAAGGGCCAAACTCTCTCGCACGATCCAGGGGCCGAACGGCTCAGGCAGGCGAAGGAACAGTTCGAATTGGCCATCGCCCTCGACGAGAACAACGCCGCCGCCTACTCCGCTTTGGCGATCGCGGTCCGTCAGATCGGGTCCGATGCCGGCGGTGGACCGCGGGCGGAATGGGATAGCAGGAGTCGACAACTCGCCAACCGCGCAATTGAGCTTAATCCCGGTTTATCCGATGCACATGTTGCGCTCGGAGGGATACTTTCGGAGGATTACGAACACGCCGCGGCTGAGAAAGAGTTGGAGTTGGCTATATCTCTCAATCCCAGCGACGCGCGCGCCCATCGATGGTACGGGTTTGTCCTACTGGAACAACGGCGCACCGAAGAGGCCATCGAACATCTGCGGCTCGCCGAAGCCGCGGACCCGCTTTCCATTTTCACTCTGTTTTCGCTGGCCAATATTCTGACCTGGCTAGACCGGAGAGAGGAAGCATGGGCGACTATCGAAAAACTACGGGCCTTGAACCCGTCCCCAGGCTACTGGTTGGGAGCCTTGGCATGGTACCATATCGGTGGATCCGATACGGCCCAGACGGTCAAGGTGCTCAATGAATGGCACGCGACTCTTCCCGAAGGGCGGGACGCGGACATCCTGCACGCCTGGGTTTGGTCCCTTTCTGGCGAGATAGAAAAGGCGAAAGCCTACCTGCAGGTGCAGGAGACACTCCCCGAAATCCCTCAGATCGACTGGGAGGTTGCCGTTGTGTACGCCCAGGTAGGGGATCTGGATGGAGCCTTCCGGTGGCTCAACAAGGCGATCGATCATCACGTACTGTGGGTGTGGGCATTCCGTTACTTTCCCAACCTCGAGCCGATGCGCCGGGACCCGAGATTCCAAGCCGCCCTCAAGCGAATGAACCTAGCCTGACGCGCTCCCGTCGGCCCGGCGCTGGTGGGTGGAATGGTAACTGCACCGGGCCTTACTCAAAGTTCAGGGACCCCGGGCGAGTGGGTTGCCGCAATGCTCGCACGTGGTACGGACGGGCAGATTCTGAGTCCCGCAGAACGCGCACTTCTTCGCTCCGAAGATGGTCTCCTTCGGGTTCGTGGGCGGGATGTAGGGGGGAGCCCCCCGCTCGAGCTCGGCGGCGGCCGTCCGACGACGCATGACCAGGACCACGAGCCCGAGGATCACCGCAATCCCGATCGCGATTCCCAGGGCCACCCACCAAGTGAACCATGCGAAGGGTCCCGGAGGAACGAAGACGCGGATTCCGGGGAGTGGGGTAGTTTTGGATGCGCCCAACCGGTCCTTTACGATGAGGATGGGAGCCTCATTTCCGGCGACGGCATAGACGTGAGCGACTGAGGCCCATATCCGGTCGTACCATCGCCGAAGGTCCACGTGAAATTGTATGGCCCCCCTGCCCCACCCGAGGCAGAGGCCGTGAACGTGACGGATTTCCCGGTTGCGACCGAAGTCACCAGAGGGGTCACTGAAACCACAATGGCGTTCACGTTGACCGTGACGGTGCCCGTCTCGGAGGCCCCATTCGAATCTGTGACCTTCACCGTGATCGGAGAATCCTGCGTCGAGGAGAACGAGTGGTTGACTTGAACCCCCTTCGCAGTAACGCCGGAGCCGAAGTTCCAGGTGTAGTTGAGGTAGTCACCGGAGCCGTTCGATGCGACGGCGGTGAACCCGAGTAGAGTCCCGAGGGCCGCGGTCACCGAGGACGCGGTGGCGCGAACGTCGAGCGTCGGACTGATCACAATGGGAGTCGAGGGGGCTTGCTCGGCACCCACGCTGTCAGAGACCAGGCACGTGGGTGCGTAGTTCCCGGGGTTGGAGTAAGCATATGTAGGCGATTCGAGCGTGGATGTCGATCCATCGCCGAAGGCCCAGGAAATGGTGTACGGGGTGGTCCCATTCACGATCGAACAAGTGAACGCAATGGACTGCCCGACGTCCGCTGAGGTACGATTCTTGGTCAGAGTCACCTCGAGGGGGGGGTTCACCTGGACACCGACGCTCGACGACGCCGTCGACGGCTCCGCGTCGGCGATCTGGCAATGCACGGTGAGGGCGCCCATCGTGGAAAGGGTCACGCTTTCACTGGCGTTGCCGGAAACGTACGTTCCGGTTGCGAAGTTCCATGCGTAGCTGAACGGAGACTTGCCACCGTTGGGAGTACAGGTGAAGTAATCGGATTGGCCTAGGTCGATTGTCGAGTGCTGCGCGAAGACCGTCACCGACAGGGTTTGGGGCGTGCCGAGGGTGATGAGATTGGATTGTGTTACGCTGGATGCAGGGGCTCCTCCGCCGCAGCCGGAGACGCAGTCCGACGTCTTGAGGAAGAACGAGTAGCTGGTACCGGCCAGCAGCGTCACAACGTAGGAGGTCACTGCCTCAGAGCTGATCGTCGTTACCAGCGTCGGGGAGGCGCCATTGACCTCGTCCCAAACCGCATACGACTCGAACGCGATCAGAGAGCTGTAGGTCGCGTTGTTATTCCAATTGAGCGTCGCACTGGTCGAGGTAATCCCGGTAGCATTCACGTATGCCACTGTGGGTTGAGTCAGGTTGAGCACATTCGTCGCGACGGAATTGGGTGTGCAGAGGAAGAGAACGCAAGTCTGGTAGTTCTCTTCCACTTCCCAATCGTAGATTGCACCGGGGGAAAGTCCCGACGCCACGTCAGTGGTAGTTCCCGCATTGGTGACCACAGCGGCCGTCGAGTAGGTCCAACCGGACATTTGGCTCGCTTCGAGCACCGTATAGTTGGTGAACGTGCCGCTTGTTGTGTCGGTCCAACTCAACCCGATCGCCGCCGGTGACTGACCGTCTAGGGACAGGACCGGCGCGGCGGCAAAACCCGAGGACGGGTCTGGGGTGTGTAGAGCCGACTCCGGAGAGGCTGATTGCGATGGGGTCGTCATCGGCGCGGTGGGGGATGAAGCGGCGCGGGCAGCAGTGGCCGATAGCGTGGTGGGGGCTCCGGACAGGACCACCAGAACTAGACAGACGAGAGCTGCCAGGGCCGCAATTGCAAGGCTAGAGGATTCACGCGCACGCATACACATCGCCGTTCGGTATGTCTTGACAGAGTCACTTCTTTAATCTTGTGGCGCCGAGACTGAAAATTTGAAAGCGGAATGCGTTGTTCGGACCCGAGCGGCTGGGGTACGTGCCAAGACCCGAACTGGACAAAGGCCGGGGGGAAAACCTACGTTCCTGATCTATGGCGCTCCCCAAACGGTGGGGGCCTCCGGGGGCCCAGGGAAATTTCCTCGTTGAGACGGTGAGATGCTCTGTTTGAGATTGCGGGCTCTGGCCACCTATCCAGCGTCGGTTCGACACTGCCGCTTCATCGGCCTTACCACATAACTTTGAGCCGGCTGCAAAGGAAATGCATCTCGGATCTCTGAACACCGTCCTTCGACTTGATCCTCACGATCGAAGCTTGGTGTCGGGCCCAACGACCCGTCAACCCCCGGAAAAGTCCAATTGACGGAGCCAATTGACTCGGGCCATGGCGAATCAGCGCAAACAAATCTCGATAGTTGTCAGGGAAACCATTACAGAAATATCGGTCAGTGACCTGGAAAAGTCGCGAGATCGGTATTCGCGACTTCTGGGCCATGGGCCCGACTTGGAACCATTTCCTGGCAATATTGAATTCAAGGTTGGTGATGCTCGGCTTCAAATCGTCAAGGGAAAGGTCCAACCGTCAAGTTGGGTGTTTCAGTTCGAAGTACGCGACATTTCCGGGGAGCGAGAGAGAATCAGAACGGCCGGAGTTCACGCGGCCGAGATTAAGACCGTCCCGGATGTCATCAGCTATTTTGGCATCAAGGACCCCGACGGCAACTCGTTGCTGTTCTTCCAGGTCCTTACGTCTGATCCCAAAGTGACTGGCGGCCGAAAGTAACTCCTGTCCGGCCGTGACAGGGGGTGCAACGGGAGGCGCGCCTCGCGAAGGTGGTCGGAAGTCACGTTGCACCCCGTCCCCTCGGCGGGACGAGTCAGGAGCTAGTGGGATGCAGAGTTCTGAATCTCCGCCCGACGCTGGACGAGGGCGATGACCCCGGTCACCGCTGCTACGAAGAAAACCCCCAGTAGAAGATCGTAGAGCCAAGGGATGTAGGACAATGCCCCAGGATAGGCCGAGACTCCGAACAGGTACTGGGCAAACTGATTCACGGAGGAAAATCCGACCTGCTTGTAGGTTGCCAAGACCCCAAACATCCCCGCGATGGCGAGCCAACTCCACACAACTCCACCGACCAACGCGTACCGATCAAGCACAGTTGAGCCGCTCCGTGGTTCCTGACGAAGGTTCGTGGCGAGAACAGCGGCCGCCAGGAGGAGGGTCACGGCTCCGAGAACGAGGCCCGCGTACCAGTGCAGGTAGTACGGGGGAGCGGCCCCAAAATCCGTCTGCAGGTTTTTGTCGGTCGCCAGCATCACGACAACTAGGAGGAAGTCCAACACGAGGAGGCCGGCAAACACCGCGGGAAGACGGCTCTTGGTGGGTTGGGACGCGCTCATCGAAGGGCATGAGGCGCACGGAATCACTCCGTTTTTGGTTCAACGACGTAAACAATTGGTTCAATCACGAGCATTGACGTCTTGGGGCACGTTCCTCGCAAGGCGGGAGCAAATCGCGAGGAACTGGTTTCATCGGTTTGGTGGGCCTTACGGAGTGCCCTTCTTTGCAGTGTACCAATCTTCGACCGATCGAAGGGGAGGGTCGATGTCCATCTGCCAGAGCAATGCATTGAACCCCCCTTGGTGCTGTAATTCCTCCTCCACAATGTGCCAAAGGCGATGGCCCGTGGCGGATCGGGTGCACGGTGCTTCCCCCGGAGTCAGGGGAGAACGTTGTACTCGCTCTTGACCAGTCCGCTGGGATACGAGCGAGTGGCCACGTGCTCTAGCCGGGTGTCGCGCGGGATGGTACCGAACAACGGGATTCCTACTCCCAGGAGGATCGGCACCCGAGTGATGGTCAAGCTTTGAATCAGACCCGCCTCCAAGAACCGGCGGATCGTGACGCCTCCGTCCACGTAGATGTGCCGTACCCGCCGCTCGGTAAGTCGGGCGACGATTTCCGACGGAGAACCGGTCATGACTTCACAGACCGCCCCCTCGGGGACTTTCACGTCGTGCAGTGATGTGCTTAGCACTACGACGGGCTTCTTCTCGTAGGGCCACGTATCGAAGCCCATCACTGTCTCGAATGTCTTTCGTCCGATTACCACCGCGTCCACGGTGGCCATGAATTCGTCATACCCGTGGGGTTCACCGCCATCGACCGGCAACCAATCGATGCCCCCATCCTTCCGAGCAATGAAGCCGTCGACGCTGGTGGCAATGAAGACAGACGCTTTCATGTTGCACTAAGAAAATGAGCAACGGTTCAGGACTCTAGGTCCCCCGATTCCTTCACTCGCCGCCTTCGAGGGCCCGAGCTGTGCGATGCTCCGGGCGGTATTCAAGCCACTGATGGACGAATAAGGATTCGATCCGCCGTTGGGCCGGAAGTGGGTGCAACGCATCTTGCACCTACCCGTCCCTGGGTCGGACGCCGGGTCCGGCGGCCCGTCCGGCAACGGGGCAGCGTTACGTGGGGACGCGCGGGCCACGCAAGGATTTGGCCGGGGCTGCTATATCGATAGGGCATCGGGATGAGTTTCGAAGCACCTCCATTGGCGCACCCCGAGGGCTGTTTGGACAAGGGCAGGTTGCATGGCTGGTCTCGCCCGATCGGGGCTCGGACCGCCCGACGGGATAGAAACGTAGGACAAAGTCGCCCGAACGGAATCCGATTTCGAGAGGAGCACTTCCCGCCGCTACTCTTTTGACCCCAACGGCCATCTCACGAACGCCCGTGGTAAGGAAATTCAGATGGGGATCGCAGCCGACTTCAAGAAATTCGTCCTCTCGGGAACTCTCGTTACGCTGGCAGTTGCCTTCGTAGTCGGTCTCGCGATCGTCGCTTTGATCACCGCGTTTGTCTCTGACATTATCGATCCGCTGATCGCCGCTGCGGGACACGTCAACTTCGCGAACTTAGGCATTATCACCATCAATGGTAGCCCAGTGACCTTTGGTGCCTTCGTCGGCGCCATCATCACGTTCCTGATCTTGATGATCGTGGTCTTCTTCGCCATCGCGTATCCCTACCAGTTGTCCCAGGATCGAAAGAAGGCCCGCGAAGCGGCCGCCGCCCCGACTACGAAAGAGTGTCCTTTCTGCCACGAGACCATTCCAATTGCGGCGACGCGGTGCGGGCATTGCACATCGCAACTCCCGGTGGACGGCGCGGCTGCCCCCCCGAAGCCGTAGACGACCGGGCCGACGGGCTATCGACGGGCCGACCGGCTACGGCCGCTGTGCGCACCGGGGGTTCGCCGAGCGGCCCTCGCGCGTGGAAGCGATATCTTGAGTCGTGGGTCGGTGTCCAAGTCGTTACGTGGGCTCGGTCGCTTTGCCTTGGTCAGGAGCGAGAAGTCGAGCGGGGCGGAGAGAATCCCCTCTTCGGAGCCGAGGTGCTGGATCCGACCGTACGGGTCGGTGAGGCTGGATTGCCCCGGAAAGACCGCAGCGCGCTCCGTACCCACTCGGTTTGAGACCCCGACATAGATGCCGTGAGAGAAGGCGGTAGAGATCGCGAGATGGTTGTATATCTGTAAACTGGAGCCGTTGGATACGGGCTCTTCTGCCCAGGCCATGGGGACTAGCAGGAGCTCGACCCCCTTCCGGGCGTAATAAGCGGCGAGTTCAGGGAATTGCAGGTCGTAGCAGACGATAACACCTAAGCGGTGACCCCCGAAGTCAAACGTGAGCGCCCGGCTGCCCGTGTCGAAAAGTTCGTTCTCGACGTTCCAAAGGTGGATTT
The DNA here is from genome assembly GCA_049800095.1 of Thermoplasmata archaeon. GTDB lineage: Archaea > Thermoplasmatota > Thermoplasmata > Lutacidiplasmatales > UBA184 > JAKIWV01. The sequence goes on along the minus strand of JBARJD010000044.1, from coordinate 1,886 downwards.
TCCGGTAGACGCGGTTCAGCCCCGGACCTATGACGTAGGCGCTGTTGAACAACTGACCCCCGGCCCGTTCGGCAAATCCCCCGATGACTAGGCGTCGGTGCTTCCGAGCGACGTCCTCGAGGGACCGGAGCGCCGTACGAGTGTCGGTGTATGGCTCGATCTCGGCCCGGTTCTTGTACATGTAGCCGCACGATGTGAGCTCTGGGAAGACGACGATATCCGCTTCTGTCGATTCGGCGGTTTTCTGAATATACTCCCAGTTGTGGTCCCGTCCAGGAAACTCGGGGGCGAACTGATTCAGCGCGAGTTGCATCGAGCACGTCAACGTGACTGAATAGAAAAGCCCGGCATTCGCGTTCGGCCCGCTTCGTCCGGTAAGCTTTCGCCGGACGAAATCGGTGGGTTTAGATAGCGAAACTGACTCACGAGGCCGTGCTCGGAGGGCCGGTTCGGTCTTCAGGAACGTGGGGACGCCTGAACCCGCGGTGTCCGAATCGTCTGTTCGGGCGATGATCCCTTAACCGGGAGTGCTGCAATGGACAACACGGCCACATCTACCGCGGACACCGAGAAGACCGTATTCGCGCGAAAGACCAGCGGGCTCGTCAAGGATCTCGGCGCTTTCGAGTCCTTCTCGATCAACCTGATCTCCTTGGGACCCGGCCCGGCGTTTGGCTTGTTCCTGATCATCCTGTTGTTCGTCACCGGCGCGAACCTGATGGACGCGGTGCTGCTGGCGGCCATGATCGCGATCCCCATCATCGTCACGTACACGCTGATCGGGATCGAGATGCCGAGGTCCGGAGGCGAATACGTCTACGCGTCCCGACAGCTCCATCCCTACTTCGGTATCCTGTCCGCGTTCGGCCGCCTTCTCAACGTCATCATCTACGCCGCCGTCCTTCCGTACTGGTTCTCGACCCTGAGCGTCGGACCGGGCCTCGCGGTGTGGGGGGCGTTCACGAACAACGCAACCCTGTTGAACGAGGGGAACAGCATCAGCCTCGTCATCGGTAATCCCCTCTACATCACGGTCATCGGAATCCTCGTCACGCTCGTCGCCATGGCCCTGTGGATCGTTATGAAGCCGAAGGTCGCTTTCCAGGTGTTCTCAGCGCTCCTGATCCTCGAGTTGCTGGGAATCCTCGTTTCGGTCGGTCTGCTCCTCGCGATGGGACATACCGGGTTCATCAACGCCGTGAACAGCTACACGGCCGACCCGACGTACTACCAGACGGTCTCCGCGTACGGCGCGAGCACGTACGGTGCGTACGGCTCGAGTCTCACAAATACGATATTGTTCGTGCCATTATTGTTCGCCTTTTATTATATGTTCGGCACCGCGCCGAGCTACATTGCCGGCGAGTTCAAGCGCTCATCCCGTAGCATTACGTCCGGCATGGCGATCTCCTTCATTCTGTCGGTCGCGTTTGCCGTGCTCATAGTCTGGACCTTCGAGCAGGTCGTCGGGATGAATTTCCTCAACGGCTCCGTGGCGCTCACCGATTACTTCTTCCCCGGTCCCACGCTTCCCTCCAGCGCGTCCCTGCCGTTCGCGATGGGTCTGACCTCGGCGCCCGCGTTCGCGGCCCATGGGAGCTCCGTCTGGCTGGGCATCATCTTCCTCGGGTCGGCTTCGTGGTACCTGCTCTGGTTGATCCTGGGATTCTACATCTTTTCGCGATTCATGTTGTCGATGTCGCTCGACCGGCTGGTTCCGAAGTGGATGGGCAACGTGACCCGTTCCACCCACCAGCCGTGGGTCGGCATCCTGATCATCGGCGTTGCGGGGATCATCCTCCTTCCCTTCCTCGCCTACTACTACACGACGCTGTATTCCCCTTTCATCTTCCTACTGTTTTTCTTGCCCATGCTCACGGTCATGT
>JBARJD010000043.1:0-2584 GCA_049800095.1 Thermoplasmata archaeon | reverse complement strand
TCCCCCAGCCCCTCAGAAGGGCGGCGGAACGAGGACGACCTTCCCGCCGGCGTGACGGGTTTCGAGGAGCCGGTGCGCTTCATCCGCACGCGAGAGCGGGAATACGTGGGGCACATGGGAGACAAGCGTTCCGGTGCCGAGCAGCTCGACGAGACTCCGAGTCCTTGTGCCGCTGTGCGTCAAGAGGACTCCGTGCCACGTGAGGTTGGTGTCGACCAACGTACCGAGGTCGAGTTCCGGGGGCTCGGTGGAGGCAATCTGGCCTCCGTGTCCGAGCGTCTGGAGCCACGACGCGGCGGCGCCCTCCCCCACCAGGTCGGCGATGGCTGCGACGCTGCCGCCGGGTATCTCCTGTGCGGTGTGCCTCTGTTTCTCTGATCCGTAGTCCAAGCATTCTACAGCCCCCAGGCGACGCATCCGGGCAAAGTGTTCGGGCCGTCCCACGGCGACCACAGTGATCCCCCTGTGTTTCGCGAGTTGCAGCAGGTACGATCCGACGCCCCCGCTGGCTCCCAAGACCAGCAGTCGGGCTCCCTCGCTTAAGTTGAGGCGATTGAGGAGGTCCCATGCCGTACCGCCGGCCAGGGGGATGGCGCACGCCGCCACAAAGGAGACCCCGGTCGGGAGCACGACGGCTTCCTCTGCGTCGAGGACCGTGAGTTCGGCATACCCTCCTCCCTCACGAAAGAAATTTGTCATCCCAACCACGCGGTCCCCGACCGCCAGTCCTTTGGCATCCTTCCCCACGCGGTCGACCGTGCCGGCCACTTCGAATCCGGGTATCCACGGGAGTCTGACTCCCGCCCAAGCGCCGTCTCGTCGGATGGCGGTATCGACCGGATTTGTGCCGGCGGCCCCGACGACGATACGAACCTGGCCGGCGCCCGGCACGGGATCCGTCCAGGTCTCCGACCGGAGTACTGTCGGGTCACCGAATTCGCGAACCACAGCGGCTTTCACCCGCGCTCCTCGAGGTATCGTGGGTCGAGCGCTGCGCGGGTCCGGTTTCCAGCTCATATCCCTCGATACAACTGGTCCGCCGATCTGCTGTCTCCCATAATTCATCGGGGCCCCTCGCAGTGTGGGAGCGTGATAGCGGGTCGACATGGCGGGCGATCCTCCGCCCGGCGCGGCTTGTCGCGGTCACAGGGCAACGAAGAGACGATACTTGTCCTCGGCACCTTGGAGCTCCTGCACAATCCGCGCCACGATCAGCTTCTCGGGGTGCTTCACGTGGGTCCGCTCCTCGAGGGCGGCGAAGCTCTCGAACGGCCCCCGCCGGCGCTCCTCGACGATCGCCCACATGGTCTTCTTGCCGATACCGGGGAGAAGTTCGAGCAGGTGGAATCGTCGGGAGACCGCCTCGGCCTGGTTGAAGAACTTGAGAAACCGCGGCGGGTCCGACGTGACGATCTTCTCCAACGCGATCGGGAGCTCTCGTTGGGATTCGGCGGTCAGTTCTCCGAACGAGAGCCGACGGCGCACGTGGTCAATGGGCGCCCCCTGGCTTCCCACGGGGACAAGGGGGATCCGGTCGCCAATGACGAGGGCGGTGCCCAGCTTGGGCAGGATCTCGAGGAGCTTGAGCTCCGATTCGCCGAGCCCGAGGGCGACCGGTTCCTTATAGAAACCCCGCTCGGTGGAGCGGCCCTGGGGCAGGTAGTCTAACACATACGCGTAGGTTTCCGTGGGCGTACCCCCCGTTCATTTGTGCTGAGCTACGATCTCGAGGAGGTGGGTCAGCTGCGCCTCTTCGAGGAAGACGCGTTCTTTCGCAAACAGGAGTCGGACCTCTTCCGGATACTGCGGGAGGATGTCCGCGATCTTCACGGCGAGGGCGGCGTCCACGAAGGGGAGGGTACGGAGCGCTTCCAGGAGCTTGGCCGTCTGCTCGGGCGTGAGACGGGTGAACGTCTCCGCGTGTTGGAGCGCGAGCTGGGCTTCGCGCGGCAGCGTCCGCTGAGCGGCCTCGTCGGTGAGGAGTTGCTTCACGGTGGCGAGCGGGACCGGATCAGGCATGGGCCTCCGGAGCGGGACCCGCCGGGATGAGATGGACCGCGTTCGCGATCAGTTGCTTCCGCTTCCCTCCGTCGAGGAACTCGATCCGGAACGCCCGACCGACGCGTCCGACCACGACGGCGACGCGGCCCTGGTACCGCGGGTGGGGCATGCCGCGCGTGTCGGAGGCTTCGAGGCGGACGATGACCCGGGCCCCGGTCTCGAACGTCTGGAGGAACTTGGTGATGGGGGGCATCCCGCGTTCCCGCACTTCCTTCGTGAGGGTGCCGCGCGTGCGGGAGTGGAACCCCTTGGAACTCTTGACCATCGAGTGACTCTCCTATCCGGACCGGTCGTGGATCTCCAGTACGTCCAGTGCCTCGACGGTTAAGGGGGCTCCGACGAGCTGCGAGAGGTTCGGGTCGGTACGGCCGCCATCTCCTTCCACCCACTCCTTGATGTACGTCCCGCTCTCGGCGCGCAGCTCGATCGTGAAGCGCTCCATCGTCGACTCGACGAGGCGCGCGGCCAGAATCCGACGCGCGCGGACGCGGTCGGCCCGGCGGTGCGCCACGCGGGTCGGGGT
>JBARJD010000042.1:0-7073 GCA_049800095.1 Thermoplasmata archaeon | reverse complement strand
ACTGGAACCCGAGGTGAACAGGTTCGTCCCGGCGACGATCCGCGTGGAGATCTCGAAGACCTTGAACTGAAGGTCCTCGGTCACGATCCCCTCCACGCAGAAGGGGCCCACCATGCCGCCGAACAGGTCGACCGAGGTGTCAACGATGTGGGCCGCGATGTCGAATACCTGAGGGAGCAACGACTCCCGCAGGATGACGGGCACGTTCCCGGTCACGACGAAGGTCGGCCGGATCCCCGCCTGGCGAAGCCCCTCTTGCGCACCGAGCTTGTAGAGCTCGTCGATGTTTGCCTCGTCGCGACGATCCATCCCAAGAAGCTCGATCGACCCGTGCCGAACACGGTACCCATCCTCGGACAGCGGGGAATAGAAGAAGTGTACATAGTACCGGGTGCCGACCACGTACTCCTGGATCACGTACGGCCCGGTCGGCCGGAAGTCCTCGAGCTCCTTCGGGCTCTTGGCGAGGAAGAAGCCCTTGCCGCCTTTCGCGCCGTAGTACTTGATGATCACCGGTCCGTCGACGGCGGAAAGGTCCGCGAATTTTCGGGGCATCGGCACCTCGGCCTGCTCCAACCACTCGCGTTCTTTCATCCGGTCCGATTCCCATGCCAACACCTTGCGGTTCCCGAAGACCGGTACGTCGAGCGCATCGAACGCCTCCGGCCCCATGTACTCTACGAACGAGCCCGTGGGGATGATGACGGCGGCCTCCCGTTGGAGCGCGCTCGCGTGGCGACCGAGCTCCGTGACCTTCGAAACCGCTAGGAACCGGTCCGGCCGCGCCAATGGAAAGGCCTCGTAGAATCGAGGGGGCTTCCCGACCGCGATACCCAACGTGCCCAGGCCCTCGAGGCGGGCCCCATGGAAAATCTGGAGCGAGGAATGGGAGCAGAGGGTCGCGACGACCGGTGTACGCTCTCGAAGAGTCTCTACGCGCGATGCGGGGGCGAGCGCGATACCCATACGGGGAATGACCGGGCTCTGAAGATAGCCTTTTCGCGGAACGATCCGCCGCCACGCGGTCGCGTGGGGCTCGGGGGAGCAATTCTCAAAGGTCGCCCGAATTGTTCCCGGTTCGGGCTCTTCCAGGCATGACCCGCAAACGGAAGATCATCGTCTGGGTCGCCACCAGTGCCGACGGCTTCATCGCTCGTCCCGACGGCTCCGTCGCGTGGCTCGACCGTCCACGCCCGAAGGGCGACTACGGCATGCCCGCGTTCTATCGCTCCATCGACACGTGCATTCTCGGCCGTAGAACCTACGAGCTCTCCGTCCGCTTGGGCTCGCCGGACGGGTACGCGGGAAAGACGAACTACGTATTCTCCCGCCGGTGGAATGCGACCGCGAGCCCTCGAGTCCAGATCGTGCACGAAGATGTGTTGGCCTTCGCCAAACGGCTCCGCGCGACGAAGGGCAAGCACATCTGGTTGGTGGGGGGCGGGGAGCAGATCGCCAGCTTCCTCGATGCCGGACAGGTGGACGAATTCATCCTCAACGTGATCCCCAAGCCGATCGGCGCCGGCATCCCGTTGGTGGCACCGCGCCACCGGGACCTCCGACTCAAACTCCTCGCGAGCAAGAAGTTCGCCGATGGCCAGGTCCAGCTGCACTACGCCGTTGAGAAGTAACGGTTTCAGTTGGTGCCGTCGTTCGGGTCCAGCTCCCAGTACCAACGGACCTGGCGGCCGCCCCGTTGGGCGATCTCGCGGCGCAGCGTCGGGTCGAGGGTGGTGTCCCGCACGAGCCGCTGGATCTCCTGCGAGTCGAGCCGGCTCGCCCGCGGCAGAAGACCGTTCCGTTCCAGCAGCGGACGGACGCCGTCCGGAGCGTAGCTCCACTCCTCTTCGCGACGACGGATCGCGACCGCGGCGCGCCCGGGCAACCGGTGCACGCCGAGGCGCTCGGCTTCCGAGTGCAGCTCGTCGGCGACCCGGTGGAGGTCCTCGTCGACCTTCTCTCCCTCCCGCCGGAGCTGCACGAAACGGTCCACGAGTTCCTCGAGGCGAACGCGTTCCTCCACCGGCACCTCCCGGAACTCCGGACAGATCGCTCGGAAGTCGCATCGTTCGCAGTGCCGGCCCGGACTCGGGTCGAACCGCTGGCCACGAATCCCATCGGCCACGTCACCGACCTTCTGCGATAGCTGCGCGATCGCCGGGGCGCCGCGGGCCGGCGTTCGGTGCGGCGTGAGCGACCGGAGATGGTACAGGGTCAGTCGCTCGACCGGAAGGGCGTAGTTGTGCTCGACCAGCACCTGGTACATGGCGAGCTGGTCCGAGTCCCGGGCCTCCTGGATCGAGAGCTCCCGATTCGTCTTGTAATCCAGGACCTCGAGCCCCCCCGACGACGTCAGGTCGATCCGATCCACGTACCCGTGGACCGGTATCCCATCCAAGGAAGATTGGAGGTACTCCTCGATCGCCACGGGTCGTGGACGCTCCTCGAGGAACTGGTCGTAGTACCGAAGCAGCATGTTCTCGCCCATGGACTTGTACCGGGTCTCTTCCTCAACGGAGGTGTACCCTTCCTTGACCCACAGCCGGTCGTAGGCCGCGAGGACCTGGTCCTTCGAGAGGGGCTGCGGGTGCTCCTCGACCATCGGGCCACCCCCATGCCATTCATCCAATCGCCGCTGCGCCGCTCCTGCGCTCTTGCGGGGGACGGCCCCCGGGACCAGGAACGGCCGGACGAGTTCTTCGAGTACCGAGTGGATCGTGCGGCCGAACGAGAAGTACGACCGGGGCGCCTCGGGCAGCTTATCGACGTAGAGGAACTTCCACCGGAGCGGACACTCCAGATAGGTCCGCAGCGAGGAGTAACTCAACGGGCGGAGTTCCGGCACGGCTCGGCCCAATGTCCCGGGCCCTTAACACATTCCCGGGGCGGGCGGGGCCGGGGGTACCCTCGGCCGGCTCAGTGTCCGGCGGCGAGGGGGGCCTCGGCGAGGGATTCCTCGCCGAGCTTGGGCACGGGGAGGGTGCCCCGTGCCTGCGGGTTGGAGAGGTTCTTGGGCAGCCCGAGCAGGTCGAGGAGCTCCTTGTAGTGGTTGCGAATGGTCACCGGCGTGACGTTCGCGACCGCCGCGATCCGGTCCTGGCTGCGCGGCTCCCCCATCAGGTTCGACGCGATGTAGATGATCGTCGCGAGGATCCCGTTGGGGAGGACGCCGCTGGTCGAGTAGACCTTCTCAACCTGCTCCAGAAGACCGAGCACCTTCTGCCGGACCTCCTTCGAGAGGTTGAGGTCCTGGGTGAACCGCACCAGATAGTCGCGCGGCTCGACAGGCTTGAGCCCGAGCTTGAGCTCGCGGGCCAAAAGGGTGTAGGCCCGGCCCACTTCGATCTTGGTTGCCTTGGAGTGTTGAATGATCTCCTTCATCGTGCGCGGGACCCGGCATTGCCGGCAGGCCGCGTAGACGGAGGCCGCGACCAACGCGACGATCTTCTTGCCCCGGGTCGCCTTGTGCTCGAGCGCCCGACGGTAGATGTAGGTCGCCGACTCTTTGACCTCACGAGACAGCCCGAGCACGCCGGCGAGCCGGTTGAGCTCTCCCAGCGCCACGACGAGGTTCCGCTGGTGCGTTCGCGCCGCCCGGAGCCGGTGGTTGAGCTTCCGCAGGTGGTAGAACTTGAGCGAGGTGTTGCGCGAAAGGGAGTTCCCCTGGAAGTCACGGGTCGGAACCCCGATCTCGCTGAAGAGCCCCTTGTCGGGCATGAGCGGAGAGATGACCGGTCCCCAGCCGCGGGCCTCCCGGCCCGTGTCTTCCTTGCTGCCCCGTTGGCCACGATCCGATACGAGCGCGCTCGCGTCGACGACGAGTCCGCAGTCGGCGCAAACGATCTCGCCCCGAATGTCATCGCGGGTGAGGTGGGTGGAGCCACAGTTCGGGCAGATGTCTTCCGAAACGGTCGCGGGAGTAGGCGCGGGGGGGGCCACGCCCGATGGATGGACAGCGTTCGAACTCGGGCTCTTACTACGCGTCGGACGTGTAGAAAGTGAGGTGTGCGTCTGCATGTTTTCTCCGAAGGAGAAAAGGGGTAGGGAGTACTTATAGGTTATCGGGATTTTTTGTCATGACTGTTTGAACAGATGCTACACATTGACCGGTGTTATCACATGACAATCGAGGCACTTAGAGGGGGCTCAGCGCGAACACATGGCCTTGCTGGCTCCGCTTGCGTGAGGGCGGGAGGTTGACCTCCCACATGCCGCCCGTCCGGGCCTCGAAAATGGTCCGGAGGATCGCCGGGCACAGGAGGCGGCCCACTTCGGGCGATGCTCCATCGCAGGCGATGCACGCGTCCGCCCGGACGAGGAGGGGTTCGCGCTGCAGGATCTCGAATCGGACGTTGTGCAACCGGTAGTACTCCTGGAGCGACCGGGCCACCTCTAGCGGGAGTTCCCCGTCCAGCTCCGACGCGATCTCCCGTCCGACTTGCCGGGCCACCGTGTCGATGAACTCCGGTACATCGAATGGCAGTTCTCGCAGCCCGCCCACCTGCATGCCCAGTTGGGTGATCTCCCGCAGGCGGTTGAACGACTCCACTTCGCGACCCAGCCGGACCGGCAGCGAGGCCGCGCCCGGCTCCTCGAGCTCGACGATCCGATGCTCGGAAGGGGCGCAGTGGTTCCACAGCCCCTGGAATTGGATCCGTACGAGGTTGAGGAACTCCTCGTCCGTCGTCCAGACGGTCACCAGTTTGTCCTCGTCCCCTCCCGGCCGAATGTCTCCGGCGACATAGACGACCGCGCCGGTCTTGTCGAAGAGGACGCCGCGGGCGGCGGGCATGGTGCGAGTGTTCCGAATCTCCGCGAAGGTGGCGAAGTGCTTCGCGTCCGGTAGGTTTCCCCGATTGATCTCCGTGATCACCCGGATCTTTACGCCCCGTTGCCGCGCGGTGCGCAGGTCTCGGTCGATCCCGCCATCGATAAACCGAGCGAGGGCGGAGGGGCTCAACGAGAGCAGAATCTCCTTCCGGACGAGCCCGATCTGCTTGCGGAGAAAGCTGTAGAGGGTCTTCCGGTGTTCCATGACGACGAACTTGCGTCCGTCGTTCGCCTCCGGCGTGACGATCTGTTCCTGGAACTCCTGGATGAAGTGGTCCCGACCCGATTCCAGCCGACGCAGGTCCTCGGTCGTGGTGCGAATCCACCGCTCGATGAGCTCCTCGGCCGACAACGCAGCGAACCGCATCGGACGGCCGCCCACGGGGCGCAAGAGGCCGGCCTCCCGGAGCTCCTGGATGTGTCGATAGGTCTCCACCCGGTGGATCCCGCTCATCCGCGCGAGCTCGGAGGCCGTCTGGGGACCCTCGCGAGAGGCCGCGATATAGATGCGCGCCGCCCGTTCGGGCACCCCGCGCTCGGCGAGCAAACGAACGAGACCGGCGCCCGACCGCGCCACGACCGTACCACCGGCGAGGGCGATATAGCGTATCGCTTGAGTGCGCCCGACGTGCGTCGGGCTTACAGCGCGGCTTGGAAGTCTTCGATGGTCAAGGGGTAGGCCGGCTCGGCATCGGAACCGCTCCGAGCCCGCAGCACCTCACGTCCCAGTAGCCAGTAGACGGTGGCGAGCGAGACGCGGCCCTTGTTGTTGCACGGAATGACGAGGTCGACGTTCCGAGTCTCGTTGTTGACATCGCAGAGACCGAGCACGGGGATTCCGACGGAGACCGCCTCGGACAGGGCCTGCTGGTCGGTGGCCGGGTCGGTCACGACAAGGACCTTGGGCTCGATGTACTCGGCGAGGTTCGGATTGGTCAGGCTTCCCGGAACGAACCGCTCCGAGAAGGAGACGGCGCCAATGGTCTTGGCGAAGATCCGAACCGGCTTCTGTCCGTATTGCCGCTGGGACACCGCGAGGATCTTGTCGGCGGGGAAACGGGCGAGGAACTGCGCCGCGAGGCGGATCCGGCGGTCGGTCTCCTTGATGTCCAAGACGTAGAGTCCGTCGTATCGGATCTTGAAGACGAAGTGGCGCATGCTGGCCGACTTCTGCTGGGTTCCGATGTGTACGCCGGCGGTGAGGTAGGTATCCTCGGGGACCAGGAGCTCGCCCGGACGGATGTCCTGCCCCTCGCTCGTTGTGGAGGTGAGCGGTTCGGTGGCCTGTACGTCCTCGTCGGGCATGCGTTAGTTTCCGGGGGGCGAGGCGAGCCGCAGGAGTTCATTTAGCTTTGCCACCCGTTCTCCGCCGAGAAGACCGCACTTGAGCCCCGCGGAGCCGAACGCGACGGCGAGGTGGGCCAGCCAGCCGTCCGGCGTTTCCCCAGAACGGTGCGACGTGACGGTCTTCCAGCCGGACCGACGCGCGAGGTCGACGGTCGCGAGCGTATCGGTGAGCGTGCCCACCTGGTTCACTTTGATGAGCACGGCGTTCGAGGCATGGCGACGAATCCCCTCCGCCACGCGAGGTTCGGCCGTTGTGTAGATGTCGTCGCCCACTACCAAGGCGCGGCGGCCCACCGCCTTCGTCACCGCCGTAAATCCGTCGAAGTCCGCTTCCTGGATGGGATCCTCCACGTACCGCAGCCCGTATTGGTCGGCCAAGCTCGCGACGAACGCGACCTGGCCGTCGGGGTCCAGCGACCGTTCCCGATAGACGTATCGACCGTCTCGGTAGAACTCGCTCGCGGCCAGGTCCAGCCCCGGGTAGACGGCGGTGCGGAGCCGGTCCCGGACCTCGGTGCACGCCTCGGTCAACAGCTCCAGGGCCTCTACATTGCCGAGTGGAGCGACCCAGCCGCCCTCGTCGCCGCGACCCAGTGCGGCGTGGGGGAACTGGGCCTTGAGTCGCGCCCCCACCGCGTGATGGACTTCCAGCGCCGCGCGGATCGCATCCGACGGCTTGGGAGCCTCGGCGATGGCGTGATACTCCTGAATCTCCGGGCCTCCGATGGCGTGACGTCCGCCGTTGAGGCAGTTCCCCACGATCGCCGGATACGACTTGCCGTCGAGCCCCGGTCGGAGGAGGAGTTGCCAGAGGGGGGACCGCCGCTCCCCCGCGAGCGCGAGCGCACTTGCGACCGAGATGGCGGTCGCGGTGTTGCCACCGATACGTGAGAAGT
>JBARJD010000041.1:0-6134 GCA_049800095.1 Thermoplasmata archaeon | reverse complement strand
GAGGGCCGGGACGAGCGCTCGTCCCCCGTCGAATCATAAGGTTGCAATGCTGGGAGCTCCGGGAACTGGGACGCATCTCGGCCCAGCCGCATCACTTCGGCTCCGAGGAGTCCGAGGCTTCGCTCGGTGCGATCCAAACGGACCTCCACCCCCCGGAGACGGACGCCGAGGTCACCGGACGCCCAGAGGAGTTCCCGCGAGGTGTGCGAAACGCCCATGGAGGAGAGGTCGGCCCGCTCTTGCGTCGAAAGCCGACGCAGGTGGGTCACGGAGAGGGTTCGGACCTCGAGCCCCACGGCGACGAGCTCCGGCGCGACCGCGGCCTGTATCTCCGCCGCCAAGCGGTCCCAACCGCATTCTGGGTCGGTCGACAGCTCCCTGCGGACGACCGCCGGTGCAATCGCCTCGGCGGTCCGGACGACCAGCGCCCGGATCTCTGGCTCCGTCCTACCGAGCAGATTCTCAGCGGCCGTGGCAAGCATCCGAGGTTCGGAAGGGATCTTGACCTGCAAGGCGAGTCGAACCTCCCAAGGGGGCTCCGCGAGCTCCCCCCCAGGGGCGGCGACGACAACCCGGGCCTCCGTTTCCATGGGACTGAGGGAGAGGATATCCGATCCAGGCCGCCAGGGGGGCACGAATACACCTCCGCCCACGATGATACGGGCTGTCCTCAGATCGACCGACTGATTCGCCGAAGGTGGATTGGGGGACCGTGGGCCGCCGTACAGGACCAAGGCTCGGTTCGGAGGAACCGCCTGGTAGTACCGGCGGTAGATTCTCCAGCTGACGTAGAGGGCCGAAGCGAAACCGCCCACGATTCCAAGGGGAAGAGCTAGGTGTGTAATCTCCATGCTCTGCCTCGCCGATGCCCGAGATGACCGCCGAGTGCGGCAACACTGCGGCAGACCTTACGCCAGCCGAATTCCCGGGCGCGGCCGACAGACTCATGGTCCGTCTTCCAGACGAAGTTGACCCGTCCGGAGTGACGAAAAGTAGAGGGACAGGCGAGGAGTCCAACTTGTTGGAGGCATCCGACACTGCCCACTGTCATCAGCTTGGATTACCCCCTTGAGTTCCGCCGCTTGCCGGCGGACCCCACGGCCGGCAATACGCATCTATAAGGATAAATAGCTAAGCGCCGGGACGAGCTTGGTCGCTCCTTCCCATTCGGTTGGCCGGGCGTGTGGCCACTCCGAAGGTTGATATGGAAAGAGCGCCAATACGCATCCATCCGCCCATTGGATCTGCGCGTGTCCGCAGGATTCCATTCGCCCCTTCCGATGTTTTAGCTTACTCCAGCACGAGCGACAAGCCTTGGCCGCGCGACGATGGTGGTGCTGGCGGCGACTCTCTACTCGATCGTTTACGCACAGGGGGTACGTTTCCGACCCGGCATCTAACGGACCGTCCCCCGGACCCATCCGGTACGACTGATTGGACCGTCCACGTTGTACAACGTCACCTTCCTGAAGCAAGGCCTGCTCATCGGAACCTCCTGCAGCCTGACCTTCAGCACCGCGCTTCATTCGAGCCGGAGTCCCATTTTGACTCTCGCGGAGCAGAACGGGAGTTACAACTACAATCTCTCCACGGTCTCGGGCTACAACGTCTCACCGGAGTCGGGCGTCGCGACGGTCCACGGAGGGCCGTTGTATATCTCGGTCGAGTCCAAGGCCGCGGTCGTTCTCGGACCGACCCCATCTTCGCGGGTTCTTGGACTTCCTCCGAAGGAGGGTTGGGCCCTCATCGAGGGGGTTATCGTGGTTGGCGTCCTCGTCATCTGCTGGGCAATCCTTCGGACGCCCCGGCAGCGGCCGACGGAGGATTTCCTCGATTCGTCCGGACGGCCGTCTCGATATCGTCCGTCTACGATGACTCTGCGGGAGGCCGTAAAAGGGCCCGTTTCCCCATGTGGCATGGTTTATCGAAGGGTGTCGTGATGCCTGCAGGTAGAAGGTGGTAACTCGATCCGGTGATCGAAAAAGTTCCTGCCCGACAGAGCGCCGGTGAATGTCCGGAATGAAAACGACCTGCCCGTCGCTCCGGCCGTGGTTTGGCCCTCGCTCGACCGCGCGCGGTTATGGCCCACCTGGTAGTCCAAATCTTCCGATGTGACCATCACCGGTAGGGCCGCCAAGCCTGGTGCTGAGACCGAGTTCCGATGGCGAAACTTCGGTGCATCGTTACTCTCGAAGGTGGAGGAGTTCGTCGCCCCCCCGAGCGTCTAACCTGGAGCGCTCGTGGCTTCGGGGCCGACGTCTACCATGCGTGGCAGATCACGGGCACTTTCTCGGAGTGCCATGTACTGCCCGAGGAGTCGCAGTACGGGGCGCTGGCACGCCTGGACCACGCGTTCCGGCGGCGCCGGATGTTCGAGGGACATCAGGAATGGCTGCAGGGACTGAAGGAAGTGGCGATGGGCACACCCCGGCCACCTTCTTAGCCCGGCGAACGGTTGGGAACGGGCCCGCGTTTGCCAGGCACGTGCTCCGACTCCGGTCGGGGCCCCCTTATTCGAGTTCCTGGGGGAGCGCAAGAAGCTTAACCACGACCGGAATGGCCTCCCCCGCCATGGCAGGTATCTCTTCCCTCCGAGCCAACGCCAATGCGACGATCGAGGCCACGATCACGGCCATTTCCGAACCTCGTGACGTGACGACTTCCCGGGGCCCCTCCAAGGTGGCCGACGCCACCTTGAAGGACGACACCGGCACGATTACACTCACCCTCTGGGGAGAGGACATCAAGAAGTACACCATCGGCCAGAAGGTCAAAATCACGGACGGCTGGGTCAAGGACTTCCGGGGCAAGCTCCAAGTCTCCATGGGTCGCTCCGGGACGATCACCGTCCAATCCTAGACGCCCTTTCTGGGCGTGCGGCCGCCCGTGCTACTGGCTCACGTCGACCTTCGGTTTCGGTAGGTGACGAACGGGCGGACCGGTGTAGAGCTGGCGTGGGCGGGAAATCTTCTGCTCCGGATCGAGCAACATTTCCTGCCATTGAGCGAGCCACCCGGACATCCGGGGAATCGCGAACAGCACCGGAAACATTTCGACCGGGAACCCCATCGATTGATAGATGATCCCCGAATAGAAATCGACGTTGGGGAAAAGGTGCCGCTTGATGAAGTAGTCGTCCGACTCCGCGACGCGCTCAAGCTCGAGGGCCACATCGATCAACGGGTTGCGGCCGGTGACGGCGAAGACCTCCCCCGCGACCTTCTTGATGATTTCGGCCCGCGGGTCTCGATTCTTGTAGATCCGATGGCCGAAGCCCATCAGCAGCCGCTTCCCAGACTTGACCTGTCGCAGGAGCTTCGGGATGTTCTCCTTCGACCCCACCTCGCGGAGCATTTGAATGACCTGTTCGTTGGCCCCTCCGTGCAGTGGTCCGTATAGGGCGGCCGCCGCCGCGGCGGCGCAAGTGTACGGGTCGGCGTGGGCACTGCCCACGGTGCGCATGGCCTGGGTACCACAGTTCTGCTCGTGGTCGGCATGCAGCACGAACAACAGGTCGAGAACCTTGGACAGTACCGGATCGGCAGTGTATTGGGTCGTCCAAGACGGGCGGTGCATCATGGTGAGCAAATTCTCCGCGTACCCGAGGTCATTGCTGGGATAGATGTAGGCCATTCCAATGGAATGCCGGAACGCGAAGGCCGCCAAGGTGGGCATCTTCGCGATCAGCCGGTGAATCTGCCGCTGGCGGAGCTCCGTGTCGAAGATCGCCTTGGCATCGGGGTAGAAGGTGGAAAGTCCGGCGAGGGTGGAGACCATCATACCCATCGGATGGGCGTCGTGGTGAAAACCATCCATGAACTTTTTGATGTTCTCGTGAAGCATTGTGTGATAGGTGATGTTGTGGAGCCAATCTGCGAGCTGGTTCTTACCAGGCAACCGGCCGTTGATCAGGAGGTACGCCACCTCGAGGTAGTTCCGATTGCCGGCCAGCTCTTCGATCGGATATCCCCGGTACCGTAGAATGCCTTTCTGTCCGTCGATGAACGTGATCCCGCTCTTGCAGGTGGCTGTGTTCTGGAAGGACGGATCGTAGCTCATCAACCCGAAATCGGTCTCGGAGGCCTGAAACTGGCGCAGGTCCGGTGCGTGAATCGAGCCGAGTTGGATCGGGAGCGCGTACTCCTTCGAGGTCCTGCGGTCCAGTACCTGCAGCGCGTTTTCTTTCTTCAGGGTCGGGATGGCCCTCGGCATGCTGCGCCGGAGTCGCTTGGGCATGTTTCGTTCTCCCCCACGACCAGAGTGCGCCCGGGCTAATGAACGACTAGAGCATGACTCCCGAATCTTGACGGCCCGCACTCGGACCGCGCGAGCGCTCCCCTAACTGCTGTTTTACGTAGACGGAGGCTGCACTCGGGCGTGAATCCACGCGAGCGGGAGCTGCTCACCGGCATGGGGAACTGCTTCGAAGCATGCCATGCGGATTTTGACGGAACGGTCGGGATGGTCGCAGACAATCGCCACCGAACCCCCGAGGACGTGAAGGAGACCTTGCGGCAGCTACGTGAACAGTTCGCCACCGACTCAGAGTATCAACGTCTACGCGCACGGCTTCCAGCCGAATTCCCCTTTTAAGTTCAGGTCGGAGTCTTCGAATGACCAAGTGCCCAGCTTGTTTGACTCCCTTCCCCCGCGCAGATTACCCAGCGCTGAGCCGCCACTTGATCGATCGCGCTGACGCAAGCGAGACGGGGCACGTACGATGGTTGAATCAAAACATCACCCGCAAAAAGGAGACGCCCGCGGAACTGGAGGGCCAGCTCCGACAATTCTTTGAGTTGAGTTCGGATCCGCTCTCCACGTGGATCAAGGCGCGATTTATCGCGAAGTTCTACGGCCATCCACCCCACCCATTCCCTGCGGCGCTTCAGCATCCTTCGCGCGCCACCCTGCTCGGGTACGTTTTTGAACACCAGCACTTCTTGCGCCAATGGGTCCGCTCCTGCGCCTACATCATGGCCCGAACGGACGAACCGGAGGTGGCCCGATACGAGCTCGACAACCTCAACACCGAGTTCGGAGGATTTGGAACGCCCTCGCCCTCCCATTACGAGCTGTTGCTCCAAATGGGTGAGAGCCTCGGTATCCAGCGGGACCAGGTACTCGGAACCCCTCCGCTCACTTCGACGGCGGTCGCCATTCGGGAGTGGAATCGTATCGCGACCGAGGAGCACTGGGTGGAAGCGATGGCAGCAATGCATAGCCTGGAACTGATCGCCAACCGGAACCTCGTGGACGAGGGCGCGTCAATCCGTTATTTCGATCCAGGGATCCTGTCCAGCTCTGCGGTGACCGGGGCTACCAAGGCGTTCCTGCGGGAGGGATACGAGGCCGATGTCGGGCATTCGGACGAAGCTCTCGCCCTCGTGGACCGGTTTGCCGCGCGAGACGGCCGCATCGAGGATGTCCAGGCCACGTTCCTCCGATCAGCGGACCTTTTCGACGATTATCTGATTGCTCGGCTCGATAGGGCGGCGCAGTTTGAGGGTTAACTATTCGGCGTGCGCCATCTGCGATTCAAGCTGGGGAAACCTCTGGGAGGAGGTGGAAGGCACCCGGCTGTTCTTCTGTTGTAGCGTCTGCGTCGATCAATTCCGAAATCTCGTGGACCGGATAAAGTCCGAGACAGGGTGGGACACTATCGAGGCCCTAACTATTGCCGGGGATCGCAGGGGCAGAACGTGCCAGGCTGCGCGCGGGGCGGATTCATACGGATGCGCAGTGACGTTCAATGCTCAGGGGGGCATCCGGACCTTCTATTCTCAGTAGCCCCTTACACCTTTCCGGGGGGCTCTGGTCGGCGCCCGCCCAACTCTACGAAGAGGGTGTCACTTGGGCACGCCGAGCCCCGCCCAGGACAAGTCCGGGCGCGAGCACGATGAACAGTGGGGCCACGAGCAGCAAGTAATCGATTCCCGGAAGGGGGGTGAGTAGGCCGACGAATGGGCCGATCAGTACCAAGAGGAGTATGGCGTAGAGCGCGGCCCCGCCTGAGACCGGGCTGTTCCGATAGCGTCGGCCCGCGAGCGAGAGACCGACCACAATGCCGAGGCCCCCCAGCCATCCTAGCCAGAAGCCCACGAGACCGGTGTCCGCTCCGAGCGGCTGACCCTGTC
>JBARJD010000040.1:0-8049 GCA_049800095.1 Thermoplasmata archaeon | reverse complement strand
TCACTAAGTTTCGGCGACGCGCGGCAGAAGTCTTCCTAGTCCTTAAAGGGGTTATACTTCGGCGGGTCGTTGCAACGGCGTCGATCGACCGAGGAGTTCGCACCGGCCGGATTATTTGCTCGGGGCTTCCTAAAGGTGGCCGAAGTAGGTGCAACACGCCTTGCACACTGTTGGGTGAGGTAGGTGCAATTGACGTTGCACCCACTTTCTCGTAGTCACCACGATGGACTGCCTTATGGACGAGGCACCGGACAACTCGGCGTGATATTATACGAAACGTATAATATCTAACTCGTCCTTCAACCGGCATGGATCCGCTGTTTGGCAGCAAGACCCGCGCACTGGTGCTGAACCAGTTGGCCAGCACTCCGCGGCCTCAGTCCGCCTACCGTATTGCCAAGGCCGTTGGAGCACAACCGATCCAAGTTCTCCGGATCTTGAAGGGTTTGAGTGAATACGCTGCGCACTCAGACCTCGGATGGGTGCTCAAAGATGACTCTCTGAGACGCTTCCTTCGGGAGAGGTCGGCCTACCGAGAAGAAGCGAGTCGAAGGGAGAAGGATGAGATTCTCATTCGATTTGGCATGAAGCCGAGCACTTCGCATGGACGGCCGCGAGTTCGCTAGCATTATCGCGTCAGCGCCCACTCTCGAAGAACGCATCGCGTGGTTCGGCGCCCTTCTGGGAGGAGAGTGCAAGACCGACATCGAGATTGTGGGCGGTTCCGCCATCGAGATCTACTTGTCGTCGGCGAACTACGTTTCTCAGGATATAGACCTAGTCGGTCCCAAGGACGTCATAGAACCCGTCTTACGAAAATGGGGTTTCCGGCGGGTTGAGGGTCGGAGCCATCGTGTTTACTGGTTCGATTCTGTCCTTGGGTTGGTCGACGTTGTCGGGATCGGGGACCGCTCCGGGCTTCGGCCTCACGGGATGGAGACTCCCTACGGACCGGTCCTTGTAAGCGCGGTTGAACCTCTTATCGTAAGGCGCTTGATGCGCGCGCATCGCGAAGAATCCAACGCCCTCTACTTGCAAGCCGTCCAGCTCGGTTAGCGCGGCGGGCTGGATTGGGAGTACCTCGAGACCATGGCAAAATTCGAAGGCGTTGCCTCGCTCCTAAAGAAGCTTCGAAAGGACCTCAAAGCCTGAACAAGTACATCTCGATCGGGAGTGCGTACTGGCAGGGGTCACACATGCGTCGAGCCCCGATGAGTAGCGCCCTGTGCAGGTCCTACTTTTGTGGCTCTGTTTCCCTTTACTCCTGCGGGAAGGTGCAAGGACCGTTGCACCCCGGAAAAACCCTACGAAACACCCATTCCTGGTGAGAGTGGGCCCGAAAGTCCGAACAGTTCTCGGGGTGGAAATCTTGCGTGAGTACTGAACGTTTCGCAAATTTTTTCTATATCGGGCTGACTCCTGACACCATGGCGGGACGATTCGACTTACGGCCCGTCGATTCCGTTGATGTCACCCTTCTCGACGACAATTCGATCGATGCCCTCCTCCCGAGTGACGACCGGGCCCGTCGCCCACCGATGGCGCGTGACTGGTTCTCCAAGCCCCAGCTGCTCGCGGAACATGGGTTCTCGGCTCTGTTAACAGTCCGTCGGGATGGGAAGGAAACCACGGTTCTCTATGATGCGGGTCTCCGCCCCGAAACCGTAGCCCACAATCTCGACATCTTGGGAGTGTCCCTAAAGGATCTGGACGCCATTGTGCTCTCCCATGGTCACGGTGACCACCATGGGGGCTTGGAGGGGCTTATTCGACGTGTCGGACGCAAGCGGCTTCCTCTGGTCCTCCATCCGGATGCATGGAAGACAAGAAAGATCGTGTTCCCAACGGGTGCCGAGGTAGATCTGCCCCCGCCAGATCGCGCCGCGCTCGCGCGGATGGACGTCGAAGTCCTCGAAAGGGAGGGCCCGTCGCTCCTAGTCGGAGAGTCGGCCCTCGTCTCGGGGAAGGTCGAGCGGACGACCGATTTCGAACAGGGCTTCCCCGTCCAATGGGCCCGCGGGGCGAGTGGCTGGGAGCCTGACAAGATGATCTGGGACGACCAGAACTTGATTTGTGACGTCAAGGGAAAGGGTCTGGTCGTCGTTTCGGGTTGTAGTCATGCAGGCGCCATCAACATCTTGCGCAATGCCCAGCGAATTACAGGGGTCCAGCCGGTCTACGCCTTTGTCGGCGGCCTGCATCTCACCGGGGGTCTTTTCGAGTCGATCATCCCGCGAACCGTGTCCGAGCTCGAGTTGATCAAGCCAAGTTACCTAGTCCCAGGTCATTGTACCGGGTGGAGGGCCCAGCAAGAGATTGGACACCGCTTGCCGGAGGCATACATTCAACCCAGCGTAGGTTCTCGGTTCCATTTCGGGTAGCGACCCGACGTGAGGCGCCAATGAAGTGCCCGCGCTATCGAGACGTAGTCTTCCAGCCGCCCCGGAGGAGATTGGGTGCAAACGCCGTTGCACCCGCGAGTGTTAGCTTGCCCCTACTTTATATGAAGAAACAGCTGTATTGTACTAAATGTAGGGGCAACGATCATGGACATACAGAAGCGGCGTCGGGGTCGACACTCCTACTTCTACCTCGTGTACTCCTATCGAGACGGAAAGAAGGTTCGAAAGGTCGAGCGATACCTGGGTCGGAAGCTTCCTGCCTCGCTTTCCCAGGTCATGGAAGGGCTTGGACAGGAAGCTATAACCAAGCAGTGGGGCGATGAGTTAGAGCAGATCCGAGTCAAATACTCCTCCAACCTCGACCGGATGCCCCCGGTGATCAGGGAAAAGGAGCTAAACACTTTCGCGATCAATTTCACATTTGAGAGCAACCGCATCGAGGGCTCGAGTCTCACTCGGCGGGAAACTGCATCGCTACTCGACCACGGAATTACCCC
This sequence comes from Thermoplasmata archaeon, assembly GCA_049800095.1. Taxonomy (GTDB): domain Archaea; phylum Thermoplasmatota; class Thermoplasmata; order Lutacidiplasmatales; family UBA184; genus JAKIWV01. The sequence continues at coordinate 5,150 of JBARJD010000040.1, read as the reverse complement.
TAGCAATCGACCCCTCTCCGATGTGCAAGAGACCCTAGCTCATCGGAAGGTCTTCCTCGCCGCTCTTTCTCCACGGGAGCGACTTGACCTGCCAACTTTCCTTGCATGGCACCGGTCGCTTTTCCAGGAAACTAAACCAGATCATGCTGGCTCGGTCCGCCAAGCTCAGGTGCACATTGCTGGAAGTCGCTTCGTCCCCCCGGCCCCCTTCGAACTCGATCTACTTCTTGGCGAATTCTTCCGTTGGCTCCCTCGCGCGTGGAAGAGCTTCCATCCCGTAGTGCTCGCTGCATTGGTTCATCTTCGGTTGGTGACAATTCACCCTTTTGCTGACGGGAACGGACGCGTCACGAGAATCGCGATGAATTTCGTCCTCTATCGGAAGGGATACCCAATGCTGGACATACCATACGATCGACGAGCTGGATACTACCGCGCTCTCGAACAGGCACAAACCCAGAAGGATGAATTCGTCTTCGTGAGGTGGTTCCTGCGTAGATACCTTAGTGAGAACAAGGACCACGGCGCTTTGCGAGCCACTCGTGTACGGAAATCATCCCCGTAAGGCCGGGTGCAATCTCAGTTGCACCTTTCAACGGAGGGTGCTTTGCGGAAGCGGGTGAGGTTCGTGCAGTACTCGACCCCGCGCGCTCCTCCGCGCTTTCATCAAACGCCGAGAAACTGTCGCATCGAGTCGATGATTTCTTTTCGGCAGGTGAAAAACAGATCATTATGCGTGCCGCGGACCCGAAGGATCTCGACGCTGGGCAATTCTCGTCGGACGCGCTCGATTGAGGTGGCTCGGAGCGGGATGATATACTTCTGTTCCCACGCCAAGTTCTCTGCGACGTAAGTCGGGTTGCCTTTCTGAACATCCCAGAACGATTCAGCATAGATCGCGAGAGCGGGGGCGCGAACACGGGTATAGTCTCGCCGTTCGGTGATTAACGAATTTAGCACCTCATTGAGGGTGCCTTCGCTCATCTTCTGTCGCACGGTACCGTCGGGTTGGATGTCTACCGTGTCCCGCATCAACCCTTCGAATACGGAGGGGTTGCTTACCGCTGGATAGGTTCCCCGATATTCCTCACGATAGGCATCAATCGACACCATGGCCGACGGGGAATCCTGCATGATGTGGGGAGGGAGCGACCTAGCGGCTTCCGCAAACACGGGATCGGCCCAATCGTACGCCGCGTCTAGGTAGACTATCCGGTCGACGCGCTCCGGATGCAATCCCGCCATTGCGGTGACTTCGTTGCCACCCATCGAATGCCCGGCTAGGTGCGCCTTGCCGATACTGTGGGCATCCATCAGTTGGCGGAGATCTTCGGTCAGGGTCGCGTTATCGAATGGTCCCTTCGAATCGGATCGCCCATGGCCTCGTCGGGCGTAGGCAATAACGCGAAACCGGTCGGTGAAAGCCGGTGCGAGATCATCGAAGAGGTGGGGGTTCTCTAGGGCACCGTGGATCAGAATCAGGTTCGGGCCCGATCCACCCCAGTCGAGGCAGTGTAAGCGCGTCCCATTCACATTCACGAAACTGCTCGTGTGCGGCGATGGGTCCGACCACGCGCCGGCTTCGTCCGGCTTTCGGCCCGCCAAACGTTGGGCCATCGCCTCCGGAGAATCTCTGGGGGATAGAAAGCTGCCGCAGCTAGGCCGGTCGCGCAATTCGCCATCTCGAAGTCGTCCCTTGGCAGACGAATCAGCGCGACGGATTGTGCGCCTGCCGTAGGTGTAATTTCCGTAGCACCTCGATCTGCCGTCAGGAGGCTGTGCTCGCTCGAACCATCTGGGAGAGGTTATAATTTACCTAACTTGTCCCGGCTTAGGGTTCACCTATGGCTACGTACGCGCTGTTCGAGGTCGATTGGCACGATCAGATCAAGGCCAAAGAGTACCGTGAGAAATTTGGTCCGGCACTCGAAAAATATGGAGGCAAGACCCTCTGTGCTGGCCCACCCCAAGTGGTAGAAGGGAACTGGAATCCGGCAAGAGTAGTCATTCTCGAATTTCCGAGCACCGATGCGTTCCGAACCTGGTACGCCTCTCCAGAATATGCCCCAGTGCTCAAACTCCGAATGGATGGAGCGACGACCAAGACCGTGGTTACCGTCGAGGGCCCGACGCACTGAACGTCCCAGTGCAGTTCGTGCTCTGGGAATGTCTGGAGTGGGTGCGATCTCCCTTACACCAGCGAAACCCAAGTGTGCCGGATCGCCCGCAGCTCTAACCCAAAGTAGTTACTATTCTCATTAGTCTACTTGGGCCAATGAGCGCCACAGAGCGGTTCACGAGCGTCCCTGTGAAGGCATCGACGCTTCACGCATTGCAGGCCTACCGCGTGGGCGGGAAGAGCTACGATGACATAATCTGGGATTTCATCGAGTCCAATCCACCTGCCAGTTTTTGGAAGGAGGTCGAGCGACGATCGAAAGAACCTGAGGTCACGTTAGCCCAGGTCCGACGCAGTTTGGGGCTGTAACGTGCCCTTTCCGATACCGTTCAAGTCGCCTGCCCAACAGGATCTCGCGGAATTGCCACGCGAAGCCCAACTCCGGTTCCTTTTCGCATTTGGCTCGCTATCGAAATCCCCTACGCGCCCGACTCCCCAACTCAGGATCAAACAGATGCGAGGTCACCCGGGGTTTTGGAGACTCGCTGTTGGACAATGGCGCGGAGTCTACCTCTTCGATGGACATCTGATTCGGTTTTACATCTTTGGCCATCGGGGAACCGTCTACAATCAGTTTGAAGGACGCCCGTGATCGGTCCCTGGGAATAGGTGCAATCTGCGTTGCACGCAGGCCGAGACGGCCGATGCCTCTGGGCGCCCCCTTCACGTGGGAGGGGAGTCTACGAGACCACCGTGAAATCGCCGAACAGAATTGTGGTGGCGCTGCCGGTCCCACCGGAGACCGACTCGACGACCTTGACACTATCTGTAGTCAGCGGGGCGGTCCCGGAAATCGTGATTTGGACGGTGATGCTAGAAAGCCCCGTGATGATCACGGGGCCCACGGTGATCCCGGAGCTCACCCCTCCGAAAGTGATTGTCATATCGGAGGCCGTCGGAGCCACGGTGAACCCACCAAGGAGAACATCCAGCGTTTCCCCTTGGGAGCCGCTCGTCGGGCTCATGGTCAAAGCAAGAGGCGTGACGTAAAACATGCCAAAGAGGAAGGTATGACCCGGCTTATTTGAATCGTATCCGGGAAGCAGAATCACCTTGACGACGTCTCCTTGAACTTTCGCGTGATCACCGATCGTAATTTGGACGATCAGGGTGGAGAGGCCAGATATCGTCCAGCCATCGACCGTGATTCCTCCTCCTCCACCGCTTCCGAACTGGACCGCCATATCATGGCCCGACGGGGTGAACCCCCCGAGCACGACGTTCAGCGTCTCGTCTTGCGAGCCGCTCGTCGGACTGATCGTCAAGTCGAGGAGGGTCACTTGGAAGTCACCAAAGTCAAGCGAGTGGTGGGTCAGGGGGGGAGTGGTTCCGGTCGTCCACGAGACGGACACGTCGTCCGCTCGGACTTTAGCGAAAATGCCGATCGAGATTTGCACCGTGATGCTCGACAGCCCTGAGACCGTCACGGAGTCCACCGTGATTCCTGACCCGGAGCCGAAGCTGACGGTTGTTGCAGCCGTCGGAGGGGTGAACCCACCGAGGATCACGTCGAGCGTCTCGGCCTGCGACCCACTGGTGGGGCTCATGGTCAACGTCAGTAAAGTCACCGAGAATGGGCCGAAGTCCAAGCGCTGAAGAAGCGTAGGTGGTGACGCGTCAGAGTAAACTCTTACTTTGACGTCGTCCGCTTGAACCATCGCGTGGCGATTGATCGTAATTTGGACGGTGACGCTCGAGAGTCCGGTAATCTTGACGGAATCGATCCTAATGTCGCTCCCCGACCCGAAGCTGACCGACAAATCGGGACTCGTCGGAGTGAACCCCCCAAACACTACATCCAGCGTCTCGTCTTGCGACCCGCTTGTGGGGCTCATAGTCAATTCTTCGGCGGTCACACCTAGCCTGGTCATTCCGACAGCCGGGCCGTAATTACTATCGCCACTGTACGTGGCCGTTATCGTCAGGGATCCCTCTGCACTGGGAATCAACTCACAGCTCCCCGATCCCGATGCGTCGAGGGCCGAAATGGTGCAAGAATCGTTGGGTCCGGCCAGGCCATCGGAGATCGACACAGAACCGGTGGGTGTGGGACCCGAACCGCTGACCGTGACCGAGACTATCGTGCCCTCCAAGAGCGAGATCGTGTTGGGGGTGAGTAACACGGCCACGGTCGGCGTGAGCACCGTCGTCACCGTGAACGTGTACGTCGCATAGGTCACAGGGTCCACGCTGTCGTCCGCCCAGACCAGGTACACTCCTCCCGGCACTGCCGGGACATCAAACGTGCAAGTGAATCCCCCGGTGGCTCCGACCACCGGCGCGCCTCCGGCGCAGCTTACCGGAACGGACGGGACGTCCCCTCCGGAGAGAAGCATGTCGACTTGCGAGACCGTAGCCCCTGGCGTGAACTCCAGCCCCGTCGCCGTCACCGGTGTCCCCACCGGGCCCATGAGGGGAGTGATCGCCAGCCCCGTCGGCATTGTCGAGGTCACGGATCCGTAGCCCGATGGCTGCGAGTTCAGGTTGCCGTCCGAGACCACGTAGCAGTAATAGTACGTCCCGGGTCCCGTGATCTCGGAACCCGTCGTCCAGGTTGGACCCGTCCCCAAGTATGAGCTGGTGCCCGTACCACAGACGTCGGTGTCATCGGAGTTCACATACCAGGCGTAGTTGTAGTCACCCGACCCTCCTGACACTCCGGTTGGCGAAATCGTCGACGTCTGTTCGCCAAATTCAATTGTCGTCGGATTCGCCGCTACTGTTCCCGCCACGAGTGGAGGGTCCACCAACAGGCTTGCGTAACCTGACGGCGCGGAATTCGACGCGCTGTCCGTCACCACATAACAGTAGTAGTACGTCCCCGCCCCCGAGACTTCCGACGACGTCGTCCAAGTGGCTCCTGTTCCCAAGGACGTTTCGGTCAATGAAGAACCGCAAACACTGGAGTCTACGGTATCGACGTACCATTCGTATGCATACGGAGGCGTCCCTCCCGATACTCCCGTGGGCG
>JBARJD010000039.1:0-8140 GCA_049800095.1 Thermoplasmata archaeon | reverse complement strand
ACCTAGCACCGCGACCAGAGCGACGACACCTACCGCCAGCGCAACGACCTCGCCCACGCTCGTGTGGAAGAACGCGATGATGGGGGGGTAGGTCGGCGTCGTAGCGCAGGTCCCGCCCTTGGCGAGGCTCGACGCGCAGGACTGCGCGACGGGCACGGTCATGGGTTGGGCCTGGATATCGCCACCCGAGGTGGCCGTAGCCATCGGGGTGACCGCGGTGGTCGGAACCGATCCCGAAACGCCGGGTGCGAACGTCGTGGCGGCCGCGGCGATGCCGAGGTGAGAACTGGCCGTGTCGTAGTCGACCGCGCTCGTCGCAGCGACCGGTGCGAAGCCGAGGCCTTGTCCACCGAGCGCCTTGGGGTCGCCGCTAAAGACGTTCCCCATGTGGGGGAGGATGATCACGCCATCGAAGACGTCGAACGGGCCCGAAAGCGCGAGCAGCAGGATGTGGGTGTTCTCCTTGTTGTTGAGGAGTAGGTCCTGGCTGTAGGCGCCTACCAGATCGACGGTGCCGTTGGCAGAGATCGTGCCGCTGGGGGTCCCGCTCGACTGCGTGTGGGGGCCGACGAAGTCCCACTGGAGCGCGTAGTTGCCCGTCAAGACGAAGGCGGCGGAGCTGTTCCAGCTCTCGCCGGCAGTCAGGCTGTAGGGGATCAACCCGAGCTCCGGGTTGAACGACACCTGGGCCTGAGCGACTCCAGTGACGTTGAACCACCAGTTGGATACCTTGTCCATCGCTCCGGTCACCGTCAGCTTGGAGTGGAGCGCGTCCTGGGTGGCGCCCGAGCCGTTGAGGAAGCCGAGCGCTGGGCTCGAGGCGCCGTCGACGTAGACCGTCCCGTCCCGCGTGAAATTTCCGAACGCGGTGGCGATCTCGTTGGCGTTCGCCGTGTAGTTACCCGTCCAGGTCGGCGACGCGCAGTCCGGGGTGCAGAGGTTCACCCAGAGCTCCGCGGCCGCGGTGCGCTGCGACTCGATCTGGAATCCGCTGTTGGTGGTGTTGTTGGTCTGGGTGAAGACGACGGTCCAACCGTAGAACGCGTGGTACTGGAGCTCGAATCCGTTCCCGTTGGACCCGGTGACGGAGATGTCACCGGAGATTGTCTTGGTCCCGCCGTACGCCCATTGCTGGACGGCCGGGTTCAAGGCGGGCGAGAGGGTCGGCGCGAGCCCGCTCGAAACCGCTGGAGCGGAGAGCGGGGACGCGAGAACCGGCAACGCAAGGAGCATCACCAGGATCGCGCCCGCTACGATCACCGTCCCCAGTATGGGAAGCGTTCGGAGCTTGGAGGGCGCTGTCGTTCGGGCGTTCATATTCGTGTCTGTCCTCCTGCAGCCTCGTGGGCTACCTGGCAAAAAATTAACGCCGACAGGCTTACATCAAGAAATGTCCAACCGTGAGTCGTCCAGATTGGACCCTGCGTCACGGAGAGGGAGAGACGGAGAGGTTCCATGAGGGCACTTACGGAAGCCGAGGCCCGCCTCATCCGAGCTCTGTTGGCCGCGCCGGGCGACAGCGAACGCGAGTTCCTGGAAGAGACGAAGCTCCCGCGGTCCACCTACCACGCGGTCCGAAAACGGGTCTACGACGAAGGGTGGTTGAGAATCCGATTCGCTCCGCATCCGGTCTGCTTCGGGCTGCCCTGGGTGACGATTGCCGTGGCCCACCCGTTCGCGGACAGTTCCGTGGCGTTGATGGAGCGGTGGAGCCGGCCGGAGTCGAACGTGGTCCTGTGGGGTGGTTCTGGGCTCGTCGTGGCTGTCTACCTCCATCACAGCCGGGAAGAAGCTCGCCGGTTGCCCGCCGGCCTCGTAGACGATGCGATGCGGCCTCGGAGCTTTTTCTTGACCACCGGCACCGGGGTCGACACGTTGCCCCTCTATTTTGACTTCGAGGGGGTCTGGTCTCACTTGGCCGGAATTCCCGGCAGCTCCCAGTACCCCCGGTCGCTGTGCCCTCCCTTCCCCCCGGGCAGCCGCGCTCCCACCGGTCCTCCGTCGCCCGGGCTTCGTCGAGCGGCTCGGAGCCTCGTCCTCCGCCCCATCGTGGCCGACCTCGAAGGGCGCTCCGGGCATTTCCTCGGGCTGTTGGGCTTGACCCGCCCCGAGCATCGCTTGCTCGACGACGGGTGGGTGTTCCGTCGGGTGCTACCGGACTTTGGGGTGCTTCCACCGTACCAGGATCGGAGGGCAGACCAGGTGGTCTTCGTGCGGGGGGAACTCCTCGAAGGAAAAGCTCCGGCCCAGTTGCTACAAGCGTTGACCGAAAAGTGCCAGGTCTATCCCTTCCTTCTTGCCCATGATGAGACAAGCGTGGTGGTGGGCACCGTGGGTCAATCCGGCCCTACGCCGGTCGCGGGCAACGGACACCGGCCTTCCGTCCTCGGCACGCTCCAAGAGTACATCCGGCGCATCGAAGTGGACTCGGAATGGGTCGCCGGTCTCACCCCGGTGGTCGACCATCGATACGACCGCGTGCTGGCGGAGGCGCCGTCGAAGCCCTCCGGGTCTCGATAAGTACGCTCCCCTCTCCGTCGGCCGGTTCTTATAAGGCGCTCGGAGTTCCATTGTCGGCGCGGGGAGGGGGTCGGTCCGATGGCTTACGACATGTACCAGGAGCGGATCCTGCAGCACTACCGGAGCCCGAAAAACTTCGGTCAACTGGACCACCCAGATTTTTCTGGAGAGGAGAGCAATCCGCTGTGCGGCGATCACATCCGGATGGACATCCAGCTCGATCCGAGCAAGGACAAGGTCGCCGAGATCCGTTTCTCGGGCGACGGATGCGCCATCTCGATGGCGAGCGCCTCGATGTTGACACAGAAGCTCACCGGCCAGCCGCTGGTGGCGGTCGAAAAGGTCACCCGGGACGACGTCCTTCAACTCGTCGCGATTCCGTTGTCCCCCGTTCGCGTCAAGTGCGCGCTCACCGGATTCGCCGCGCTCGGTCGGGCGCTCCATCCTAGCGCCGCCTCGACGGAACCGGCCCAGGCCTAAACCGTGACCGCTGCGGCGATCATCCAGGTCGACCGCGGCACCTGTGTCCTCTGCGGTCTGTGCACGGGTGTGTGTCCGCCCAACGCGCTGGAGCTGACGCCCTCGCAACTGCGCGTGCTGTCGAACTGCACCGGTTGCGGGTGGTGCATTCCATATTGTCCCGTGGGAGCCCTGTCGGGTGGTCGTGGCACGCCTCTGAAACGAGGTCGACGTGTCTGAACGAACCGCTCCAGGGTTGCACCCGACGCGCCCGGCCGCCGACGCTCCGCGGGTGCTCCTCGTCGACCCGTACGTCGCACGGGAAGACCCGATGGAGCGGAAATTCGTCGAGCTCTATCCGTCCCTCGGGATCCTGACGCTGTCCGCTTGGTTGCGGGACCACGGGGTCCGGGTCGAAGTGACGGACCTGACCTTCGCCCGCGACGCCGAACCGGTAACGCAACGACTTAGAGAGTTCCGGCCCGACTTGGTCGGCGTCCACACCAAGACGCTCACCATGCCCCGCGCGATCGAGATCGCGGCGCGGGCGCGTGCCGAAGGCGTGACCGCGCTCGCCGGTGGACCGGACGCCGCCACCCGGCCGGACCGCTACCTCGACGAGGGTTTCGATGCCGTCGTCCCGAGCGAAGGCGAGGAGACCCTCGTAGAAGCCGCTTCGCGCGTCCGCGACGGTCAGCCGCTGGCCGGGTGCCCGGGCACCATCGCCCGGACCGACGGTCGAACGGTCCGCGGCCCCGCGCGCACCTTCCTTCGGAATCTCGATGACTTGCCGCTGCCGGCCTGGGACCTTATCGATATGGAGGCGTACCTTTCGACCTGGCAGCACCACACCGGAGAGCGACGGGCCGCCGTCCTGACCTCGCGCGGTTGCCCGTTCGATTGTTCCTGGTGCTCGAAACCGACGTTCGGCCGGACCTACCGACAGCAGTCGGTCCGTCGGGTCCTCGCCGAACTCAATGCACTGCACGACGTGTACCGAGTCGACTACGTTCGATTCTGCGACGACGTGTTCGGGGTAGACCGGCGGTGGATCGAGGAACTGCTGGACCGGATGATCTCCGAGGGGCCGCATCTGCACTTCGAGTGCCTCGCGCGGGTCGATCTGCTGAAGACCGACCTCCTGGACCGGATGAAGGCCGCCGGGCTCCAACGCGTGTACCTCGGCGTGGAGTCGGGCAGTCAGAAAATGCTCGATGCGATGAGCCGGGGGACGCGGCTCGCGCAGATCGAACGCGTCGCCGCGAGTCTGCGCACCCATAAGGTACGCCAATTCTGGTTCCTCATGTTGGGCTATCCGGGCGAGACGCTCGACGACATTGAAGCCACGCTCCAGCTCTTCCGTCGCTTCTCTCCCGAGGAGTACTCGGTGTCGATCGCGGTGCCGGTGCCCGGCACCCGCTTCTATGACACCGTGAAGGACCGGCTCCGAGGGCATGCGCGGGCCACGCCAGGGTCCGGAGGCACGTCGCTCCTCTATGAGGCCACGTACCCGGAGTCGATGTACCGGTGGCAACAGGTGCGGTTCGCATGGGAGGCCCGGCTCCGCCGGATACGGGAACGCTTCTCTCCGGAGGTCGCGGACCGGCTCTCGCGCGCGCTGGACGAACTTAACGAGCGGGTCGCGAAGCCCCTGCTCCTGGGACGTACTACCGCCCCTTCGGGTCCCGAGAGCGACCCCGTAGATGCGACGCTGCCTATGGTGGCCGAGAGTGCCCCGCACGACGGGCCGTCCACCTGATACACGATGCCGGTCCGGGAGTTCACGAGCGGAGATGGTCAGCCGGCCCGTCGACTCTGGGATGAGTTGGGGGGTTGGTACCGGAACACCTCTCCGGCCAGCGACGGGGACGTAGACCGAGCAATCGGCCGTCTGCTTCGGCAATCGATCACCGGACACCGGCCCCGTCGTGGGGAACCGGCAGAAGGGGGGTGGATCGCTCACACGAACGGCTCGGTCGTCGGCTGGCTCTATGCCCGGGCCGACCCGGAGCAGAACTACATCGTCCCCCTGGTCCCTCCGGAGGATACCACCGGCGCCCTCGAGGCCCTGCTGGTCCCCGCCCACGAATGGTTTCTCAATCAGTCGGCTCGTCGCTTTGTCGTGGACGTCCCCGACGGCCGGGCCGACCTCCGGGTGGCGGTGCAGCGCGGCGGACGTGTCCTCTGGCATCGAGCGGTCTTAGACCGGGATTTGGGCGCCCTCCCGTCCGGGTGGGCGGTTCCCGCAACGGTGCGCGAGTTCCGTCGGTCGGACCTGTCGGCGGCTCAGACCCTGTTCGGAATTCGTCATCCCGAGAAGCCGCCGCCCCCGATCCCGGTCGCTTTCTTGGAGTTGCGCGGCGGCTGGACACGGGATCCGGCGTGGGAGCTCCAACGCACGATCTGGCTCGCGGGACCTCGACGGGAGCTCCTCGGGGTCGCGGGGGGAACGCATCGGCCGCACGCCCCCATCGGCTTCCTCGGTCCCTGGGTCCTCGCAGAAACGGCGAGTCCGCCGGTCGCGAGCGAGTTACTGGGGGCTGTACTTTCGTGGTTGCATGGCGCCGGAGCCCAACGGGTTCGGACGACGATCCCGACGCCCCCCGGGGACGATGCCCAGACGCTCCTCCGCTCCGGATTTTCCACGATGGCCGAGAGCGATCTGTTCGAGCTCAAGGCCTGAGGTTCGTGCACGCGGTTACGCCGTCGCTCTCCCATGGACCGGGCACGTCCGCTTCAGCCGGCAGTAGCGACACTTCTCCGGTTTGACAGGCGGGATCGGCTTTTGCAGCCGGCCATACTTCCGACGGGGCACGTTGGTTCGAGTCGGGCAGGCCGACGAGCGTTTGAGCGCTTCGGCGCGGTGGGCGGCGGAGCATGCTTCGAGGAGAGCTTTTGAACGGGTGCGGTTCCATTGCGTTGTGCCCCGGATCTCGGGGGCGGCGACGCCCGAAGGCACTGGCCGATTCGCAGCGAGGGCCACCGAGAAGCACGGCGTGGCCTCGGCTCACTTTCGAGAGGCCCCGGGCGGTCTGAGCCTCTCTTCCATCGGCTTGGGCTCCTACATTGGACCTCCCGACCGGGCGACGGACGAGGCCGTCGAGCAGGCCACGCAGGTGTGTCTTCAATCGGGCCGGATCAACGTGGTCGATACTGCGATCAACTACCGGTACCAGCGCGCGGAGCGCTCGATCGGGCGAGGGATCCGGCGTGCCCTTGCGCCCGGGCAGGTGCAACGCGACGAGCTATTCCTCGCTACTAAGTGCGGATATCTTGCGCCGGATGGCGAATCGAAAATCGCGCCGGACCGGTGGGTAGAGACCGAGCTCGTCGCGAAAGAGATCCTGGACCCGGCCGATATCGTCGACGATTGTCACGCGATGAGCGTCTCCTTTCTTCGGGACCAGTTCGAACGCAGCCGGACGAATGTGGGGCTCGAGTCCATCGACCTGCTTTACCTCCACAACGCGCCGGATGCCCAGCTGCCGGCCGTGGGCCACGACGAGTTCGTGCGTCGGCTGACGGAAGCTTTCGGGCTCCTCGAGGAGCTCCGCGCGTCGGGCCGGTTGGGCGCCTATGGGCTCGCTACGTGGGATTGTCTACGGTGCGCGCGCGGGTCCGCGGCGTACTTTTCCATCGAGGAGGGCGTGCTCGCCGCGCGCTCCGTCGCAGGGCAAAAGCACGGGTTTCGATTCATCCAGTTCCCCTTCAGTCTCGGCATGCCCGAAGCCGCGGTCCAGCGGAATCAAACCGTGAAGGGCGAGAAGGTCACGCTCTTCGAAGCGGCGCAACGCCTGGGCCTCGGATGCTTCACGAGCGTGCCGCTACTCCAGGGCCAGCTCGCGCGGGTGGGGCCCGTGGCCGACGGCTTCTCGGCCGCGCAGACAGCGATCCAGTTCGCCCGCTCCGCTCCGGGGACCATCGGTCCGCTCGTGGGACAAAAAGAGCCCGACCACCTTGCCGAGAACCTGCGTCTGGCGGACCGGAGCCCCTGGGAGCGACGGCAGTTTCAAACCTACCTGGCCTGAGCCGGGCCGCCGATGCCCCCCGCGGTCTCCAGGTCCGACAGTCGCCGGATCCTCCGACGGCGTGTGGGCTCTACGGGTTTGGTTTGTGCCGTGCCCGCGGACGGACCGGACAACGCCACCGCTTCGGCAGCGCGGTCGACCTCCTCGACCACAGATATTCCCGCCACTTTTCGAACCCGAACGACCCGGTCCGCGATCCCCTCGAGCTGACGTTCATGGGAGACCAGGATCACCTGGGGAAGGCCGAGCCCTTCGAGCAGGTCGCCCATTCGCAGCGTCTGTTCCTGGGAGAATCCTTCGGTGGGCTCGTCCAAGATGAGCGTCTCCAGCGTTAGCCGCCCCGCCTCCCGGACCGTCCGGCCGAGCGCCAGTCGGTAGGCGAGGGCCAGGGCCGTTCGTTCCCCTCCGCTCAGCGCTTCGGCCGGGGTCGCCTGCCCGGCGATGTCGACCCACGGCGCGAACGTCTCGTCCACGCGGGCACTGAGCGAGGGATCTTCGACCAGGGCGGCGAAGTACTGCGCGAACCGACGCTCGAACTGAAGTCGCCCGTGTTGCAATCGACGTCGCTCGAGTTCGAGCATCGCGGGCCGGAAGTCCTTGTCCATCCACGCGGAGAGACCGCTGAGATGAGCCGCCTGCCGTCCGAGGCTGTCCCGCTCGCGCAAACGACGCGCAACCTCGTCCAGACGCGCGGAGCTCTCGGCTAGTTTCCCTCGGGGACCGCTCGCGTCTCGTAGCACGTCCTCGAGGCGAGCGGTCAGTTCGACAACTTGCTGCCGATCCGCCTTCCAGCTCTCCTCGAGACCGGCCGACGCGTGCAGGCGCCGGCGGTCCGCTTCGGTTTGTTCGAGGACCTGCTTCCAGCGCTTCGTTCGCTCGGACTCGGTCCGCGTGCGGAGTTCGAGGTCGGCCCGGACCTCCGGGATCTGCCGCTCGAGCGCGGCAATGCGTTCCCTCCGCGCGGCGGCGGCGCGGGCTCGTTCCTCCGCGTCGACCATGTCGCGGTCTACGCGGGCGATCTCTTCCCGCACCCGTTCGAGATCCGGCAGCCGGCGGGCCAGCGCGGCCCGGCGGGTCTCGAGGTCGCCTCGGGCGCCCACGAGTTGCGCCGTCAGGGCCTCCTCCTCCGCTCC
>JBARJD010000038.1:0-17951 GCA_049800095.1 Thermoplasmata archaeon | reverse complement strand
GCCCGAATTGCCCGATTGCGGCGCTCGTTGGGGGCTCGTCGACCTCAGTGCTGCGGGCGGGACGATCGCGAAGGTCATCCTTTGGAGCGAATCCAAGGCCGATCTGCCCGGCTTGACATGTGCGCTTGCGAAACCTACCCCTTTCCGTAAGGGCCATAGACGGGTTCAAATCCCGTCCACACAAATGGTCGAACTTCGTCGTTTCTCGGCGATAAACCGGTGAAAGATGTCGGAGGGGGACACTACTGAATTCTTCATATCCCCAACCCGACCATCATCCGGACAGCGGGATTGCGCAACTACATGAAAGCGAGAAAATGCCACTCTCGTGTCCGGCGGGCCCCCGGAGGGGGTGCACCGTGTGCACCCCGGCGACTGGGTGCATGAGGTGCACCTAGCCGCTCCTCCCGGGGGGGGTCAGGGCCAAGCACCGCACGTTCTTCCGATTCTATACCGTGCTCTTAGGCGACCCACCTTCCTGATCGAGGGACCCACCCGTTACACAACCCCGTCCTTCCGTACTCCCTTAGTACTGCACTGACGTTGCAGGTCCGATGTCGGTTCGCGGAGACATCGAACGACGGCTCAAGTCAATCCCGGGACTCACTCCACGCGAATCCCGCTACGGTCACGGGCTCGCCTTCTTTGTCGGCCGCCGGGAGGTCGTTCATTTTCATGGAGACCAGCGCATGGATGTCCGGCTGACCGCCGGGGTCATTCAACGGCGAAAGCGCGAGGGTGGACTCGACGATCGAGTGACGCCCGAGGGCGGGGCACCGAACTGGGTGAAGGTCCGAGTGTCCGAGACGAGAGATATTTCGCTCGCGGTCGTTCTAGCGGAAGAAGCCGTTCGGGCGAACGCGTAGCGCGACGCGAATCGGTCCCCTTTCGCTAACGTAACCGAACTCCACCTGCACGAGTTCGACATCCTGTCCTGACGAGGACCCGCAGGCTGCGCTCGATTGGCTGACAAGAAGCTCCGACGCGCGGGAGGGCCCGCCGCAGAGTGGTAACCCAAGTGCGACATCGCTCCAGGGACGTCGGCCGTTGGGGCGACCCCAAGTAGGAGGGGTTTGTACGCGGTCTCGTGCTGGCCGCCAAAACCCGGAGGTTCTTGCTCCAAAGGGCCGACCCCTCGGTCCGGTACTTAGCCCTGAAGGATCTGTGCGACCGACCGGAGGGTGATTCGCAGGTCAAGGCCGCACGGGCAGAGATTGGGCGGAAGGGCTGGGCATGGGAGATTCTCAGCTCCAGGAGCCCTCAGGCAAGTGGGCGACCTATCGAGATGAGCCGACGAATCTGTACCTCCCCAAGTACACTTCGACGAACTTCCTTCTCATTGTTCTCTCAGAACTCGGAATGACCCGGAAGGACCCCCGAGTCGCAAGAGCAGCGAACCTACTGCTCGACCGTTGGTCCGACCCGAAAGAGGGTGTCTGGGGGGAGGCCGGCGCGGAAACCTGTATCACCGGGAACGGCGTCCGAATGATGGTCCGGCTAGGGTTCCTGGAAGACCCGCGCATCCAGCGAGGGATCGACTGGCTGGTCTCCGCCCAGAAATCCGACGGGGGCTGGCACTGCTGGAGATCCCGGACCGGCACGCTCGCCGCTTGGGAGGCCATGGCTGCGTTCGCGGTCATTCCCTCGGGATCCCGATCGGCACCGGTAGCTCGTGCGATCGAGCGCGGAGCAGAATTCTTCCTGGAGCGAGGACTCTTGCACGAGGCCGATGGATCCAGCTACAAGCCATGGTGGCACATTCACTATCCGAACCACTACTACTACGATTTCCTAGTCGGACTGGACTTCCTCACAGCCCTTGGTTACGGCTCGGACCGGCGGCTGCGTCCGGCCCTCAAGTTGCTCGAACGGAAGCGTGGCAAGGACGGTTGGTGGAGGCTCGACTCCGTCCAACCGGAGCTAGAGGCCTCGGACCCGTACCATCATCCCCCGCCCGTCTACCCAGTGATGCTTGAATACCCGGGGGAACCGAGCCGCTGGGCGACCCTCATCGCCCTCCGTGTCCTACGTCGGGCAGGACGTTGCTGAGAACATCCTCAGGAGTTCGGACACAGTCCCAGGGTCGCTAAACCACCCCTTTCCGGACGGGTCGTTGACGGGTTCAAATCCCGTCCATACAACCGGTAGAACGTCGTCGTTTTTCGGCGAGAAATCGATGAAAGATGTCGGAGGGGGGATTTGAACCCCCGACCCCAGGATCTCTCTAGCGGCCGAGTAAGGGCCCGGCCGCTCTATGAGTCCCGTGCTCTACCAGGCTGAGCCACTCCGACGGTGCCCCGCTCGGCCGGGTCTTCCGCCGCGTTCGTAGAAAAGGCTCACGCCGCGGAAACTCCGCTCTCGTCCGCGGGAGGCGCGTCGGGAGCGGCGGGCCCGGATGGCCCCGTCTCGGTTGGCGGGACCTCCGCGCCTGCGGGAGCGACCTCATCGGCGATCGGGCCGAGGATCTCGGACCGGCGGATTTCAATCTTCTTGAGGGGGTAGAGCGTTCGGAGTCCTTGCGAGAGCGTCTTTCCCAGGTCGCCCTGGAGCATCTCCCGCACGAAGTCGGCAGCGGTGCGCTTCGCCGCTTCGTCCACCAGGAGTTGACGCAACCTGTTTCGGAGTTCGCTGCGGAGGCGGGATTGGAGACGGTGCTCGCCCACGGCCACGGGCTTGAGTCGCATCTGAACGCCATCCTTTGTGGTGACGAGGAGCGACCCATCGATCTTCGAGCGCTTCCGTCGGGCGAGGCGGCGGACGTAGTCCGATGTGAGGTCATGGCCGATGAAGCGGGTCTCTGCGACGTTCTCGCCGCTGATCCGCTCGACCTGAAAACGGAGCTTGATGTGGGCCTTGGAAATGTCCGCGCCGCCCCCGAGTTCGGACAGCGTGACCTCGATCGTGCGGCCGGCGAGCTGCTCGGGCTCCGTGGCGACGGTCTCGCCGAGGTCTACGTGTTGAAAGATCCCAGGCGCTTTGAGCTTGTACCAGCGCTTGGATCGCCACTTGTCCTTGACGGTCCGGGCGAGCGCGGGCTTCTTGGTCGTAGACTCCTTGTCGGCCATCGGGGTGGGGCCGCCCACTGGGGATTCCTACTTAAATTTGCCTGCCGCGCCGACCGTCCTTCGCCGACCGGTCGGGTCGGATTCTCTCGCTCCCCCAAAGTTAATTAGAGCCGCCCGGGCTCGGCGGCCTCGTGGCCGACGTGCCCCCCCCTGCCGCCCGGCCCGCGCCGTCCATTGGTGCACGGACCACCGGCGCACAGCTCCGGACGCAGGGGGTCGCCGTCCAAAGTCCTAACGAGCTGTTCCGGGCAGAAATCCTGCGTCGGATCGCCGAGACGCGGAGTCGCGGATTCTCGCACGCAGAGGCCGTGGCGGCCCTGTTCCCCCATACGGTTCTGCCCACGGAGACGTACGAGGACCTCGTAGCGGCACTCGTCTCCGGCGCGCACCTGCTGTTCTTCGGGCCCTCTGGGGCCGGGAAGACCTCGCTGGCGAAGGAACTCTGGGGCCTGTTCCCCAAGGACCTGTGGGTCGTCGAGGGCTGCCCGGTCGGGGACGATCCTCTGAGCCTCGTGAGCAAGGAGGCGGCCGAACGCCAACCGCCCTGCCCCATCTGTCGTCGACGGTTCTCCCCCGGCGGCGAGGTGGCGAACTTCGACCCCGCCCTCGTCGATGCGAGCAAGGTGCCTGCGGTCCGCGTCCGTCGTCGGGAAGGGTACGGGTTTGCACGCCTCCAAGGATCCAGCGAGGTCTTTCCCGACCACCTAACGGGCAACGTCAACCTCCGGAAGCTCGAGGAGATCGGCGACCCGATGAGCCCCCTCGTACTCGAGCCCGGCAAACTCCTCCAAGCGAATCGGGGCCTGCTGCTGGTCGACGAGATCGGGAAGCTCCCACTCGGCACGCAAAACGTTCTGCTGCAATCGTTACAAGAGGGTACCGTGACCCCCTCTAAATCGCGCGAAAGTTTTCCGGCGCTTTTCGTGGCGGTGTGCACATCGAATCTCTCCGACCTCGACAATATCAACGATCCGCTCTCCGACCGATTGACCAGCCTTCACGTCGGTTTCAACAAGCGGCACTCCGCCAACCGCCAGATTGTCGACCGGGCCCGAGCGGAGACCGAGGCCGGATACGTCCCCGAGGTCCTCCTCGACGCTGGGGTCCGTGTGATCGAGGCGTGGCGGCTCCGAATGTCCGAGGAGGACCCCGACATGGGCGAGGTGGGGTCGAACCGAACGCTCCTCGACGTGATCGCCCGCGCGGAGGCCTACGGGACCTTGGGGTCGCATCCTGTCCCTACGCCCGATGACCTGAAAGCGGGACTGCTGCACGCCATGCGCGGCCGGATACGGGCGCGTAGCGGGGACTCGTTCCAGCAGAACTCGAAGCGGGTCCAGGAGTTCCTCGATCAGTACATCGAGACGTCGCTGAAGGACAGCTCGAAGGTCTACTGGTGCCGGTATTTCCGGGACATTCTCAAGTCCAAGAACGACGAAGCCCAAGGGCTCATTGGAGAGGGCCGCCGCTTGCTCCCGGATGCGCCGCTCCAGACCGAGGCGAAGGGCAAGTCCGACATGTTCCCCCGGTTTCACACGTTCGTGACATACGTCCAGGAACGGGAGCATCCGCCCCCGGCCCTCGGTGCGTGGCCCGCTGCCGTCGCCGAGTTCGGCCTCGTGGAGAAGTACTCCCTGTTCAGTTGTGCCGAGGAACCGACGGATGACGCCCCCGCCGGCTGAAGCCGCCGTCCCGCTTCCGGACTGCTCCCACGTCGTGGAGGACGTAGAGAGCGACGACCTCCTGTCTGCCATTGATAGCGCGGCGGTCATCGAGGCGCTGGCCGAGCACGGCCCCGGGGGCGTCCGAGCCCTGGTGGACCGGGAAGCTGGGGAGAACTCCGAACTCGCCCGACGGATCGCCCGTCTGCGGGAGCTGCTCAAGCGACAGGCCTCCTCCCGGGTTTCTCGGATTCTCGAGGAGTACGACCGCCGGACGCACGAACTCGAACTAGATCGCGCGGCCCGGGCCGATGAGCTCAATCGCGAGATGGAGGCGCTCGAGGCGCGTCTGGCGGAGGCCCGGCAGATCCACCTGGGGGCGGTCCTCGACGGAGCACTCTTGGAGGACGTGTCGCACGCCCTCCTTCTTCCCACCGCCTCGTGGATGCAGCCGCCCCCGCCCCCGACTCTCTGGGAGCGTATTCGGGCATTCTTTGCCCGCATCGCGGCGTTCTTCCGGGGGCTTTTCCGTCGAGGGTCGAAGTCCAAACCAAAGCCCCGGAAGGAGCGCACCGTTCCGATCGCCACCCTCCTACCGGTCGGCCGCGCCCTGACCCCTTCGGAACTCTCCGAAGCCCTGGCGCGGCTCACCCCCCGTCAGCAGGAGGAGCTCGAGAGCAGCGTGACCCGGGACATCTCCGAACGGGAGCGGGCGCTGGCCCGGGAGGCCGAAGCGAAACGGAAGGACGCCGAGGCTCAGCGGCGCCGGCTGGACGAAGAGCGCCGGGAGGCAGAGCGGCGGGCGCAACGGGAGGCGGACCAGTGGGCGCGTCAAGCGGAGGAGCAGCGGCTCCGGCGAGAGCTTTCGGAACGCGGTCTCGTCAACGAAAAGGGCGGCCAGCTCACGATCACGTACTCGCTCGTGGAGCGCTTCGCCAAGCTCGTACTTGAGGCCGAAAGCCGGTCGCTGCCGGGGGATGTCCGGATGAGCCTCAAGGGCGGCGCCTCGACCGGCGTCTATGAAAAGGCCCGACTGCGAATCCCCGACGAGATCGCCCATCTGGACATTCCGTCGTCCATCCTCGCCGCGCGACAGGCCGGTTCCCGCCACATCGACGAATCCACGAGTTACGTCTTCCGGGAGATCCTCGCCGAACGCGTCCATGTGGTATTGGCCCTTGACAAGTCCGGCAGCATGGGGGAGGGGGAGAAACTCCCCGCCGCGAAGAAGGCCCTTCTGGCCCTGTACGTGGCGGTACGTCGACGTTACCCGGACGCGACGATCGATGTGGTCGCGTTCGACAACGAGGTACGGCTCCTCGACCTCGTCCAGCTCTGGGAGACCCCTCCCGGGTCCTTCACGAACACCGGGGAGGCCCTACGCACCGCCTTCCTTCTGTTCCGGCCCTCCCGCGCGAACCGAAAGGAGTTGTTCCTCGTCACGGACGGCCTCCCCGAAGCGTATACGGATTCGGACGGACGAATCAAGAGCGGGAACCTCGATAAATCGATGGAGTACGCGCTGAGCCGGGCGCAGGAGCTGATGTCCATCAAGCCCGTCCGCTGCACGATGGTGCTCATCAAGTCGGCGAATCCGGACTACGAAAAAGCGGCCCGTCTACTGACCCATCAGTTGAGCGGTGAACTCGTCATCACTGAGCCGCAGCGCCTCGGCATTGAATTACTGGTGCGCTGGGCGAGTGGGAAGGAACAGACCCGACGCGCCCCACCGGGGCCCGGTCCGACCCCGGTCATGACGACCGCCCCCGCCGAAACGAAGGGCGCGAAACGGCGACGGCGCGACCGACGAATGGGTGGGTAACGTCGTCCGGGCGCCGGGGCTTGCCACTGGAAACCTGTACATTTATCCGAAGGAGTCGTACGAACGACCGACCGGAGCGGTCCATGGAGACTCCTCAACAAGCCCAATTGCGCGAACACATGAAGGAACTTCGGCGCGCGACGCGCGGCCTTGGCCGCGACTTCGCGATCGAGTTCGAAAACTTGGACGACAAGATCGCCCGGCTGGGCACCTTGACGGCCAAGGAAGCCAAGTACGCCATGGAGGACATCGAGGACGACTTCTCTGCGCTCGGCCGGTCCATCGGCAGCGAGATGCGCCGGCTGCCGGGGCAGGTCGCCGGAGGCCTCACGAGCGCCGGGAACGCGATTGCCTCGGGGGCGGCTCGTGCCGGCGCGGTCACCGCGGACGCACTGCATGCGGCGGGACACGCCACAAAGGAAGGCACGAAGAACGCCTTCGCGTCGATGGCCGGGGTTCGTCGGACCCCGATGAAGGAATGGTCCAAGCCGGGGTCGGACGACGCTCCGCCGTAGCGGGCGATCCGGTTCCGTGGCCTTTATGCAGGACTAGAGGGCCTCCCCCCTCCTTCCGGAGGGGGACGAGATTCCGGCCCGAGCCGTAGCCGAGTGGGACCCGCTCCGACGGGTCGTCGTGCGCCCGCCTCGAATGGAGGCGTTTTTCGGCCTGCTCGAGCCGTACGCCAGCCTCTACGAGCGTGTCTTCAGCCTGTCCCGGGCGCGACGCGAACACGAGGAGCTCGTCGACACGCTCCGGTCGGGGTTCGGCGTCCACGTGGACGACCTCGACCAGCTGTTGCTCCAGGCCGCCGGCCGGAACCCCAACGTGGCGGCGGAGCTCCAGGACCGGGTGGTCGAGACCGTCGGCTTCACGGGGCCCGGGGCCGCGAAAGCCCGGACCCGTTTCCTCGACACGGTGAAGAAGCTCGACGGGGAGCAACTCATCCAGATCCTGGCCCTCGCGCCATCGCTCCGGTTCGAGCGCGGTCGCGGCTCTCGGTCCGTTGCGTCGTACACCACGCTGCGGGTCCCGCTGACCAATCTGTTCTTCATGCGGGACCAGCAAGCCGTCACCGATCGGGGCATCGTCGTCGGGCGCCTCGCGAAGCCCCAGCGCCGTCGCGAGACCGAGATCACGTCGTTCGTCTGGCGGGCTTCCGGGGAGCCTCCCATCGCCCAAGTCGAGCGAGGGACGTTCGAGGGAGGCGATTTCCTACCCGCCGGCAACTTTGCCCTGGTCGGTACCGGCGACCGCTCCAACGCGACCGGCGTGCGGGAACTGATGGAGAAAGGCCTCGGCTTCCCCGAGGTCGCCGTGGTTCACCAACCCCGACACCCGCTCCTGGACCGACCCGACCCGATGGTGAACATGCACCTGGACACCTATCTCAACTTCCCGGCCGAGGGGATCGCGGTCGGGCATCGGGAAATGCTGTCGACGGCTCGTGTCGAGGTGTACGTACGGGATTCCCAGGCCTACCATCTGCTGCGGGAGACGACCTTACTCCCATACCTCGAGGTCGACCACGGCTTCCGGGTCGTCCCGATCTCGACGCTCGAACAACTCTGCTATGCGACCAACTTCCTGACTATCCGGGACCGCGTGATCGTCGTGCCCGACGTCGGTCGCAATGCAGAGCGCGTGCTCACGAACCTCCGACAGGTGGCGGAACACGACCCCGGTCGTTACCATCGCCTCTATCTGCGGGCGGCGAGGGAGTTCACCGAGCTCCGGGCGGAGGACCGGTTCTTCCCCCGGACCCCCGAGGCGCGTGAGGCCGGACTTCAATCGGTGCGCGTCGGTCTCGAGAACCTCACGGGAGCGTTCGGCGGCGCCCACTGCCTCACGGCCACGCTCGAGCGGGCCTGAGGGAGAGCGCTATCGGGCGGGGCGTGTCGCGGAGACCTCGACGAGGTCCGGGGCGGCGGGCGTCGCGGAGACCACGGTCGTCAACCGGACCATGACCGCCGGCGATGGCCGACGACGTGTCTCGCTGGTCTGCTCGATCACGAGCAGCAACTCGGTCCGATGACGACCGCTCAATCGCTGCAACGGGGCGAGATGTCGCTCCCGGATCGCGCGGCGCACCGCATCCCGCAGCGCGCGCGGCGCCCGGTCCCCCAACGCAGGGAGGAGGTCGTTGGCGAGGTACGCGACGACGTCTCGGTCCCCCCGTTCCGGAGGGGGGTCCGGGGCGGAGTTCTCCGGAAATGACGAGCTCGGTCCGGGCGAGGGAGTTTCCATCGTTATCCGAGGCGTGCACGCATGGGATGAGACTTGCGGCGCAGGCGAGCGGTCCGGGCCGGGGGGGCGGAGATCGCCGCCTCGACGCGCCGGGCCGCGACGGCGAGGTACTGCTCGTCGAGGTCGAAGCCGACGAACGGTAGCCCGAGCCGGGCGGCGGCCACGGCCGAAGCGCCGAGCCCGACGAACGGATCGACGGCCAGATGGATCCGTCCGATGCCGTGGAGCCGGTAACACCGTTCGGGTAGTTCGGGCGGGAAGGTGGCCGGGTGGGGCCGATCCGTCGCGCGGCGTCGGATCGTGGCGTACGGAAGGAACCAGGTGTTCCCCCGGCAGCGGAGGTCTCGGCCACCGCCTCGCCAACGCGCGACGTTGCTCTTGTCCTGGTACGGGACGCCGACCGCGAGACGGTCCAGGGCCACATCGCCCCGGTGGGTGAAGTGGAACACGTACTCCTGAGCGCCGTGGAGGAAACGACGGGAGGGCACGGGCTTGTAGTGCCCCACCGCGATGTCGCCGGTCAGGTGGGCCGTCGTGCCGGCCAGGGCCCGCTCGATGGCGATCGATTTCACCCAGTGGATGACGTTCTGCAGGACGAACCGTCGCCGCACCTCCTGGGCGACGTCCAGCGGCAACCACGGGTCCGTCGGCGAGCCCCCCACGTTCAGGAAGAACGATCCATCCGGGGCGAGGGCGGCGTGGACCGCGTCGGCGACCCGGCCAATCCACGTCAGGTACTCCGCCCGTGGGCGTCGGTCGTCGTAGCGCCCGTACGCCACCCCCCGGTTGTACGGCGGCGAGGTCACGACCACGTCAGCCCGACCCGCGCCGACCCGGTTCGGAAGGCCCCGGAGGCAATCCTCGGCCCAGAGTTCGATGGGGCGTTCCCCAGGGCCGGTGAACGTGGCGAACGGTTCCGATCGCTCGGTGGACGTAACGTGGCCTCCGGAGGGGAGGCGAGCCGACCGATGGCTTTACGCCGCCGGGGCCGGGCTCTTCTGGGAGGTCTTCGCCCGATCCAGCTCGGCGCGCGCCTCGGCGACCGCATTCGCGGGGTCCTTGTAGTACGAGGCGACCAGGCGTCCCACGTCCCGATGGGTGAACGGCTGCTGCCGGGTGGAGAGCGAGTCCTTCCACCTGAGAAACTCCAACATCTCCGACCGGCGCCGGACCTCGCGCTCCATCTCCTTCATGGTCCAATTCTTGGAGACCGCGACGCGCTCGTAGATGTACGAATGGCCGCTGTAGAGGAACGTGTCGTCGGACGGGTTCCACGAGTAGACCGAGTTGGTGATGAGCTCGTTCGTCTCGGGGTCCAGTCCCACGATCTCCGTTAGCGACTGCACGCGTCGGGTCATCTTGGTCCCGACCTTCACCTGCCGCTGGAGCAGCACGAGGTTGAGCGCGCTGACCAGCGAGCGCGGGAGCGAGATCGGGGGGTTCTCCATCCGGTGGACCATCGCCGCCACCGACTCGGCATGGAACGTCGTGTAGCAGGTCTTCCCCGTCGCCATCGCCTGGAAGACGATGAACGCCTCGGCGCCTCGGACCTCACCGACCATCAGGTACTGGGGGCGTTGCCGGAGCGCGGCCGCCAGCAGGTCGAACATGTCGATCTCCCCCGGGGCCTTCCCGGTGATCTGGTTCTTCGCGCCGAAGCCGCTGCGCGTCAAGGCCGGGATCCAGTTCTCGTGCGGTAGGTTGAGTTCCCGCGTATCCTCGATGGAGACGATCTTCATCTGGGGGGGGATGAACAGGAGCGTCGCATTGAGGGTCGTGGTCTTGCCAGAGGCCGTGCCCCCGCAGACCATCATGGATTGACCGTTCTCGATGGCGATCCAGAGATAGGACATCATCTCCGGGCTCATCGTGCGGAATTTGATCAGGTCGACCGGCGTGAACGGATTGTCCCGGAATCGCCGGACCGTGAAAGTGCTCCCGCGCTTGGTAACGTGCATGCCAAGGGTGGCTTGCAGCCGGGAGCCGTCCGGCACGGTGGCGTCCAGCACCGGGCTCGCCACCGAGATGGACTTCCCCGACCGCTGGGCGAGCCAGATGACGTAGTTGTCGAGCTCCAGCGCCGAGGTGAACTTGACGTTCGACCGGATCGACCCGTAGACCCGGTGGTAGATGTAGATCGGCACGCCGACCCCGTCGCACGAAATGTCCTCCACCTGGCTGTCGGTCATGGGGACGTCGACGACGCCGTACCCGAGGAAGTCCCGTTCGAGGTAGTAGACGAGTCGGCCCTTCGTCGCGGGACTGGGGGAGACCTCCCAGGTTTGGAGTTGCTCGTCCACCATGCGACGCAGTTCCCGCCGTCGACCGTCGTTCTCGACATCGGGAAGCGGCATGAACTGATTGATCAGGCTCACCCGAAGTTTGTCGAGGAGGTCTCGCTCGAGGGAGGAGATGGGTGGCTCGATGATCTCGTACAGATGCTCGTTGTACAGGTTGTTGAAGGTGATCCGGACGTAGCAGAACCCTTCCTTGATCGGCGTGATCTCGAGCTCGGTCAGGTTCGGGTCGTCCAGCGGGGGGATGGGCGTGACATCGCCGACGGCGCCCTGGCCCGAAATGCCGAGCCGGGCCAGCTTGACCGAGCGCGGTTCCTCCCGGCCCCGGCGCATCCGGGCGCCGATCCGGAGGAATGGGGAGAAGCCGCCCGTGGATCCCTTCTTGGGTTGAGGCTTCTGCTTTCCCCTGGGGACGGCCGCGGCCTCGGTCTCGCTCCAGTCCTGGTCCTCTACGTTCGCATCCGCCATGGAGGAATTCCTATCCGTTCACGCTCGGGATGACTAGGTTCGGCACGGCGAAGCGCATGAACAGCCAGCCGGAGGCCAGCATGACCGTGGCATGCTGGAATCCCTCCGACATGCGCCCGTTGATGATGACGCCCGACATGATCCCGTCCCCGATCGCGTGGACGATCACGGCGACCATGAACGCGAGGAACAGCTCGGGGATAGCGGTGAAGTTGAGCGAAATGGCCGTTCCCGCGCCCCCGGCGGCACTCGTTCCGGCGGAGTTGGAGATGTCGTTACCGGCGGTGATCATCTGCGGCAGGAAAACCGCCGCCATGATGTAGATCGTCACGAGGAACACGTAGAACGAGATGTAGATGACCGTCAGGTAGGTCAGCATGGTGATCTGCCGCTCCTGGGTCGTGATCTGGACGTCCCGGGTGTCGCGGGCGACCATCGATAGCACGTCGGCCACGTTCCCTCCGGCCTCGTTCGCCTTGATGATGATCGAGACGGTCCGGTTAACGAGCGGCGTGTTCACTCGTTCCTTGAACAGGGTGAGCGCCGTCGCGACAGGGACGCCCCACTCGAGCTGACTGGCCATCTTCTTGATCTCGCCCGTGAGCAGGTCGTAGCGCCCCTTGCTCGCCACGATGATGGCGTCCGGGAGGGTCATGCCAAACCGCCCCGCCTCGGCGACATCGCGGAGGAAGTCGGGGAGCCGGCTCTCGATCCGGCTAATGCGGCGGAAGTGGGCGCTCGCGAGGAAGCCGTACGGCCCGATGATGGCAAGCGTACCGAGGACGAAGAAGTCGATCGCCGGGTTGGCGCCAGAGGGTTCCCCCGGCCGGATGGGAATATCCACGACGCCGAAGAAGTTGAGGAAGCCGACCACGAACAGCACGGCACCCACCCCGAGGCCGACATAGAGCGCTAGCAGCGCGGGCGCGATCGTCGGGCGCTCCTTCTCGATGTCCAGGTCGAGGGACGCGTTGAGGGAGCGCGGCGCGTTCACGGTGCTGGAGGCGGTAGCGGTTGCCATCTTAACTCTCCGAAGCGAGACCTTGCATGTAGAGGATGAAGACGAACTGGAAGGCCGGGATCATGCCTCCGATGATGCCCCAAAGGATCTCCATCAGACCGCTGCCGCCGTTTCCGATGATCGCGAAGATCGCGATGATGATCACGAGGAACAGCGGGAAGGCCACGACGACCGTGACGAACGTCTCGGCGAGGAGGCCCATCGTCTCGGTTCGACGCATCACATCCAGCTTGTTCTCTCGCTGGTACTGTTCGGCCTTGAGCAGGAAGTACGGCTTCAGTTGGCCCCCGGAGGTCGCGGTCGTCACGACGCCCTGCAGGAAGTCCTGAAATCGCTTCGAGGGGGTCCGGTTCGCTCCGGCCCGCACCGCGCTCAGGATATCGACGCCGAGCAGTTCCGTGTCCCGCGTGATCCACGCCGCCTCGTCGGCCACGGCTCCGTAGATCTTCTCCTGGGCCAGATCCCGGAAGATCTGGTCGATGTTCACATCGGCCGATGCCATGGCACTCACGAAGCTCATTGCGGGTCCGATCTTGCGATCGATCTCCGCGCCGCGGCTCTTCGCGGTTGAGGAGGGGGTGGACTTCAGGAGCAGGTTGGTCAGGCCGGTACCCCCGACCGGGATCATCACGGCGACGAGGACGGCGAAGATCAGGTTCCCGATGCCGGTACCCGAGAGGTAGATCAGGACGCCGAGCACGAGGCCCGCGACGCTCAGGGCGGCCGCGACGAGGAAGGTGACCGCCATCACCACGGCGAGGTATTCCTCGGCGCGCAGTCGCATATGCGCCTTGAGGAGGTTGTCCTCGAGGATCGCCTCCGCGGGTCCCATCTTGACGCGGTCCTTGAAACGGGTCCAGGCCCACTGCTGGAACGGGGTGAGCGGTGCGCGGGAGGGCTGCTCGCCGCGCTTGACGCGAACCGTACGCGTCTCGAACGCATCGTCCGCGGAGGTTCCTCGGGACCGAGCCGACCGGATGCGGGCGGCCGGAGAGGCGGTGTCGGTCGCGGGCATCAGCTGGCCACCTCCACCGGTCCCCCGGGTTGGATCTTCTGCATCACGGAGTTCGGGTCCTTGTAGTAGTCGGTGACCATCTTCCAGAGCGCCCGGTAGTCGTCCATCTTCTGCTGGACGAGGTACTTCACGACCATGACGCGGCGCTGGAACTCGGCCTCCATCTCCTCGTGGGTGTAGTTCTTGAGTTCCATGATTTTGTCGAACAGGAACGAGTGGCCCTTGAACAGGAACTTGTCGGTCGCGGGGTCCCATTCGTAGACGGTGTTGGTGATGAGCTCGTTCGTTTCGGGTTCGAATCCCACGATCTCGAGCACTTGTTTCAGCCGGCGCACGACGCCCTTCTCCGTGCGCGCCTGGATCTGGATGACGACGTTGTTCAGTGCCGACAGCAAGATTCGGGGCGTATTGATCGGCGGGTTCTCGAGTCGGTTGACCATGGACTTCACGCTGTCGGCGTGCATGGTGGAGTAGGTCGTGTGACCGGTGGCCATGGCCTGGAACATCGTGTACGTTTCCTTCCCGCGCACTTCCCCCACGATAATGTAGTTCGGCCGTTGCCGCAGCGCCGCCCGGACGAGGTCGAACATATCGACCTCACCGGCCGCCTTGCCGTCCGCGCCGCGGTCACCGGTACCGCTGCGGGTGGCCCCCGGGATCCAATTCTCGTGGGGCAGGTTGACCTCACGCGTATCCTCGATCGATACGATCTTCGCCGTGGGTGGAATGAACAGCGCGATGGCGTTGAGGGTGCTCGTCTTGCCGGCGGCGGGGCCGCCGCAGATCATCATCGATTCGCCCTGTTCGGCCGCGAGCCAGAAGTAGGCCACCATCTCCTCGTTCGCGCTACCGGCTACGACCAGGTCCACGGGGGTCCAGGGTCGTTCCTTGAAGCGTCGTATGGTGAAGGTACCGCCCCGGGTGGTGACCTCGCGAGCGTAGCTGGCCTGCACGCGGTGGCCCTCCGGCGTCGTGCCGTCGAGGATCGGGCTCGAGACGGAGACCGATTTGGAGCAGCGCTGGCCCAACTGGACGATGAACGAGTTCAACTGGTCCTCGTCCGGAAACATGATGTTGGTCTTGACCGACTCGAACTTGCCGTGAAACACGAAGAGCGGCACCTCGACGCCGTCGCAGGAGATGTCCTCGATGAAGGGGTCGAGGATCAGCGTGTCGACGGGGCCGTAGCCGACGAAGTCGCGTTGGATGTAATAGACCAGCCGCTCGGTCGACAGCGGGCTCGTCTGGATCCCCCGGGTCTTGAGGAACTCCTCGACGACCCCACGGAGGTAGGCCTTCTTGTCGCCGGAACTGAGGGTAGCGACCTCCGCGCCGATGATCTTGCCCATCGAGTCTTTGAGATGCTCGAGCAGCTCTCGTTCATGGGTGGAAAGCTGGGGTTCGATGGCCTCGTAGATGTACTCCTTCGTCCGGTCGTTGTACGTCACCCGGGAGTACGTGTAGGGCGGATTCACGGGGCGAATCTCGATGACCTTCGCCCCCTCTTCGGGGAGGGCCGGCATGGCGGTAATGAACGTCCCGGGAAGATCTACTTCCTGCTTGCCCGCTTCGGGCACCCCCGCCTCTTCGGAGTCGGGCGACCCGGCGGGCTTGTCGCCCTGGGCGCTGCGGGGAATCTTGACTCGGTACGACGCGAGGCTCGCCACGGTCAGACCACTCCAATGCCCGCGGAGAGTTGGAAGTTAGCGAGGATGAGGGTCACGGTCGCGATGTTCGTGATGAGGACGTTGATGGTCTTGGCCTGTCCGGACGTCGCCGTGCAGGGCGTGTAGCCGGCCGAGTACGTCACGGTCATCTGAGCGGCGCTCACGTTGCCGACGGTACGGCTCTGCGTGAAGAAGGTGGACCAAGCGCACGGGTAGTGGGTCGTCACGTTCAGGAACAGAGAGGCCACGGCTCCGGTGTTGTTGTTCTTGAGTGTCTGGGTAGCCCCGAGGAGCTCCGAGTAGACCTCGATGGTACCCGGAGATGTGAGACGGGTGGCGTTCCCGTACATCTGGGTCAGCATCATCGTGAGGCTGAGCGAGGTGCCGATCTTCTGGAGGATGAAGATCGGCGGGAAGGAGATCAGCTGGTTCGTATCCCCTTCCGATTGGATGATCGCCCCGTCCTCCAGTTGGAAGGTTTCGGGCGAATAGTACCGGTTCGGCAGGGTGATGAGCATCGTGCCGAGGCTTCCGCCGAAGGTCTGCTTGTAGGGGGTGTTAGCAGTCAGGAAGTTCGGGATCGATAGGCTGACCGATGCCCCCGGGGTCCGAGGCAAGAACGCCAGCGTGCCGGTCGTCGGCACGGAGAGGAGCGGCACGGAGTCGGAACTCATCGTGAACGGCGTGGACAGCACCGGCGGATTGCCTGTCTCGGCTTGGAGCTGCATGTTGGACTGGAGCTCCGCCAAGGACGTGGAGACACCGGCCGTGAAGTTGGCCTCGTCGTCGGCCATCCATAAAGGGAGATAGAACGTAAGGAAGGTTCCGAACAAGGAGAGGAACACGAGCAGGGAAAGCAGCGTTCCGACGACGGCCACGAGCCCCCGACGGTTCGTACGGAGCCGTCGATAGCGAGCACGTTGCGCACGGTGACGAACGGAAACCCCCATTGGCCCTGGACTCGCCCCGGCCTGACGGCCCTTGGGCATCGTGAATTTACTCCTTGTTCCTGTATAAATACGCGCGTCCGCTCGGCGCCTCGCAACACCCGTTCCGGGGCTAGCCTTTAGCTCCGGGCTCGTTGGGGCGGGCCGAGTGGTTCGAGGTGCCGATTCAGGAACTTTCGCTCCGGCTCCCGAATCGCCCGGGGCAGCTGGCGGGGGTTCTGCGCCGGCTCGCCCAGGAACGGATCAACATCGCGGCGGTCTCCGTCGATTCGACGCGGGCACAGGGGCATGTCCGGCTGGTCGTGAGCGACCCCGTCCATGCGCTAGAGGTTCTGCGGGACGCCGAGTTCCCCATCGAGACGAGGGAACTCATCGCCATCTCCCTGGAGGACCGACCCGGGAGTCTCCTCCAAGCGCTCGACGTCTTGGCGAAGGGGCGAGTCAACATCCTAAGCATCACGCTCCTGGTGACCCGGGAGCGGGCGCGGGTGCTCGTGGCGCTGTCCGTGAACAATCTGCCCAAGGGACGTCGCCTCCTCACGGAAGGCGGCTTCCTTTCGCACGAGAGCGCTCGTCGACTCACGAATGCGGACTTGTTGGGCGT
Organism: Thermoplasmata archaeon; assembly: GCA_049800095.1. Lineage (GTDB taxonomy): Archaea > Thermoplasmatota > Thermoplasmata > Lutacidiplasmatales > UBA184 > JAKIWV01. Next base: position 1,140 of record JBARJD010000038.1, on the reverse strand, counting down.
CACCCCTTCCATCTCGTCGGAGTCGGTCGGCATGCTCCTTTGATCCGGGCCGGTCCGTGGCGCCGCCCAAAACATGATAGGTACCGACCCTTGAACCGCCGGGAACGCGGTTGTGGTCTAGCGGTTAGGACGGTAGCTTCCCAAGCTACCTACCCGGGTTCGAATCCCGGCAACCGCATTCCCGAGGCTCCGGACCGGAGCGGGAGCGAGAAGAGCGGGGGATGCCGGAACGAGGAGAGGCCGATGGATTCGGCGCGTGGTACGACGAGCGGCAGGGAGACACGGGGGATCTGTGGCACCGAACCCTGATCGATCCGGGACTGTTCGCACGGGTCGGGTCCGTTGCCCCGGGAACACGCATCCTGGACCTCGGCTGCGGGAACGGGTACATCTCCCGGCGGTTGGCCCGGGCCGGCGCCGTCGTGGTCGGAGTCGACCGTTCCGCCGAGCTCGTCGAGCGAGCCCGGGCACGGGAGGCGAAAGAGCCGCTCGGGGTGGTCTATCATGAGACGGATGCGGCCCAGCTGACGATGCTCCGGGACGAAACCTTCGACTTGGGAGTGTCGAATATGTCCCTGGTGGATATCGACAATGCCGCCGGCGCCCTACGGGAGATGGGACGCGTGCTGGTGGCCGGAGGTCGCTTCGTGTTCTCGATCTGCCACCCTTGCTTTGACGTCGATACCCGATCCTCCTACGTGCTGGACGATTCCGCGAGCCCGCCCACGGTCTTCCGCAAGGTTGCCGGATACCGGGAACCGCACTCGGACATCTACGCGTGGCCGCTTCCGAACGGCCGCCAGGTACGGACCGTGGGATATCACCGGCCGCTATCGTGGTACGTGAAGCAGCTTCGCTCGGCCGGCTTTGTCATCGTCGATGCCGACGAGCCCTCCCCACGGCCGGGATTCGCCAGTGGTCGGATGGAACCGGAATGGGTCGAGCAGATCCCACTGCATCTGGTCCTCGAGGCCCGACGCGAACCCGCGCCGGGGGGCCGAGCGTGAGATCCGGGCGGTCAGTCCTTCCCGCACCGCCGGAGCAACCGCTGGGGCGTCTCGCGCAGGACCCGCGTCACCAACGACTCCGGCACGCCCGCGCCCCGGGCCACTTGCCGGGCCAGGGGCGCGGGGACTAGTT
>JBARJD010000037.1:0-3818 GCA_049800095.1 Thermoplasmata archaeon | reverse complement strand
CACAGTCGTTGCCTCGCCGCCTCTCCAGTCTTCCGGCCCTTCCGACGGAAGGGCCCACACTACGCCCGCTCAGTCCAGAACGGCGGTTGGGAGTTCCCGACGGGTGGGGGCATCCGCCCGTCCGATCGGCTTGTTCAGCACGATTGGAGCCCGGCGGGTCGCCTTCCGCACGCTTAGGAGTCCCTGCGCCCGGAGGGATCGGGGGTCCTCCCCGCGACTCTCGAGCTCAGCGTAGTCCCGGAAAGGCCGCAGGGGCTTCGACCGCGGGCCGTACCGCTCGTTGAGCGTGGCCTTCGCGACAAGGTCGAAGATCATCTTCTCCTCCTGTGGCTTCGTCCATCACGGAACCAACCCCCTTTGGCAAACTGAAGTATTTGAAGCTGACGTTTCCACCGAGCCTCTTCTTCTATCGATGAATGCAGTTGTCCGCCGTTCGTCTGACGACTTATATACTCGTGGGGCGAGATCGTGTCCCTCCGGACCCGCATGTGACGGCCCGGAAGACTGGCCCCTATTGGGGCCGGTGCGGCCAGACGGGGTCCTTGCAAGGGCGCTCTGAAGAAACGATGGCCGGGTTCATCTACTGGGAGCCGCAGATAGTGCGCGGACCCCGATGGCCACGCCCCTGTCTCCTCCACAACCCGCGCCTCCGCTTTCCAAGCGCGAGGACCGAGTCAATCCAGACCCGCGGGCCTCCCCCTGGGTCGCGGTGAAGGCATTCCTGAGCCGACACCCGATTCTCTGCCTTGCGCTGCTGAGTCCCGGCATTCCCGAATACCTATCGTCCTCGAGTGCGTTGAGCACCGTGCTGGCCGCGCCCCCCCTCGGCGTCGTGCTCTTCTTTCTACAGCTCGCCGGCAACCTGGGTCTGTACCTCCCAGGTGTCTTGCTCATCCGGGAGGCGATGATCCGGTGGAACAAAGGCTGGGGGTCGGTCCTCCTCCTCGGTGCTGCTTACGGAATCCTAGAGGAAGGGATTGCGCTCGAGACTCTGTTCTATTCCCGAGCCGGCCCCGTCGGGGCCGAGGGATTCTACGGCCATTGGCTGGGGGTAAACTGGGTGTGGACCGCCGGCATCCTGTTCGTCCACATCATCTTCAGCATCTCCCTCCCCATCCTACTGCTCGGACTCGCATTGCCCAAGACTCGGGGGAAGAGCCTCGTAGGAACGACGGGTGTAAGGTGGGCGTTCGTGGTCTGGGCCATCGACATCCCGGTTCTGATGATCGTCGTCCGCGCGATCTATCACTACTGGATGGGTTGGCCGATCTTCTTCGGTAGCCTAGTGGTGATCGGACTGCTCGTCCTGGCCGCGTTCCGTGCGCCGGCGAATCTCCTGCCGACTAGATCGGGTCCTCCCCGCGTCACGCCGTTCCGGGCCGCCCTGATAGGAGTCGCGTTCTTTCCGCCGATATTGCTATTCGAGAGTTTTCTCGGATACTGGAAGGTGCCTCCTGCCCTGACCATCCTGGTGATCGTGGCCTACGAGTTCTGTCTCGGATTCCTGGTGGTGCGCGCGATCGGGACCGTCGAAAACGAGCGGCAGCTCGTGGCGCTCGCCGCCGGGGTCCTTGCCGTCATCGGCTTCATCGGGTTCGTCGCCGAGCTTCCGATTCCGGTAACGATCGTCGCCGATCTCGCGGCGTTCTGGTTCCTTCGCCACCTATGGAAGAAGTACACGCCGTTGGTTCCCCGCGCGACGGGCCCGGTCCCACCGGGGGCGCTGGCGTCCGGCTAAGTCCCGGCGTCTCGTCCTCTCCCCTCCGCTGTCGACCCGACTGGCCAGACTAAGGGCTTCAGATGGTGACGATGGCGCGGGCTAAGTACTTCGCATCGGCCATCTCCAAAAGGATGGTCGTCAGGTCGGAAAGCGTTCCTCGGCGCGCGAGGTGTCCCTTTACCCGACCCGTGCCATAGAGCCGGAAGAGCTCGTCAAACTCGTGCGTCACTCCGACATTCGCCGGAACAATTCGGGTACCGTGGCTGATTAGGGCGGAAGGGGTGATCGGCAGAGGTCCCTCCTTCGGATCCGGGATCCCGACGGCCACCACGCCGCCGACGAGGCGGGTCAGCTTGAGGGCCAGTTCGTACCCCGCGAGTTTCGGTGTGAAGACGATGGCCGCGTCGGCGCCTCCAAGGTTGCGTATCGTCTCTCGGGCCTCCTTCGCGTCAAGGGCCCACTCTGCGCCGAGTTCCCGAACGAATCGCACCCGGTTCTCCCCAACATCGATACCGGCCACCCGGTAGCCGAGGGCCTCGGCGATCTGAACGGCGTAGTGGCCCAATCCACCGGCCGCGCCGACGATTGCGACGATCTTGCCCGGCGGGATACGAAGTTCCGTGACCAAGCGCCGTACCGCACCGTACGCGGTCACGCCGGCGCACATCAGTGGCGCTGCCTCGTCGTCCGGAATCGCGGTGGGGATTGAGACCGCCGCCCGTTCGGAGACGGTCGCCAGTTCGGCGAAGGTCCCGTTGACGGTAACCGAGGTCGTCTCCGCATTCGGACACCATTGGGCGTATCCCGTGAGGCAGACCTCGCACCCGCCGCACCACGAATTCATCCAGGGGACCCCGACTCGGTCCCCGACCACGAACCGCGTGACGCCCGGGCCGACCGACTCGACGATGCCCACGCCCTCATGGCCAATCACACGGACCCCCTTGGACTCCATCAGAGCCCGTTCTCCGGGCCAGTCGCCCTTCCATTGGTGCACATCGCTGTGGCACACTCCCGAGACTCGGATCCGCGCGAGCAGTTCACCCGGTCCGGGTCTTGGAGCGTCCATCTCTTGGAGCGCGAGCGGGGCACCCCAAGTGGTGAGGACCGCCGCCCGCATGCAGGAGCGAATCAGGACCTTCCCCTTAATCCAACCGGGGGGTTCGGGTGAAAGGTCCGACCGGATCGATGGTCGGAAACCTGGGCGCTGTCGTTATTCTTGCCGTGCCCTGGGACGCCCGTGCCGGGACCCGCCCGACGGACTGCGAAGGAGATTGCGCGGTACTTGTCGCGTTCCGACCCGGTCCTCGCAGAACTCATCTGACGAGGGGGCCCCACCGAGCTGCCCTCTCGGGGCGCAGGTTTCCCAACCCTTGCCCAATCGATACTGTTCCAGCAGATCTCCGGAGCCGCGGGCGCCTCGATCCTCCGCCGGCTGCGAGCAACCCACGGCGGGCCGGGATTCCCTCGACCGGATTGGTTTCAGACCGTTTCAACGGAGGCCTTGCGTGCCGCAGGGGTATCGCCGCAGAAAATGCCCTACCTCCGTGACCTCGCGGCGCACGTTCTCGATGGCCGGCTCGACCTCCGAAGAACCTCCCGCCGTTCCGACGCGGAGGTCGTTGAAGAACTGACCAGCGTTATGGGGATCGGCCTCTGGACCGCGCAAATGTACCTGATCTTCTCCCTGCACCGACCGGATGTGATCCCCTCGGGTGACCTCGGGGTCCGGAAGGCCGTGGGAAAGGCGTGGGGATACCGTGCGCTGCCGGCGGAGAGCACCGTCGAGCGTCATGCCCGCCGGTGGGCGCCATATCGGTCGCACGCGGCGTACTATCTGTGGCGCAGCCTCGACTCGTCGGCGGCGTAGCCATGGAGGTTCTCGGACTCGATTGGATTGGGACCCGAACGAACCGGTTTCGCGAGACGGTCGAGTTTTTCGAACAGACGCTGGGACTGCCGATCGGAGTCGATGCACGGGATTTTGTCCGCCTAGACCTCCCGGACTCCTCGTGCGTAGAGGTGTTCCCACCGGCGGACCGGGACCATCTCTTTTTCACGACGGGCCCGGCGGTCGGATTCTTGGTCGAGGACGTCG
>JBARJD010000036.1:0-3578 GCA_049800095.1 Thermoplasmata archaeon | reverse complement strand
AGCTCACGCTGTTCGTCCAGAGCAAGAAGGCCATCACCAACTTCTACCGGCCCTCGGCCACCCGAGTGGCCGTCAACCCCGAGACCGGCGACAGCGGTTCCGCGAGCGTCGGAGGCGACGAGGGCGCGGGCATTGCCGAGGAGGCCTACTTCCTCTCCGACGACCAGGCCCACTGCCTCGCGATGGCCGAGGAGACGGCGGCGCGGCGGGGATTCCGGATCCGAGTCGTCGACGTCGGGAAAGCGGGCATGTTCGGGAAGCTCGTCGCGGAGCACCTGCGTGGGGTGGAGAAGTTCCCGGTCTTGATTGGTCCGACGGGCCAGCGACTCGAGGGGGTCCCGTCATTCACGGAAGAGCGGCTCTGCGACATGATGCCGACCGAGATGTTCCGGCTCCGTGCGTTCACGTACGTCAAGGTCCGAGGCGGCGACCTGGACCGGATCAAGGACCTCGTCCTCGCCTACCCCGAGGTCCGAGAGCTTCACCTCCTCACCGGAGATTGGGACGTCTTCGTCGTCCTAGAGTTCAAGGAGGCCGGCACTCGAAAGCGCCAGGTCCTCCAGTTCGTCACGGAGAAGATCCGCGGGCTCCCGGAGGTCGTCGACACCAGCACGCTGGTGCCCGAGTACTCCGTCTCGAAGTTCCCGATGCAGCCGGCGCGCCCGCCCGCCAACCCCGAACCGGACTGACCGGACGTTCTAGCCCGATCGTCCCGGCGTGGTGATCGGAAGGCGAACGCCGAGGCTCGCCGTCGGCGCAGGGCCCGGGGGCGCGCCTCCGGGGCCATAGGCCGGTTGGACCGACAGGGCATGGTCCTTCATCCACGCAAGTCCCTCCACGTACGCCTGAAACACCTCGAGGCTCGTGAACAACGGGATCCCGAGCTCGACCGCCCGACGCCGCAGGACGTACTCGTCCTCGAGCATGCGTTCGAGCTTCTCTTGGGAGAGCGACACCGGCACGTTCAGCACGATCGAGACCTGCTGGTCGGCCAGCGCTTCGAGGATGTTGGGGTGGCGATCCGGCTCGCTTACCTTGTAGAGGACCTTCACGTCCGGAAATCCGGCCTGGGAGAGGTAGGCCCCGGTGTCCTCCGTGGCGGCCAGGCCGAATCCCAGCGCCGCCAGTCGTTCCACCGAGGGAAGCATCTCCGCCTTCAGGGCCGGACCCCCCACGGAGACGAAGGCCCGTCCACCGGCCCGGGGAGCGACCCAGCCGGCGGCGAACAGTCCGCGCATCAACGCATCCGGGAAGTTCGTTCCGAAACAGGCGACCTCTCCGGTCGATTGCATCTCAACACCGAGGAGCGGGTCCGCGCCCACGAGTTGCAGGAAGGAGAATTGGGGCACCTTTACTCCCCACCGGCCCGACGGGGGCGGCGACCAGCCCGTCTGCTGGAGCCGCCCTCCCAGGAGGGCTCGCGCCGCCTCTTCGATGAGGGGTAGGCCGGTGAACTTCGACAGGAAGGGGAGCGAGCGGCTGGCCCGGAGATTGAGCTCGATGATCTGGAACTGTCCGTCCTTGACGAGGTACTGGATGTTGAAGGGTCCCCGGATTCGGAGCGAGCGGGCGATCTGCTCGGCGGCATGGACCAGCTCCTCCTGGACCGCGACCGGAGTGCGCCGCGGCGGGATCGAGAAGATCGCGTCACCCGAGTGAACCCCCGCCCGTTCGACGTGCTCCAGCACACCGGCCACCAGGACCTGCTCCCCATCCGCGATCGCGTCGAGCTCGAGCTCGTCGGCGCCTTGGACGAACTTCGTCACCACGACGGGGTGCTCGCGAGAGATCCGAACCGCCTCGTCGAGGAAGCGGGAAAGGTCTGGCCGCCCCCAGATGACGCGCATCGCTTGGCCGCTGAGCACGAACGACGGGCGGACGAGGACCGGATAGCCGACGTCGTCGGCGAAGGCGGAGGCTTCCTCCAAGGTGGTGAAGGCTCTCCACGCGGGCTGTGGGATTCCGAGCCGCTCGAGCAGCCGGGCGAACTGGGAGCGATCCTCCGCGTTCTCGATCGCATCGGGCGAGGTTCCCAGAACCGGAAGGCCCGACCGCTTGAGTCCCGGCGTCAGGTTCTGGGCCAGCTGGCTTCCCACACACGTGACGACGCCGCGGAATCGCTCGAGGTCGAATAGGTCCTGTACCCGTTCCAGGGTGATCTCCTCGAAGTAGAGCCGGTCGGACCGGTCGTAGTCGGTCGAGACCGTCTCGGGATTCGAGTTGAGGATCGTTACCGATGGGATTCCCGAGGCCTTTAGGCCCGCGACCAGGTTCGTCGTCGACCAATCGAACTCGACGCTCGAACCGATACGGTACGGCCCGGCGCCCAGAACCAGCACGCTCCCTGGTGGAGACGGCACGACGTCGTCCGCGTCGGCTCGATAGGTCAGGTAGAGATAGTTCGTCCGCGCCGGCCACTCGCCGGCCAATGTGTCGATCATGCGGACGTGCGGTCGGATGCCGAGATGGATACGACGGTTCCGGACGGCCATCTCGGTATGGTGTGTCGCGTGGCCGATCGCGCGGTCCGAAAATCCGAGCTCCTTCGCTTCCTGCACCAAAGGGCCCGGAAGGGGGTGGCCCCGCACCCGCCGCAAGGCCGCGGTCGCCCGAACGATTCCGGCGAGTTCGTTCACGAACCAGGGATCGATAGCCGAGAGTCGGGCGATCCGGTCGGTGGACGCGCCGGCCTCCAAGGCCTCCAGCACCCGGAAGAGGATCTCCGGTCCGGCGTGACGAAGTTCGGGTTCGATCTCGGACAGGGGTCTCACCACCTCCGGTGGCACGAGGTCGGCATTCGGGTCGCTCATCCGGACCGCCTTTTGGAGCGCCTCGGGGAAGTTGGCGCCGATCCCCATCACCTCGCCGACGGATTTCATGGAGGGCCCGAGACGTCGGTCGGCCCGGGCGAATTTGTCGAGATCCCAGCGGGGGAGCTTCACGACGAGGTAATCGAGGGCGGGTTCGAAGCAGGCCGTCGTGACACCGGTGATCCGATTCTTGAGCTCCGGGAGCGTGTACCCGAGCGCGAGCTTCGCCGCGACGTAGGCCAGCGGGTAGCCGGTCGCCTTGCTCGCGAGGGCGCTGGACCGAGAGAGGCGGGCATTGATCTCGATCGCGTAGTACTCTTCGTTCTTCGGGTTGAGGGCGAACTGAATGTTGCACTCGCCGACGATCCCCACCTCCGAGGCGGCTCGGAGGGCCGCCTGGCGCAGGAGCTGGTACTCGGAGTCGTTGAGGGTCTGCGAGGGCGCGACGACGACGTTGTCGCCGGTGTGCACGCGCATCGCCAGCACGTTTTCCATGTTGCATACCGTGAGGGTGTTCCCCTTCCGGTCGCGAACGATTTCGTACTCGATCTGCTTGAAGTCCCCGACGTATCGCTCGAGGAGAATCTGACCGACCGGGCTCAGTCGGAGGCCCCGCTCGGCGATCTCTCGCACGCCGGCCCGGTCCCATGCCGCTCCGCCGCCCTTTCCTCCGAGGGTGTACGCGACTCGGATCATCACCGGGAGGCCCAGCGTTTCCGCGGCCGCCTCGGCCTCCTCGACGGAGTAGACCGCTCGGCTCGGTAGTAC
>JBARJD010000035.1:0-7240 GCA_049800095.1 Thermoplasmata archaeon | reverse complement strand
TCCCCGAGGGACTCGATGGACCGAGCCGCCCGCCGGTACGCCTCCGGTTTGAACCGTTCGCCCTGAAGGTCGAGCAGGTCCGCGATCGCGTAGAAGATCTGTGCGACCTCAGTGTTCGTCGACATCGCGATGCTCCTCCGAGAGTCCGGAGGGGTCAAAATGGTGGTTCTAGGGGGTCACGTCGGCGCCCGCATCGACCCAGATCCTTCGGTCGACGCGTTCGAATCCAACCTCGCGGTAGATGGTTTGGGCGGCCGCGTTGTCGACGCGGACGTACAACGCCGCCCGCGCACCGGTCGCCAAGGCCTCGGCGGTCGCCGCCGCGGTGACCTCTCGACCCAGTCCCCGTCCCCGAAAGCCGGGGTCCGTGAAGACGCCGTCCACAACCCACACTGCGGGAAGCTCGACGGCGATTCGCGCCACCGCGACGAGGCGGTCCGCTTCGAACCCTCCCCACACCGGGACACGTCCCAGGTCGAGTCCGATGTACGCCCGAGTTTCCGCGCCCGGATTCCGCACCAGTAATTCGGCCAGGATCGGCGCGTCGGCCGGTCGAAGTCGCCGGACGCGCGGGTCGGGGGCGGTCAGCGTCCGTCCGCTGCACACGAGGACATCGACCGGGTAAGTCTGCGTCGAATGGAGTCGCTCGCTCACCGCCGCGGCCACCCGCTCGGGGACGATCGCCACCACGGGAGGCAGCGGAAGGCCCACGGCCAACAGACCATCGGCCGGATCGGAGCTGACCCAGTGTGCCCGGGGAGCCCCGCCGCCGTACCATATGAGGAGGTAGCCGACGGTGCATCCGTCGCGAAGGAGCGAGGCGATTCGGAAGCGACCGGGTGCATGGTCGAGATCCCAGACCGCCCACACGTGGGCGACCGGATCGACCCGGGCCGCCGCGTCGAGCCACCCCCGGTCCACGCCTTCGACGAGGGTCTCTCCCGTGCCGGGCATCGGTCACGCGGAGCGCCAGAGAATACTTACCGCGATGGGGGACGGGACTTATGACGGTCAAATCCCCCGACCCCACCATGGAGCCCGCTCCGCCGGTGGGAAACGTCGAACAGATCCGAAAGCGCCTGGCGGAGGGATGGTCTCCCCCCGTGGCCCGGCTCATCGGGTTCCGCCTGGAGGAGATCGGCAGGGGGCGCGCCAAGATTGTGCTGCGCGCCGGGCCTCGACATGCGAACCCGATGGGAACCCTCCACGGAGGAATCCTCTGCGACATCGCCGACGCGGCCATGGGGATGGCGTACGTGGGTCTCATCTCGCCCACGGACTCGTTCACGACGATCGAACTCAAGGTGAACTTTCTCCGGCCCTTCTGGTCCGGCGCCCTCACGGCCCGGGGGAGAATCCTGCGCAAGGGGCGGATGATGGGACTCCTCGAGTGCCGGATCACCGATGAGAAACGTCGGTTGGTCGCGTACGCCACGAGCACATGCATGACGCTACCGGGCACACCGGGAGAGGGCCTCACCCGCCCGCGCGGCGGCTCCAATTTCCGGCGAGCAACGGTAAAGGGATAGGTGACCTCGTGGCCGCGCCGTGAGTCCGATCCACCGTCCGACGCCCGAATTTCCTGCCCACTTGGAGTCCCTCTACCGGCAATTTCCCTTCGAACGGTCGCTCGCCCAAGACCCCCTTTCCTGCATCCGCCCCTTGGCCAGCAACCCGGCGTCGGCGGAGGTGGCCGGAATATTCGCTGCCACGCTCGCCATCGGGAACGTCACCGCGATTCGGGGAGCCTTCGCCGACCTGGCGCGCCGGACCGGCCACGACTTCGAGGCGCTCTCGGAGCCGGGAGGAGCCGCCCGGGCCCGGCCGGCGCTCAAGTCCTTCAAACACCGCTGGATCCGCGGAGACCAGCTCGCCTACCTGGCCGGACAGGTGGCGGCGGCGCGCCGGGAGCATGGCTCCCTGGGGGAGGTCTTCCGAAGTGGCTTAGAAGACGGCGGCTTCGCCACGGGGTTGGACCGGCTTTCGCGGGCGCTGCGCGGACCGGCCGGCGCGGGCGACAAAGCTCCGCGGGGATATCGGGCGCTGTTCCCGACACCGGCTGAGGGCTCGCACAGCCCTTGCAAGCGACTCACGCTCTACGTACGTTGGATGAGCCGAACCGGTTTCCCGGACCTCGGAGTGTGGCCCGGCGTTCCCTCTTCCGAGCTCCGGATCCCGCTCGATCTGCATGTGCACTGGATCGCCTATCATCTGGGGTTGACCCAGCGGCGAACCCGGAACTGGACCACGGTCGAAGAGGTCACGGCCGCGCTCCGGAGCGTCGATCCCGTCGACCCCATCAAGTATGACTTTGTGCTCTGCCACACCGGCATCTCGGGAGATTGTCCGAAGGAACGGGACATGAGCGTCTGCGGCCCTTGCGTGGTGCGCCCGGATTGTCTGCTGTGGCGCGATCGGAGGGGGGCGTCCTGACGCCGGAACCAGTCCCGCTCCCGATCGACGCGGGACTGCTGGAGAGGTTCCTCGGCGCCGAACAGGGCGTGGAGTGGAGACCCGTGCCTCCGTCCCTGCCGCCAAACCGGTCCCGACATAGCCGAGGCGGGACGGCAGCCCGGGCCCGGACTGAAGCCGCCTCTCGCCTCGCCTACTACAACGACGAAACGGCGCGCATCGAGCAGCGCACGGGGGGCTCCGAAGACGTGCTCACGGTAACGTCCGGGCCCGTCGGCGCCCTCATCCTGGTCGGCGAGTGCGCCCGCCGGGGACTGCCCACCTCCCTCGAATCTCGGAATGCGGGCGACCTTCCGGAATTTCCCGACGGCGCCATCGAGGCCCGCTGGGACGGAAAGGCCCGCGCGCGCCGGCTGGCGTTGCCCTTCGCCGACGTGGTCACGCTGGCCCGATACGCCCTCCCGTGAGACGCTAACCCGCGGGCCACCAAAATTGGTTATATATCCTAATTATTAGATAGTCTAATCCTTAGGAAACCTCATGGTCGCTACTGCTCTGTTGGCCCCGCACGAACCCGTCCGTTCCGCCCCCGAGCAACTGGTGAACGTTGTCCACGCGATGATGAAATCCGTCGTCCATCGTCTCCAGCCGTCGCTCGAGAGCGAGGGGATCTCGACCGGGCAGTTCTGGGCGCTGCACGTCGTCTCCAGTCTCCAATCCGCCTCGCTGAGCACCGTCGCCCGGCACCTTTCCGTCTCCACCCCCACGGTCTGTGCGAACGTGGACCAGTTGGAAGCGGCCGGGCTCGTGTCCCGGCACCGCTCCGAGAGGGACCACCGCGCGGTGGTACTCGCGCTCACACCGAAAGGGCGCAAGGTCGAGGCGCGGGTGTGGGCCCGGATCGGCCGCCTCCTCAACGAGGCGGCGGCGGGCTTGCCGGCGGCGGACATCTCCACCACGGTCAGGGTATTCGAGGAGCTGCAACGCCGACTGGACCCGGCCACGGATGGTACGGGGAGGTCGTCGTGAGCGCTCCGGCTCCGGCCCCGCAGTACGATACCCGCTACGGGCGGAACGTGCTCCTCATCCTGGCCGCGATGGCCATCATGGTCACCTATGTGGAGACGATGGTGCTCCCGGCGTTCAGCAACTTCGAATCGTTCTTCCACGTCACCGATGCGAGCACGATCGCCTGGATCCTCTCCGCCTACCTGCTGGTCGGCGTCGTGGTGACGCCGATCTTCGGCAAGCTCGGCGACCTGTACGGGAAGAGGCGGATGCTCCTGGTCGCGATGGGCGTCTACGCCGTCGCGGTCAGCGTGGCCGGCTTTACACCCCAGATCGGCGGCGCCTTCGGCCTGAGCCGACCGGACCAGATCTACGGCCTGATCACGGTACGGGCCATCCAAGGGGTGGGACTCGCGATGTTCCCGCTCGGCTTCGCCATGCTGCCCGAAGTGTTTCCGCCGGCCCGAGTTGGCACGGCCCAAGGAGTCCTGTCGGGGATGTTCGCGGCGGGCGCCGCGGCCGGTCTCGTCGGCGGCGGCTGGATCGCCCAGACCTACGGCTGGCAGTTGACCTACCACACCGTCATCCCGATCGCCATCACGGTGTTCATCCTCGCCGCCGTGTACATCCGGGAATCCAAGATCCGGCACGCCCGAGCGATCGACTTCCCCGGCATCGTCAGCCTCGGCGCCGGCCTCACCTTCCTGATGCTCGGCATCACCGAGGGCGCCTACTGGGGATGGGGAACCTTCTCCGCCGTGACGTTCCACGGACTCCCGTGGGGCGTTCCCGAGTTCTTCCTGCTCGCCGCCGTGTGCTTCGGATTCTTCCTCTACTGGGAGCCCCGGGCCCCGAGCCCGGTGGTCTCGTTCCAGTCGCTCAAGCAGCGGAACATCGCGGTCTCGAACGTGAACGGGGTGCTCGTCGGCATGACGATGTTCCTCCTGTTCACCGTGCTCATCATCTTGGGCGAGTATCCGGCGCCCGGCCTTCATTTGGGCGAGCTCCATGCCGCGCTCATCCTGGTCCCGGCCGTGATCGGCATGATGGTCTTCGGCCCGTTCCTCGGTCGCGCCATCAGCCGGTTCGGCCCGAAGCCGATCATGATCCTCGGTTTCCTGCTGATCATCCTGGGCTCTATCGCACTGGTCGTGTTCAACCGGACGACGCTCGAGATCGCCGTCTTCGCGGTGCCGATGATGGTCGGGAACGTGGCGGTCCTGATCGCGATGACGAACGTCATCGTGCTGTCCGTCGACCCGAAGACGATGGGGATCCAGACCGGCATGAACCAGACGTTCCGGACCCTGGGCAGCGCCCTCGGGCCCGTCCTCGTCACGTCCATCCTGGCGAGCTACGCGTTCACCGCCTTCCTGCCGAACCCGGCGCCCCCTCCCGCGTTCTTTCCTTTCACCGACTACCACATCATCGGTTACCAGGCCGTCTTCGCCCTCGTGGCCGCCATCGGGGTGGCCGGGGCCGGGCTCTCCTTCGCGCTCCGGAACTACCGGTTCGGCGCCGACGGGGTCCGTACCGGCCAGGCCAGCGGGGCGCCCACCCGCGCGACCGAGGTCGAGCCTGCGCCCCCGGTCTCCGCGGACCGGATGTAACGGACGGGCCGCGCGCCTACGAGCAGCCGCTCGTCGCTCCGCAGACGGTGCAGGCGTAACAGGTGCCGGACCGCACCATGATCCCGCCGCAGACGTGGCAGGACGGCGCGTCCTCGTCGGTGACGTGGAGGTCGACCAGCGGGGTGAACGCATCCAGCGGCTTCGACTGGAACGTCGACGGCGAGGCCGTCGACGCGGGCTTCCCCGCGCCGCCGTTCCCGTTGCTGCTCCCATGGCCGTTCCCTTCCGCCGGACCTTCGAGGCCGATTGACCGTCGCTCGGCCTCGGTCAGAAACTCGATCGCGAGCCAGCGCGCCACGTAGTCCGGGATCGACTTCGCGAACCGGATCTTCGGGTTGTTCGTCGCGCCCGCCGGTTCGAAGCGGAGGTGTGCGAGCTTTCGCACGAGGTCCTTGAGCGGCACGCCGTGCTGGAGCGCCATCGACATCGAGATCCCGAGCGAGTCCATGAGACCGTTCACGGTGGAGCCTTCCTTCGTGACCCGGAAGAACAGCTCGCCGGGGCGTCCGTCCGGATAGAGACCGACGGTGACGTAGCCGTCATGGCCGCCGACGGAGAAGTGGTGCGTGATGGCGTCCCGTTCGTCGGGTAGCCGTTCCCGTGTCGGTTTGAGCGTTCCGACCGGGCCCGTGGCCGCGCGCTTGCCGGTCTCGTAGGGCTGGGAGGCCTTGCAGCCGTCCCGGTAGAGCGCGACCGACTTGACGCCCAGGCGCCAGGCCTCGAGGTAGATCTTCTCGATGTCCTCGACCGTGGCGTCGTTCGGCAGGTTGATCGTCTTGGAGGCGCCGCCGGACAGGAATGGCTGGACCGAGCCCAGCATCTTGAGGTGGCCCATCGGCGCGATGGTGCGGTTGCCGGCGGCCGGGGCGAGCGCGCAGTCGAAGACCGCGAGGTGCTCGGATTTGAGCCCGGGCGCTCCCTCGATCGTGCCGGTCTCCTCGATGTGTTTCGAGATGGCGGTCTGCTCCGCGGGGGAGTAGCCGAGCCGCGCGAGGGCGGTCTTCGCGGTGCGGTTCAACATCCGCATCGTGCCACCACCAACGAGATTTTTGACTTTGAGGAGCGAGAGCTCCGGTTCGAGTCCGAGGGTATCGCAGCCCATCAGCAGGCCGATCGTGCCCGTGGGCGCGATGACCGATATCTGGGCGTTCCGGTATCCCCATAGCTCGCCGGCCTTGACCGTGTCATGCCACCGTTCGGCGGCGGCGTTGATGAGGGGGCGCAACTCGGCCGGGTCCTTCGAGACCTTCTCCGCCGCGGCGAGGTGCTTGTTCATCACGCGGAGCATCGGGGTCCGGTTTCGGTCGAATCCGGGGAAGGTGCCGACGCGCTTCGCGATCTCGGCCGACATGTGGTACCCTTCCGCGGAGAGCAGTGCTGAGACGCCCGCGGCGAAGGTCCGTCCCTCTTCGGAGTCGTACGGGTACCCGTACTGCATCAGGAGCGAGCCCAGGTTCGCGTACCCGAGGCCGAGCGGCCGATAGTCGTGCGAGTTCTGCGCGATCGTCGACGTCGGATACGACGACGCATCGACGATGATCTCCATCGCGAAAATCAGTGTGCGGACAGCCTGCCGAAACAGTTCGTGGTCGAAGGTCCCCTTCTCGTCGAGGAACCGCATCAGGTTGATCGACGCCAGGTTGCACGCCGTGTCGTCGAGGAAGAGATACTCACTGCACGGGTTGGACGCGTTGATCCGCCCGGTCGTGGGCGAGGTATGCCAGTCGTTGGTGACGTCGTCGAACTGGACGCCGGGGTCGCCGCAGCGCCAGGCCGCGTAGGCGAGCTTCCGCCAGAGTTCGCGCGCCGGATACTGGGTGGCCACGGAGCCGTCGGTCCGATTCGTCGTCTTCCACTCCTTGTCGTGAAGAACGGCCTCCATGAAGGAGTCGGGGATCCGCACCGAGTGGTTGGCGTTCTGGTACGCGATCGACGCGTAGGCGGAATCGGGGTCGGTCCCGTCGAAATTAGACGAGAAACCCTCCCGGATGAGAGCCATGGCCTTGTCCTCTTCCCGGACCTTGGATTCGATGTAGTCGACGATGTCCGGGTGGTCCATGTTGAGGATCACCATCTTCGCGGCGCGGCGGGTGGTTCCCCCGGACTTGATCACGCCGGCCATCGCATCGAAGGCGCGCATGAAGGAGACCGGTCCGGAAGCGATGCCGCCGCCGGAGAGTCGCTCGTGG
>JBARJD010000034.1:0-6035 GCA_049800095.1 Thermoplasmata archaeon | reverse complement strand
GACCAGGGGAGAGCCCGGCGAGTTCCTTGAAAAGTTGTGCCAGAAACTGGGCCAGCCGGGTCCTATCGCCCCGGCTAAGCTGGGAGAGATCGCCGAGTGGGGTTCCGGGAAGCTTCCGGTAGGCCATGAAGGGCCAGCCCCGCGGCTGGCGGAGCGAACCGACGAGGAGCGGGCCCGGCACCCGAACCGAGAGGTGACGCCCCAAGTACTCCAGGAGCCGAACCTCGTGGCCCATCGAACGCGCTGCGCTCGGCCACCGCGGAAATCGAAACATCAGCCAACCGTCCGCCTCCAACATGAGGTTCGTCCACCCCGTGGCGTCGACCTTGAACCGACGGAGCGAATCTCCCGGCCAACCCTCCCGCGCTACTTCTCGAAGGGCTTTCAGCGGCGGGAGGAACGTCGTCCTCACACCGCGCCCACGTCCCGGACTCCAATTAACGACCCCGTCGAGTGGGCCATCGGGCGGCACACTGGTTCTCTGCTTCGTGGGGAAGCCAGATGGGGCCGCGGCGACGGGGGTGTGGTTTCGGCTCAGCGGGTCAAACGACGGGATACGTATGCCCGGCGAACGGGGCCGATGAGGCTCGGAGGAACCGGATAGCGCGCGACGTCCCGTCGATCTACCCAGGCGAACTCGGAGTGTTCCTTCGGATCGAGACGAGGGGCGCGTCTCGCGCTCGTAAAGCAACGAAACTGTACCGCCACGATTTTGAGAGGCGTCCTTCGCGCCGTGTCACCGTACGTCGCATCGAAGATGGAAGCGGCGTAGGGAGCGCCGACCCGAACCCGGAAGCCCGTCTCCTCCAATACCTCGCGTCGAATCGCGTCCTCCAGCGACTCCCCTTCCTCCACCGACCCGCCGGGAATGTCCCACCGCCCGGGGAAGGCCGGATCGAGGGCGGCCCGCCGAAGCATTAGAAGCCGCCCGCCCCGGAAAATCGCCGCCCCCACGCAGACCCCGGCGCGGAGGTTAAGGCGCATGACGCCCGCACCGGGAGGGGGAGTTAACCCATTCCGTTCCCGGTAAGAGCGGGGACTCTGCGCACAACAGACCGTGCGACGGCGGGACCGTAGAGCCTGTTGCCCGTCTTTCAGGGGCGCAGTTGATGTGACGCGCGGTATCCCCTCTCCACATGCCCGGACGACCCCGAAACCCGATCTCCCGCCGTCGTAAGGCGATCGCCCGGGGCCCCCCCGCGGCCCGCAGTCACATCCAGAAGAACCTCGTCCTGTGGCAGGAACAGAGCGATCGATACGATCGACGGCACCGGGCGGCTCTTCGAGGCCGGAACGCCATGGCGTGGGGTCTGTGGCGCGTGCCAGAGTCCCGTTTGCGTGCGCTCGGCAATCCAAAGGGGCGCGACGTCCTCGAGCTGGGGTGTGGAGCGGCCCGGTGGTCGATCACGTTGGCCGGCCGTGGCGCCAAGGCTGTAGGCCTAGACCTCTCCTCTGCGCAGCTCACCCACGCAAGGAATCTTCTACGAAAATCCGGCAACCGGGTTCGATTGGTTCGGGGGGATGCGGAAAGGCTTCCGTTCGTCTCCGCCACTTTCGACATCGTGTTCTGCGATTGGGGGGCGATGACGTTCTGCGACCCCTACCGGACCGTTCCGGAGGCCGCCCGAGTCCTCCGGACCGGAGGACGACTGGTCTTCGCCACCGCCAGCCCTTTCCGCAGCGTTGCCGAGGAAAGAGGCCGGTATCGGCTCGGGCGCCGGCTGCTCTTCGATTATTTCGGCCTGCACCGAATCGAGTATGCGACGGAGGTCAATTTCCAACTACCGTACGGCGACTGGATTCGGCTATTCACCGAAAACGGATTTGTCGTCGAATCTCTGACGGAGCACCAGCCACGCGCCGGCGAAACGAGCTCGTACCTAAACCGGAAAGAGTCCGCATGGGCGCGTCACTGGCCGCTCGAAGCCATCTGGCAAATTCGTAAAGTCAGAGCCTGACCGGTGCAGTATCGGCTGACCTCGTTTCGCACCGGGCGAAGGCAACGGCAACTCAAACTCCGACGGAAGCCGGGGCCGTAGGGCGGGAAGACTCCCCCGAAGGCCGCCTACGAGGAAGCTGTGGTCCACCCGCGAATATCATTCGGTCGTTCCCTTGCGCGCGACTATCGACGCGGAACGCCGCGTCAGGACTAGGGCCTCGCCGGCCGGCGATCGGCTTCGCCCATCGTGTGAACTCCCATCTGCCCGCGCGGGGGGTGCCGGCGACGCAAGCCCCGGCCGATCCGCACCCCTCTGGGAAGGAGAAGCCTACTTATGACCCATAATGACTTACGGGGCACAAGCAATGGCACTGTTCGACCTCGCCCCGAAAGAGACGACCGGGAGCCTGTTTGGCCGCGATCTGGAGGCCGCGGAGCTCACACGGTTGGTGTCGGCGCGACGCTGGGTCGTCGTGTTGGGCCCGCGAATGGTCGGGAAAACGAGTCTCGTCAAGGCGGTTCGGCATCGGCTGCGGCGGCCCGGTGCCTACGTCAATCTCTGGGGCGTTCGGAGCGTGCAAGGCCTGGTCGAGGGCCTGATCAGCGGGCTCAACGAGTCCGCCTCCCTGAGGGCGCGTCTGGTGCGCGCCGCCCGGCGTGTCGATGGCTTCTCTGCCGGGCCCTCGGGGCTCGCCGTGACGGCCCCCAAGGCCCCTCTCAAGACGGCATGGGACCTGCTCGACCTCCTTGGAACCGAACGTCGGGACTGTCTCGTGGTACTGGACGAGGTGCAGGAGCTCTCCTCCAACGCGGGCGCGCTGCTGAAGCTCCTCGGCAATGTCTTCAACACCCGGCCGAACATCACGTTCGTGTTTACGGGCTCACGGGTCGGGCTATCCCGGACTTTGCTCGAGCCCACCACCGCCTCGCCGCTGTATGGTCGGGCCCCCATCGCCCTCTCCCTCGGCGCCTTCGACCGGGCTACCAGTGCACAGTTCCTCGCGCGGGGGGCTCAAGAGATGCAGCTCACCCTTTCGGAGGAAGATATCGGAGCGGCGCTCGACGGGCCCCTCGATGGGACCCCCGGCTGGCTCACCCTGTTCGGAAACCACGTCGCGGTCCGCCGGCTCTCCTCGTCCCGCGCCCTCGCCGAGACCATCCGAGAGGGAAAGAAGGTCGCCGAGGCCGACCTGGCTCACTTTCTCTCCACCCATGATGGACGAATCTACTGGCCTGCGCTGAAGGCGATCGCCGTCGGAGCTTCGTGGGGAACAGTCCGTGAATACGTGGGCCACGCGACCGGTGGGGTGGTCAACGACGGCACCGTGCTGCGGATCCTTCGGGCCCTCGAATCAAGTTACATCACCCGGCAGACGGAAGGAACCTACCAACTGGTCGATCCGATGGTGCGAGCCTTCGTGCAGGCCGCTGGGCGACCCCCGAGGGCGACGCGGGATGGGTCTCCGACCCGCGCGGGACGCCGGATCTGATCCGAGGGGACGTCGGGCTCATCTCTAGAGGAAGGGGCCTC
This sequence comes from Thermoplasmata archaeon, assembly GCA_049800095.1. GTDB lineage: Archaea > Thermoplasmatota > Thermoplasmata > Lutacidiplasmatales > UBA184 > JAKIWV01. The sequence continues at coordinate 2,565 of JBARJD010000034.1, read as the reverse complement.
TACTTGGCCTCAGTGGAGGACCGAGGCGCGGCGGCCCGAACCGGGCGATTAGGACTTACAGCGAATGGCGATTCGACCGCTCGGAGCGAAAGTGAGCGCGTACTTCTTGGTCGATGTGGACCGGCACGATACGCAAAAGCGCGCGAAATACGTGGAGACGTTCGGAGATGTCCTTCAGAAGTACGGCGGTCGACTCCTCGCCGGGGACCATGCCCCGAGGACGCTCGAGGGAAGCTGGAAGCCCCACACGGTCGTCATCGCCGAGTTCAGCGATATGGACGCGCTAGACAAGTGGTACGCCCCGCCCGAGTTAGCCCCCTTGCGAGCACTCCGGGAGGAAGGCGCCGTTACGAACGTCGTGACCGTGCAGGGAGTCCGCGCCCGGAGTGGTTGACGCCCCTACGAAACGACTGCCGTCCCCGAGCCCGAGAGTGTGCGCGTGAAGATACCGCGGCACCCCCCGGGCGTGTCGAGGTCTGCAGTCCGGGACTGTCACGAATGGCCCGTGGAATTGGATGCCGGCTTGGACGCCAGCAGCTGTCCTCGTTGCACCAGGAACAGGCCGGCCGCGATTAGAATCATTCCTCCCACCTCAATGGCGGTCACGGCCTCACCGAACGCCAGTAAACCCACCAGCACGCCCGCCACCGGGGCAACGTACACGACGATGTTCGCTCGATTTGGTCCGACGCGATGATGCAGCCGGAAATAGATCGTGTAGCCCAGGATCGAAGGGGCTGCGATGAGATAGGCCAGCGCCGGCAGGGTGACCGAGGGCTCCCCGAGAGTCAGCGGTTCGCGCAGGACCACGGCGACCCCCCCGACTACCGCGGTTGCCACGGAGAACTGTAGGGCAAGGGTCCAGAGCGACGGTGCTCCCACGGAACTGCGCCGGAGGAACACTCCTCCCGCGGAAAAAATGACCACGGCCGCCAGTACAAGCGCGGAACCCACGAACGTCGACCGTTGTGCCAGATCCAGTTCGGGCAGGACCAACGCGATGACGCCGCCGAACCCAACGATCAGCCCGATCACCTCGGCCCGGCCAAACCGCTCCCGCGGCAGCAGATTGTACCCGATGATAGCGCTCCACAGAGCCGCCGACCCCGCGAGAACTGCGGCCAGTCCCCCGGAGGTGCTTTGCTCGCCGAGATACAGGAACGTCCCGTAGAGCCCCACGATGAACACGCCGCCGAAGACCGCCACCGGAATCAGGTCGGCGCGCGCAGGCCGACGAGCCTTCGTCAAGAGAGCGAGTGGGACCAGGAGGACGGCCGTAAGTCCGTAGCGAGCGGCCGCGAAGATGAGGGGCGGCGCCCCGCCCACGATTCCCTCCCGGATCACGGGGTACGCCGACCCCCAGAGCACTCCCACGAGGAGGAGGAGCAGAAGGTCCTCGCGCGAGCGGGGAGCCGTCCTACCCGACGCGTTCTCCGACTTCGAGGTGACCGGCTGACTCAATCCGATTCCACTCCCTGGGGGTCGCTTGGTCGAGTCCATCTGCTGACCGAACCCCGTCCGAGCTCTGCCGAGCAGGACCGGTCAAGCGACCCGGAAGGCTTCCACCTTTCTGGAGGAGACGCCACCGCCCACGGTCGTGGATGCTCGAGGCGATGCACCGAACCGGGGCGTGCTATCGCTCTCTCGAGTCAGCGGCGCTCCATCAAGATCGACCACGCCAGAGGTCGAAAGTCGGGACTAATGCCGAGCCGGAACTCGTGAATGTCCAGCATGCTGAAGAGGGACCCGAGCTCCGCCCGAACCGCCTCCTCGCGCACCGTCGGAGGGCCGTCGGGGTGGGGCTCTCGCGCGTTGCCCTCGAGACGGAACCAACGGGTCCCTCGCCGACGGACGCGTTCCACCGGTTTCAGGAAGCCAGGCAAGTTTCGCACGCGGAGACTGTGGTAGAGGCCGGAATCAAAGAGGACGTCGTACGGACCCCCGAGGTCCATCTCGGTCAGGTCGCCGATCCGAAAGTCCACCCTCACACCCGCCTGGCGCGCCTTCTCCCGCGCGCGTTCCACCGGGACGTTGACCAAGTCCACGGCGGTGACGTGGTACCCGCGACGCGCCAATTCGATAGCGTTGGTTCCCGTCCCGCAACCGAACTCGAGCGCGGAGGTGCCCGGAAGCCGATGGGCGTAGAGCGCGTGAATCAACTCCGCGCTGGGGCGCCCGGTGTCCCAGGGGGTTTCGCCCTTGAGATACCGTTGGCGCATCGCTTCTCCGTGCTCGTCACCCCGGATCATGATTCGCCCGCCCCGGCGCCCCCGGGGATGCGGGAGGCGTTATTTGCGGATTCCGTGGCCCAGAACGCGGAATCCGGGTCGGTCGATCGGGCTAGGACTCGTCGTTCAGACGCGCCCGATCCACGACCAGCACGCGCCAACCGGACTCGACTTGAACGTTCGCCACAACGAGTCCGAACTCGGCGAGGTCCGCCCGGTAGCGGATGAGGGTCTGCGCCAGCTTGGCCTCGTCTTCTCCGAGCCGGGTCGAGAGTTCCTGGGTGGTGCCCATCCAGCCTCCGTTGCGGACCAGGCTTTGGAGGACACGGATATAGTG
>JBARJD010000033.1:0-16024 GCA_049800095.1 Thermoplasmata archaeon | reverse complement strand
GACTATCTCAGCCTCGCGCTCGCTCGTCGGGGCGACGTCGACCCGCTCCCCGTGGAGGCCATTCAGCGCATGAAGCGTCGATTAGAGGCCGAAGGGGCGCGTCGGAAGCCGGCCCGGTCGGGTCGTCGGTGAGCTCAAGTCCGCCTGCGGTCGTACCCCGCACGTGCCAATCTCCCGGAACCAGTTCGACCTCGGCAAGACGCCGGCCTCGTGGGAGGCCGCGATCCAAGGGTACCTCAACACCCACCGCACGGAGGCGTTCGGGGTGCTTGAGCTCGCCAAGGCCATCGAGTGTCCGATCAGCCCAATCTTGGGCGCGCATAGTCTGCATGGAATCCTGAGCCGTATGGCGGCGCAAGGAAAGATCGAGGAGCGAATCGTCGGAACCGGTCGACGCGCCGAAACATTCTACGCGACGTTGGGCTGAGTCCGGGGGGACCGGCAGGGTCCGTTCGGTTTCTGCCCCGCGCAAAGTGCTAAAGACGGGCCGGACTCCCCTCGGTCGGGTGCTGAGGTAGCCTAGCTCGGCCAAGGCGCCAGATTCGAGATCTGGTGGTGCGTATGCATCGCGGGAGTTCAAAGGGACCGCGGGGGAAGATCCCTCGTCCGGAAAGTCTCCCCCTCAGCGCCTCTCCGCTCCTCCGGATCCGGTTGGAGGTCGTTCGGGCGGGCCGCTCCGACCGACACACCGTCTTCGTGCCAAAGGGCACGCCGTTGCGGAATGTCTTGCGTTCGATCGGTCAAGCCGCCGAGGGCAGCGCGGTATTGTCCGGCGAGCGACCGGTGCCGCTCGATATTCCGCTGGAGAAGAGCGCCCGGTTTACGGTCATCCCGACGTTCTCCGGCGGGTGATCGTTCTCTGAGGGGCCCCGGGCCCGGAGCGAGTGCCTATAGGCCCTGACCGACATTGGGAGAGCAGAGGGAGGGGCTGGCCGACGGCATGACAGGGCAATGCGCCGTCTGCGAGGGGCCGGTCCCGGATAGCGCCGTCCACTGTGTGACGTGCGGATTCCCGTTGGCCATGTCCGACCTGGCCGCACGGCTGCTCGTGGAACTGCCGGAGCCGGAGAGCGCCGTCACTCCTCGACGGCCCGAACCCCAGGTCTCGGCCAGCGCGCGGGGCCGGGACCGTTCGGCGAGTCCGGCCGGTCGGGACCCACAAGTGGAGGTGGTGAACCGCATTGCCCGCGATGTCAGCCACGCGGTCTCCCTGCTCCAGGATCTCGGCGGCGACGGCGCGGACATCGCAAACGAGCTCGCCCAGGCCGCATTCACAGAAGCGGAGGGTCGCGTCGGTGAAGTCTTGGTACTCCTGCGGGACGCGCAGGGACGAGTGAGCATCCGTCTCAAAGAGCAGTTCGATTCGCGGCTCAAACAGCTCGAGGAGCGCCAGGCGGCAATGATCACTTCCGGTGTCTCGGTGAATCTCGGAGTCGAGATCGAGCGTATCCGCACCGACGTGCGGGCCGGGCGACGCGAAACCGCGCTCCAACGGATTGACCTGGTCGACCGGAACCTCTCGGGAATGGAAAGCGACTGGCGCGGGCTCCAGGGGCTGCTCCGCCAGATCGAGGGACTCCGGGAATCCGCTCGCCTGCTCGAGTTGGACGTCGCGGAACCAGATGACTCCCTCCGTCAAGTGCGAGTCATCCTGGCCCAGCCCGCCCTCGACGTCGGCGCCTTGGACCACGCGGCCGAGCTCGCAGCGGAAGCTGTCATGCGGCTCCACGACTCGATTCCGCTCGCCCTCGAGGAATTCCTGGACCGACTTTCGAAGCAGGTCGCTAGTTGGCCGGCGTCGTTCGACGGTCGTCGACGGGCATCCGACCTTGAACGCGAGGCGCGCAAACTGCTCAAGTCGAACCGCCTTGTGGAGGCGACCCAAAGGGCTACCGAACTCCAGCAACTCATCCTCGCAACCGGCGTTCCCCCGGCCCGCCTCGTGACCGAGGACGAGGTCCCAGAACGGCTACCGGAACCCGCGGTGGCGATCTTGCCTGAACGGATCCCGGCCCGCAAAGCGGAGCGCATCGACCGACCCGCGCCGGCTCCTCCATCCCCCGTCACCGAATCCTTCTCCCGCCCGGCGCAATCCGTGACAACGCCAGCGGGAGCTCCTGCGACACCGGCCCCTCCGCGGGCCGACAGCGTTCGGTCGCTGGTCGGCCAAGCGCGAGAACTGGCGGCACGCATCCAGCATCTTCCGGGCGACAGCGACCTGGCACGCGCGGCCGCGGTCGAGATTCGAAACGCGACGGATCTCTTGCGGGAACGTAAGATGGATGAGGCCGAACGGACACTTGCAGACCTGAAGGAGCGCCTCGACCGGGCTCTCATGCAGAGGAAGGAATGACCCCGAACCGACCGGTGGGGACCACGGCGGCCCTCTCGGCCCGGGTCAGTGGCGTCGTGCGACAGGGAGAAACCCTCGCCGCCGAGGGCATCCCGTACGATTCGGCGTCCTTCGTCGCGGAGGTCCGGGGTCAGATCTCGAAGCACGACTTGGCCGGGGCGATCACGACCGTCCGGCGCGCCGAGGCGCTGCTCGACAAGACCCTCCGCGACTGGACCTGGCTTAAGGAACTCCTAGCCCGCGTGGACGAGCTCCGCGACCTGGCCGCCCGCAGCGGCGTCGACCTCGAGGTGGTCGATCAACGGATCGGTAATGCGCGACAGCAACTCCGTACACTCCCGCTGGCCGAAGGCTCCCTCGAGAAGGCAGCGGCGAGCGCATCGCTCGCCCTCGTGGTGCTCAACGACACGCTGCCCAAGTTCTACACCCAAGAATCTCAGCAACTCGCGAAGTCGATTCACGACGCGAGCGAACGAGGCGAAGATGTCCGCGAGTCGGGAGTGCGCTTGGCCCAACTCCTGCAGGCCCTGCGAGAGGGGGGTCTTGCCGATATCGGCCAACGGTTCATCGAACTCCGTCGTGCCGTTACTCGGATCCCAAGGGCGCCGGCGGTGCCACCCAAGATGCTGCAGCGGGAGGAGGAAGAGATCCTCCTCGAAGCGCGGAACCTCGCCCGGCGGCTCAACCGCATGAAGTACCGGGCCCGGGACGCCCAAGGCGCGGCCCGCCTGATGAACCAGGTCCGAGCGGCGTTGGCGGAGGATCGGCGCTACGGCAGCCCCGAGGAAGAGCTGGAGGAACTCTGGGGCGAGGTGGACCGTCTTGCACGAGAGCGGACCGATGCTCTCGCCACTCCACCCGAAGCGGTGGCCGTTGAGGCGACCGAAACCGAGCCGGCCGCTCCGGAGCCCCCCGTGAGCTACTCCGCCACCCGCCGGAACCGGCGGCCCCCCGCGTAACGCTTAAATACCCATCGCAAGTCGTTTATACCCCTTGTCTCGCCGGGAGGGCCGCGGCACTGGTCGGGGTCGTGACGTGGGCGTTGTCACGGCAATCACGCCCACCGGCCATGTGACGGCTCGCACGGCGGGAAAATGGGTGCCTCTCGAGGGAACCAACGTGGTCGATGCGTCGGGCCGCTTCTCGGGCCGGATCGTCCGAGTGTTCGGGCCAGTGGCCCGGCCTTACGTTTCCGTCCGGCCGCGCCGGATGCCGCGCGAGGCAGAGGCAGCGCTCCTGTTGGGGACGACCTTGGTGGAAGCGGAGGGAATGCATGGCACAACCTGAGGAAGTGGCGGGGAATGTAAGCAAGCCGGCCGACCGACCCAGCGACGTCGTGGTGCCGACCCGTTGCTCCAACTGCGGCTCGTCGCATCTGACCCGGGACTACGAGCGCGGAGAGTTGGTCTGCGACGAATGCGGTCTCGTCCTCGAAGAGGGGATGATCGACCAGGGCCCCGAATGGCGAGCGTTCGACGCCGAGCAGGGCGAAAAGCGAACCCGGACCGGCGCTCCGACGACCCTCACCATCCACGACAAGGGGCTCTCCACCGAGATCGGTTGGAAGAACCGCGACCCGTACGGGAAGTCCATCCCGACGCGCAACCGGGCGCAGCTCTATCGGCTGCGCAAGTGGCAGCGCCGGATCCGAGTATCGAACGCCACCGAACGAAACCTCGCGTTCGCCCTCGCCGAGCTGGACCGGCTCGCTTCCAGCATGGCGCTTCCCCGGAACGTCCGGGAGACGGCGGCCATGATCTACCGGAAAGCGGTCTCAAAGAACCTGATCCGCGGCCGCTCGATCGAGGGCGTGGTCGCCGCCTCGCTCTACGGCAGTTGCCGGCAGTGCAACGTGCCTCGGACGCTCGACGAGATCGCCAGCAAGTCCCGCATCGGCCGCAAGGAGATCGGCCGGACATACCGGTTCATGACGCGGGAGTTGAAGCTCAAGCTCCTTCCGACCCGTCCCCAGGATTACATCCAGCGGTTCTGCTCCGAGCTCAAGCTCAAGGGCGAGGTCCAGACGCGGGCCAACGAGATCCTCAAGCTAGCGACGGAACGGGAGCTCACCAGCGGGCGCGGACCGACCGGCGTCGCTGCCGCGGCGATCTACATCTCCTCGGTTCAGTGTGGCGAGCGCCGCACCCAACGCGAAGTCGCCGAGGTGGCCGGCGTCACCGAGGTGACGATCCGGAACCGGTACAAGGAGCTCACCGAGAAACTCGGCCTGCGCGTAATGCTATAGGTTCCCATCCCCTCGGACCGGGGAACCGCATGCCGCGACGGCTCGCTCTCGGGATACTTGCGTCCGGCGAGGGCACGACCGTGGAGGCGTTGGCGGAGCAGGCGGCCGGCGGTCATGTGCCAGCGCGTATCGCGCTCGTGTTCTCGGACCGGCCGTATGCACCCGTCCTGGAGAAGGCGCGCCGTCGGGGCCTGGCCACCGCAGTGCTGCCCCTGAAAGGCACCCTCCCAGAAAAATGGACCGCAAATGCAACGACGATCCTCACCGAAGCTGGGGTGGAACTCGTCGTGTTGGCCGGTTTCTTATCGATCCTTCCCCCGTCGTTTACGAAGGTCTGGGAGGGCCGTGCGATCAACATTCACCCGTCCCTCCTTCCGCGCTACGGGGGAAAGGGGCTCTACGGCGACAAGGTCCATGCGGCGGTGCTCGCCGGCGGCGACGCGGAGACCGGGGCGACGATCCATCTGGTGACGGATGAGGTCGACGGCGGGCCGGTGCTGGCGCAACAGTCCGTGCTCGTCGAGCCGGGCGACACGCCGGAACGGCTCCGTCTCCGGGTCCAGGCCGCTGAACGCGTGGCCTTGTACTCCGTCATTACGCGCTTTGCGGAGGGGGAGTGGCCGCTTCCCTATCGGGGTTCGCCGGGCCGGGCCCGTTCCCGGCGGACGGGCACCGACCCGCTCTCTGGCTCCTCCGCCTGAAGCTCCGCGAGCGTCGTCGGATGCGGCGCCGGGGCAGGGCCGTGCCACACGTGGCGGCTCGTCTTGGGGGGAAACAACGATCCCTCTCGAGCATGCCGGATCAGCTCCGCCTTATCCAGCGGGGGGCCGGCGTCCCAGCGGCCCAGCTCCATCGCCGGGTCGGAGTAGTCCACCAGCCACGTCGGAATCCAGCGCACGCCGAGCTTCCGGAGGGCATTGTATCGATGGTGACCGTTCAGAATGACGCCATCGGCTTCCGCTACCCATATTGGCTCACGAACGAGCCCCTGGACCCGGATCTCCGTCGCCAGGCGCTCTACATCGGCCCCGTCGACTTCCTCGTGGGGGAGGAGTGCCGTCACCGGCATGAGTCGGAACTCCGGTGCGTGGCTCACGAGGCCCCTCGACGTTCCCAGAGCGAAGTGACCGCGCGCCGGACGAAGACCCCGGTCATACGCTTCCGGTAATCTGGTGGGTACGCGGTGTTGTGCACCGGGCGCACCGCGCCCTGAACGGCTCGCGCGAGTTCCCCGATGCGGTCGCCGGAGAGGGACCCGCCGACGTATCCTTGAGTGATGCCCGGAAACCGGCGCGGATATGTCTCGAGTCCCCCGGCGGCGATTTCGAGGGCGGTCAGCTGGTCCCCGTCCCGGACCAGTGAGACCGCCAGGCCCAGCTCGGGGAAGTCGAAGGAGGGGCGTGGGCGGAGTTTCGTGTACGTGCTCCGGCGCCGGCGCGCCTCCGGAGGGAGGTGGACCGCGACCAACAGCTCTCCGGGCCGGAGATGGTGGCGCTGGATGCCGTCCCCTTCCGCAGAGTAGAGGTCGTCCAACGGAAGGCGTCGACGCCCATCGGGTCCCGCCAATTCGACGGTGGCTCCCAGCACCTCGAGCGCCGGCGCCAAGTCACCGGAGAACGTCGCGTAGCACTTCTCCTTCTGCGGCACGACGTGGCATCGGTCTCCGTCCGCCTTGAGACAGAAACCGAGGCTCGCTCGCCAGAAAAAACTCTGGTTGAAGAAGAAACACCGCGTCTCGACGAGCAGATTTCCCCCCACCGTGCCGCTCGCGCGGACGAGGGGCGTCGCGACGCCGTGGACCGCTTCCCCGAGTGCAGGGTAGTTCCTCGCGACCTCTGGGTCGCTATCGAGGTCGGCCAACCGGGCCATCGCACCGATCCGGCTGAGGTCGTAGCCTTGGAGGTCGGGGACGCGATCGAGAGCGATCAGATGGGGACGAACGTTGAGATGCATCTTGTAGTTCGGCAGCAGGTCGGTCCCTCCGGCGAGATAATCGAACCCGGGAGCGAGCTCTTGGGCAAGCCGGACGGTCTCCTCCACCGATTCGGGCCGATGCAGTTCGAACGGATCCAGATGCATTGCCGACGCCTCGTCGCTAGTGGCCTTTCCATGCGCGGGACTCGGCGCGTCGTCGGTCCAATCCCTTTAGCACTCGGTCTGGGGTCACCGGGAGGTCGTAGAATCGGACCCCGATCGCGTCGTAGAGCGCGTTCGCGACGGCCGGGAGAGTGGCGACGAGGGGTCCCTCGCCGGCCTCCTTCGCGCCGAACGGGCCTTCGGGGTCGTCCGCCCCCACCAAGAGGCACTCCACCTCAGGCATCTGGTGCGGCATGATGATCTTGTAATCGAGAAGGGAGGGATTCATCAAGCGCGTTCCGCGGTAGTCCATCGACTCCCCCATGAACTGGCCGAGGCCCATGTGGATGGAGCCCTGGATCTGGCCCTCTACGGCGAGGCGGTTGAGTGGCCGGCCGCAGTCGAAGGCGGCCCACACCTTCTCGACACTGTAGACGCCGGTTTCGTCGTCGACCGAGACCTGGGCTACGTACGCCGCGAAGGAATAGGCGGGGGCGGTGCCGGCCCGGGCGCCCTTGAAGGTTCCCCCGACCGGCGGAGACGTGTACGCGCCGGTCGACTGCAAGGCTCCGGTGCCTTGGATGGCCTGGTGCAAGGCCTCCATGTACGTCGCGCCGATCTCGGGTCGGTGGTCCACCTCGTACCGCTCCACCCCGACGCGGATCGCCTCCTTTGGGTATCCCGTAAGCTGATGCGTCGCTTCGATCAATCGGTCTCGGAGGCCCTCGGCCGCTTTCCGGGCGGCGTTGCCCATCATGAACGTTACGCGGCTGGAGTAGCTCCCGATGTCGACGGGCGTCACGTCCGAGTCGACCGGGCTGACGTGGATACGGTCCAGCGAGACGCCAACGACCTCGGCCACTATGGCGGCCAGCAGCGTGTTCGATCCCTGACCGATGTCGGCCTGCATCGAGTGCACGGTGATTCCGCCGTCCATGTCGGCCTTCAAGTGGACGGTACATTGCGGCATCTTCGGCGTGAAGTGGATCGGGCTGTTGGAACCCGAGATGTAAAAGCCGCAGCCGAGGCCGACGCCGTGACCGTACGGCAGCCGGCGCCATTTTTCGGTCCACCCGCTGCGCGCCCGGACGGCCTCGAGGCACTTGAGGAACGAGGTGGACGTTACTCGGAACTCGTTGATCGTGGTCGAATTGGGGGGGAGCGCGTTTCGGCTCCGAAGGTCGAACGGGTCCAGCTGCAGCTTTTCCGACAGCTCATCCAGTCCGACTTCCACCGAGTACCGGATGTTCGTCCCGCCATGGGCGCGCATCGCGCCCGACGGCGGACGATTCGTGAACACGCGCTGACCTTTGTATCGGAAACTGGGGAGGCGATAGGGGCCCATGGCCATGACACCATTGTAGTACGTCGTCACAGTTCCGAACGAGCTCCAAGCCCCGCCCTCGATGATCGCCTCGATGTCGTATCCGAGGAGGTTCCCATCCGCGTCGGCGGCGATCCGGACGTCGTTGTACGTCGGATGCCGTCCGTGGTTTGTGTAGAAGACTTCGTCCCGGTCAAAGAGGATCTTTACCGGCCGACCGGTCTCGAGCGCGAGGGCCGCGCAGGCGATCTCGTGGGGAAGCGGGTCCGACTTGCCGCCGAAGCCTCCCCCGACCTCGGGCTTGACGACTCGGATACGGTGCATAGGGATCCCCAGGACCTCGGAGAGGGATCGGTGGAGGTAGTGCGGTACTTGCGTCGAGCTCCAGACCGTGAGTCGCCCATCCGGCGTCGCTTCTGCGATCGTGCATTGCGGCTCGGTGAAAGCGTGGGTCACGCCGGCGAAGGACGCTCGGACCCGGACCGTGGCGGCGGCGTCATGGAAGGCGGCCTCGACGTCGCCGAAGTGCTGGACAACCTCCTTTTGGATGTTCGAATGATTGAGGCCCTTCTCGTGGATCGGTACGTCCACTCGTTCCCGCCCCACGCGAGGGTCTGAGTACTCAGGGAGCGACTCGATCTCGATCTCGATCGTCGCCATCGCCCGCTCCGCCGTGAGTTCGTCCTGGGCTGCGACGGCGGCCACGATATCCCCGATATACCGAGACCGGTCGACGGCGATTGCGGTCTCGTCTTTTGTGATCGGAAGAACGCCAAACGGTGTCGGATACCTCTCGCCGGTCAAGACCGCGAAGACCCCCGGCATCGCTCGGGCCCTCGAGACGTCGACTCGGATCAGCCGAGCATGGGGCCACGGGGCCCGAAGGAGCTTGCCCACCAGCATCCCCGGCCGCTTCATGTCGTCGGTGTACTCGGCCCGTCCGGTCACCTTGAGCGGTCCCTCGATGTACGGAATCGACCCACCGAGCAGTCGAAAAGTGGTCGGGCGCGTCGTCGCCATGTTAGCCGCTACCTGCTGGACGGGCCGCGAGGATCGCCTCGACGATCTTCGTATAGCCCGTGCAGCGGCACAAGTTGCCCGAGATCGCATCCACGACCTCGTCGCGGGATGCATGGGGATGGTCGCGAAGCAATGCGACCGCGCTGAGGACGAAACCTGGCGTGCAGAACCCGCACTGGGTCGCTCCGTGCTCGACGAACGCCCTCTGCACGGGATGGAGCCCGGTCCCAGACGATACTCCTTCGATGGTCGTGATGGCCTTACCCTCCGCCAAGGCCGCAAGGGTTAGGCACGAGAGGGCGGGCCGGCCGTCCAGCAGCACAGTGCAGCATCCGCACGTGCCGAGGTCACAGCCGCGCTTCGTACCGGTGAGGTTGAGGTCCTCCCGCAAAAGGTCCAAGAGAATACGCTCCGGAGGGGAAGGGACCTCAATCGGCTGACCGTTGATTTCCAAGCGCAGCACGCGCTGCGTCGTCACGTAGACAGCTCCCGGATCGACGCCTTGCGGCCGCCCGCGACGCGGTGAAGCGAGGACGGACGGAGTGCACGGATGATCTCCGCGACCACGGCCACGGCGATCTCGGCGGGGCTTTCCGCACCGATGGCCAGGCCGATGGGCGCGTGGACCCGCGCGATGACCGCCGGCGCGAAGCCTCGGCGCCGGAGGTCGGCGAACATATGCGCTCGCTTCGGAGCGCTGGAGATGAGACCGATGTAGCCGGGAAACCGGGCGACGGAGGACGCGAGCAATTCCAGGTCTTTTTTCGCGTCGTACCCTAGCAGGTAGAGATGCGAGTACTCCGCGGGGTCGAAAACGGTCCAGACCTCGGACGGCGTTACGACTTCTCTTCGGTCGGCGTCTGGGAATCGCTCGGACGACACCCATTCGGGTCGATCATCGGCCACGCTGTAGTCGTACTCTAGGGCCGGAAGAAGCCCGGAGATCGCGTGGGCCACATGTCCACCCCCCCAGAGGAGAAGGTTTGGTCGCGCAGGAATGTGTTCTACCGCGACCTCCACCGAGCCCCCGCAGAGGCTCGGAAGTCCGCCGGGTTTCCAGGCCTGCAAATCGAAGTGGAAGAGGTCACTGGTGTGGGTCAACAGGGCCGTTCGAGAGTGTTCCTTGATTTGCTCCTCCAAGCCCGCGCCGCCGATCGTCCCCAGGAATGTGCCGTCGGGCCGCAAAATCATCGACGCGCCCACCTTGCCCGGAACGGAACCCGCGGTCTTGACCACGGTTGCACGCACGAACGCCACGTGAAGGTCCATCAGGCGAACGACTTCCCGGGCGAGACGACGGTTCACGAGAGATCCTCTCGCGCGTAATGGACAGACTGGAACTTGAGGTAATCCCGTTCCGTATCGACATTCTCCCGGACTCCGGCATCCTCGACCGGGACACGGACCACCTGGGGTCCGAACTCCGCGAGCAGAGTCCTCAGCGGGGCCGAGGGGTCCAGAGCCCTGATGCGAGGAAAGACCGCGGGCTGCAGAAGAACGGGATGTCCTCCGAAACCCTCGAACGTTGGTACGAACCAGACCCCCATGGCGTCGTGTTCCGCAACTGTACGGAGTCGACGAAGGGTCTTAGCTTGAACGAACGGATGGTCGACCGGCCAAAGAAGTACGGGCGTCTCGGAGCCCACCTGCTCGAGCCCTCGCTGGATGGAACCAGTCCGTCCTCGAGCCCACTCCCCGTTCTCGACGACCTCGGGCCACGGGAAAGGAAGGACTGCGCGGATCGCACTCGAGTGCAGTCCGACGACGACCCGAGGGGCAAAGCCCTCCTCGCAGCTGAGGCGTACCATCCGCGCCACGGCGGCCTCGCCGGAAATCGCCATCAGCGCCTTGGGCCGGCCGCCGAAACGGGTTGAGGCCCCGGCGGTTAGTATTACCGAGATCGGTTCAGTCGGCAAGGTTTCTACCTCGAACGAACGGTACCTTCGGCAGGGGCTCCTCCCCGTCCGAATCGCCGCCCATGGTCAACCCATCGACCACCGGACCCTTAGACCCGGCGTTACACCCCTCTTCCCCTCGATCGACCCCAGTCGATTTAAATAGGCCAGCCGGGTGGCGCCGCGCGCATGCCCCATCCTACAGACGTACCGCCCTCGGTTTTGCTCCCCCGGCTCGCGCAGGAGCTCGAGAGCCGGAAGGTCGTCAAGGCGCCCGAGTGGGCCGCTTTCGCACGTACCGGCGTCCACACCCAGAATGCACCCTACCAGCAAGGCTGGTGGTACCTTCGCAGCGCCTCCGTCCTTCGAAAACTCTACATCCGGGGCGCCCGAGGAGTGATGCGGCTATCGGCAGAATACGGCGGAAGCCGGGACCGGGGATCGGCTCCGTACCACGCCCGAAGCGGATCGCGGTCGATCATCCGCGAGATTCTCCAGCAACTCGAGACGGGCGGTCTCGTCCGCAAGCAGAAGAACGGCGGCCGCACGCTCACCCCGGACGGCCACCGCTTGCTCGACCAGCTCGCGAAGGAACTCCTGAAGGGCTTGGCCGCCAAGGATACCCAACTCGCCAAGTATCTCTGAGACGTACCGATTATCACCCACGACGGAGCAGCGATGTCCTACCAAGAGGATCCTGAACTCACGGCGTTGCGTCAGCGGCGGGTCCGCCAGCTGCAGGAGATGCAGGCACGCGAGGCGGCAGGGGCCGATCCCATGGCCCTCGCGCAACAGAACGCCGAGGCTCAGAGACGGGAGGCCGAACGATTCGAGGTCATGCGTCGGTTGCTCACCCCCGAGGCCCGCGAACGACTGGCCCGGATCCGGCTCGCCAAGCCCGACGTCGCCAACTCCATCGAACAGCAAATCATGTCCCTCGCCGCCTCGGGCCGACTCCAGCGTCAAATCGACGACGAGACGCTGCGTGCGCTCCTCGAGCGCATCATGCCCGAAAAGAGAGAGATCCACATCACGCGCCGCTGAAGGAACCAACGAAGGGAGTGTCCATGGCAACAGTTCGCAAGAGCCTGGCCCGGAAGATCCGCATGTTCCGTCGCGTGAAGAGCAACCGCCGCGTACCGGCCTGGGTGATGCAACGAACGAATCGCCATGTCACTCGCCACCCCAAGCGACGGACCTGGAAGCGGGGCCACCTACAGCCATAGGGGTTGAACGATGGCACGAACTCCCGACCGCGCGCGCACGGAAGAGCTCGAACGTGAGTTCGTCGTCCCGCTCCGAGCCAGCAAGCACCGACCCGCTCGGCATCGCCGGGCCGGGCACGCCCTCCAGACCGTCCGCCGATTCATGGTGCGCCACATGCACGGGGAACCCGAGAACATCTGGATCGACCCTCGGCTCAACGTCTTCATCTGGCAACACGGCGCGGCGCACATCCCCTCGAAGATCCGCGTAAAGGCGATCCGATTCGAAGACGGACTCATCGAAGTCGACCTCGCCGAGGAAACGTAGGCCGCCGGCTCGGAGCGACGGAGTGCCGGTCAACCGTGCATCGATTGCGGGAAGCCCCTACCTGGGGGTCTACCTCAGAGTATCGGACCGCGGCGTGGTGGCGCCGCCGACCTTGCCCGAGGCACTCGCGCACGAGGTCGAGCGACTCTTCGGCGCGCCGGTCGTCCGGACCACGGTGCTCGACTCAGAGCTCGTGGGCTCCTTCCTCGCGTTGAACTCCTATGGCGCAGTTGTCGCGGAGGAACCCGACACGCGGGAACGCCAACGGCTCGATGCGCTGGGGCCCGTCACCATCGTTCCGTCCTTGCAGAACGCCCTCGGCAACAACGTGCTCGCGAACGATCTCGGCGCGGTGGTCCATCCGAGTCTGTCGGAATCGGCGGCCGCTCGAATCGGCACGGCGCTTCGCGTCAAGGTGACCCGCGGCACCGTGGCTGGGCTGGGCACTGTGGGGATGGCCGCCGTCGCGACGAACAAAGGGGTGGTCGTACATCCCCGCGCCACGGAGGCGGAAGCCGGTCTGCTCCGGGACGCGTTGCAGGTACCCGTCCATCGGTCGACCGCGAACTTCGGGGTGCCGATCGTCGGCGCCTGCGTGACAGCGAACTCCCGTGGTATCCTGGCCGGGGCCCTCACGACTCCGGTCGAGTTCGTCCACCTTCAGGAAGGTTTCCAGATCCTGGAATAGAGCCGCGGGCTCAGTCACCGATTCCTTGCTCGAAAATGGACAATCGGTCGACGGTCTCATACCCACACGGTCGGTACAGCTGGTCCGCGAGCGTCTGGGTTCGCGTGGTCATCTGGATGCCCCGGGCTCCGTCGCGGACGGCCTCGTCCGTGGCTCGCAGTACGAGCGTGGTTGCGACGCCCTGGCCCCGCCACTCGGGAGCGGTCTGGACATGGTCGATCGACGCGAGGGAGCCGATCCGTCCGAGGTCGCACGAACCCGCCATCGTGTCCCCCAAGAATCCGGCGAAGGTCCGTCGGCCAGGTTCGTCGGCCAAGCTGGAGTAGAAGCTCGCCCAATCTGGCAAGGACTCGCCGGGTCGGGCGCTCTCCTGTTCGGTACGATAGGACAAGGTGAACCACGCCGGCCGCAAGAATGGGTCCACTAACCGGATCATCACGCGGGGGTTCGCCCGAGCGATGGTCAGGCCCCGGAACGCGAGGAGCAATAGGCTCCGTTCTCGGAATCCGTCGGCCGAGAGAGAGCCCGCGAGCCGACTCCGCACATCCTCTCCAAAGAGCATCACGCGCCGGCCCCGCACGCCGAGAGCTCGGAAGGTCGGCTCGGCCTGCGCCCGGATCTCCTCCCACTCGACCGGGGGTTCGGTGGCGCCCACGAGGATCTGGTTGGCCCACATGAGGGACCGGTACCGGGCGTTCGTCACGAGGCGGGCGCCGTGCAGACGACGCACCTGACCGACCCGCCCGCGGCGCTCGCGCTCCGCTTCGAGAAAATCTACGACCGTCGGAGAGGATAGGCCCCGCACGCTCGCGCGCGCCCCCGCTAGGTTGCGCGACGGCGCTTTACGTACCGTGTCGCATACCCAGCGATGCGGTTCGCGAGCTTCTTGTAGACGACCGTAGGAGTCCCGTTGACGTCCACCCGCAGGTCGGTGAGTTCGAGGACCTTCTCCTTGTTGTGCGCGAAATCCCCGTTGAACGCTTCGGGATAATGACGGATCAGGTCGATCGCGACTCGCTTGATGTACGTCTGACGGATGCTTCCCATTAGTGGCTCGCCGACCCGTGGTCGGTTTATAACCCTATGTGCGCGAGGACGGTGCCCCGGCGCGAGCGCTCCCACCGCCGAGCCGGCCGCGGTTTCGCACGCGCCTCGGTGGGACAAGAACCATATAGCTTTCGGACCCTAAAACGAGAGGTGACCGGGAGTAACGGGAAGCGGCGGGGAGGCTTTCGCGACCTTTCATCGGTAGCCCTCGTCGCGTTTTCGTAGGTCACACCCGAATGATTGCAGACGATCTTGAGCCCCCTCCTTCGCCGGTCGTCCGACCTCGCCATGTCCTCGTCCTGGACCTTTCCAAGAGCATGCTGGCGCCCCTACCCGACCCGACGGGAGTGCAGGGAGAGCGTCGGAAGATCGAGGTGGCGCGCACCGCCGTATACCGTATTCTCGAGAACGCGGAGGCCACCGGTGCCTTCTTCGGGCTCGTTACGTTCACCGACAGCGCGCGCGTCGCCGTACCTCTGACCGAAATCCGGCATGAGAATCTCCCATACATCGAGAGCCTGATCTCGATGCTCGCTCCTTCCGGCCGGTCCGCCATCTGGGACGGCATCGCCCTCGGCGCGGACCTCTTGCGCAAACCGACGGGCGAGGTGGTCGGAACCCTGGTATTGGTCACGGATGGATGGGACAACGCCTCGAGCCGTTTCCGCGCGCCCGCCACCGAACCGCTGACCCCGGAGATGAGCCGACGCATCGATCTCGTGCCGCACGTTCTGCCGAACTCTTCCCAGCTGACACTTCGGATCATCGGGATCGGCAGCGGCTCCGAGCGGGACAAGGGCGTGGATTCCGGGCAGATGAACGGCCTGGTCGAACAGCTTCGAAGCCGGGCCCAGGCCGCGGGGATCGCCTCCGAAGTGGCGTATCAGGAGGTTGTGACGAGCACGGACCTATTCGCTCAAATGGTGAGTTCCTTTATCGACATCGATTACGAGGGCACTCGGCCGCTCGAGGACCTTCACCCTGATGAGATGGCGGAGCACGCCGCTCGCGCGGCGAAGGCGCTCAAAGCGCCGGGGGAACACGCGACCATTACGCAGCTCAAGAATCGAAAGGACGTCCCCCCGCCTCCGTCCGACGCGGGGACCGGCCCACTGCCCTCCGAGGTCGATGTGCTCGAGCTCCAGGGAGGCACCCTGCCACCGCATCTCAAGGAGCGGTACGGTCCCCTCGGGGAAGTCGTCGAGGCGTTCGTCGCGCGCGACTACGCGACTGCGATGAACCGGCTCTTCCGCGCCCAATCGTTGCTCCCTGCCTTGACCCGGTTCTACTGGGAGGCTCGGATCCACTACGCGCGCGGCGAGGTCGTCGAGGCGGCCCGTTCGCTGCTGCACGCGTGGGTCGAGGCCGACCGACTGCCGCCGGACTCCCGGGGACCGATCAGTCGTCGCCTCGCCTTGCTCCAGAGCCGGATCCAGAACGATCCCGAGACCGAGACGCTCGTCCGTTTCATGGACGAGACCCAGCATCGCCTCGAGCGGAAGGAGCCCGAACTCGGTCATCAGCTGGAGAACATCTTCGAAAAACTCCTCGAACTGAGGACGACCTATCAGTTGGCCCGGGTCGGCACTCCCGACCAGTCCCTGATGGAAGGCGCAGTCCAGCACGAGAACTCCGTCGAGGAGATTTTTGGCCTGTTGCAGGATATACGTCTCCAGAACACCCAACGCGACACGGTCGCCGACGGGGCGCTTGATTTTATGGAAATATGCCTCGCGGAGATGCGTTGAAGCTCGTTACGGGGCGGTAATCGATGACCGTCAAGACCTCGCCGAAGACGAAGGTCAAACGCGCGCCGCGCAAGGCCGACGAGACGGGCCCCGCC
>JBARJD010000032.1:0-17671 GCA_049800095.1 Thermoplasmata archaeon | reverse complement strand
GAGAAAACCCGCAGCTTGGATCCTCGTCGTATAACCCGAGTCCTCCCAAGTTGCTCACATGTTCGCCCACCTCGATCTGGGGAGGCTCGACTATTCCGCGCACAGAAAGTTATCAGTCTTCCATAGTCCACGATACTCACGAACCCAGTCCGGTTTTCATGTCGCATCGAATCCATTTATTTCGACGGAAGGGGGTGGTATCAAACGATTCGACGGCTACGCCAGAATCATGCGAGCCACATCCTCTTTCTCGTAATGTACAACCGATTGGCGGCCACTCCGGAAGGCTTGGTACGAAGGTAGTACAACCTCCGGCACAGCGTGCGACGCCTCCAAAACGGAACCGCGACCATCGAGACCACAATGAAATACCACTTTTACCATAGCCGTGAACATCCCGGTCGCAAGCCGGGTGGACGCCACAAGATGCCGAAGAAGGCCAAGAAGAAGTCGAAGAAGCGGTAACCTGAGCAAGGTCCCGCTTCGGTGTGCGCCACCGGGGGGATTGCTTGCGTGGACCTCTCTCCCCGTTCCAGAGAGTGGGGGACGTTCACGGATCCCCCCACCTTTTGGGTCTTACCTTTCCGAGTTGGTCCTATGGCCGGCCGAATTGTAGACTATGGTAATACTTTGGTCAGAAGGGGGGTGGCCGCCGTGGCGCGGCGGCTCACCCCGAAGAGGTTGCGGTGCCTCGCTCAGAAGCAGTGCGGCTTGATCACACACGCCGACGGGCTGTATTGAGGCCCTTGGTTCTGGCAGTGCGATTGGTTCCCACCCAATGCGCCCTGGGTCAGGTACTGCTGGAAGTTCAGGGGAGTTCCCGCGAGGTCGTTGTTCCCCTGGTTGTGCCCCCACCCGCTCCACTGGTTGCCATCGACGGACTGTACGTCAATGCTCGAGTAGTTCGGGACCTTTTGGGTCCCGGCGAACTGGGTGTACACCTGCGCAGTCCACTTCCAGGTGAGCTGGAACAAGCACTGCGGAGAGACAAACCGACCCGACCAGTTGACCTGCGTGTTGCCCGGAATGCCGGCGGATCCCACATAGTAGGAATAGCCGGAGAGGAACACGTTGCCATGGTAGTTGATCGGAACCGTGGTGACCCACGCGGGGATCGATCCATTCCACACGGTCGTTGCCTTGGTCGCGGTCGTGCTGAAGACGACCTCGCCCTTCGGAACGCCCTTAGTGAACGTCGTCCCATTGGGCTCGGTGAACGTGAGCTTCTCACCGGTGAACTCCACCGTGAGGTTGGCCGTCGGGGACGGGCCCGACAACTGAAGCACGCTCGAGAACCAGATCACGTCCGGGCTCGGGATGTTCACATTATTGAACTGGGTCGTGCTCGAACTGACGAACGGAGGCGTCATCGAACACGTCTGCGACATGCAACCCGTATTCGTGGCCGATGCGAGTCCCATCGGAAACGCCGCTACGAGTGCCAGTCCGATTACCGCCATTCCCACTATGCCCAGAATTCCATACCGCACAAGACCACCTGGCCTGTCGAGTTTTTGAGCCTTATAAGGTCCGCCCCTTTTGTCGTATAACTGGCCGAGCGTAATCTATCTACCCAATTCGGAGTAGGTATGATACCCTTCCTATTCCTTTATCGAGGTAAATCCAACTCAGGAGCCCTCCTGGGAAACGGCCAATAGAGTCCGCAGAACCCGTAACCCCGACATGGATTCGCTCGACTCAGGCTCATCGGATTCTCACCCCCAACGGCCCGTCAAAAACGGGAACGGACTCGCTAAACCGCGCTAGCTTACTGGTTCATCTCGGAGCAGGCCGGCCGCCTTTTTCAACTCGATCTGGGCAACCCCGTATCGGCCTAGGTGCAACATATCGATGGCGCGCTGGATGTGCTCTGTCCCAAGTTCCAACCGGTCGCTGGTGGGTGGAAGCTTCCGGAAGTCGGTGAGCAGCTCGTGGATCATCTCGCGGATCCGGCGCTCCACCACCGTGGCGGACGGGAGCTCCGTGTCTTCGAGCTGTTCGGAGACCTCTGGGCTCCACGTTGCGTCGGCCGGTTCCGGCACAACGGGCGGGGGGATTGTCGGCAACGGAAGTGGCTGGATGACGGGAGGGCGGGCCACGGCGCGAGTGACTTGCGTCACTTCGGTTCGGGCGACTTCCACGGGGGCGGCCGGCGGCGGAGCCGGGACCGGGACAGGGACAGGGGGGGCGGGCCGCGCGTACGCGCCGGATCGCGTCACGTTCACCGAGTCGCTATGAAATCCAAACACGTAGCTCTGGGCCCCATCCGCGACGTAGAACAGGTGTCGTTCGGGGCCCCCCTCCCCGCCTTCCAAACGCAGGATGGGTCGGCCCAGAAGCTCGGCGGCGTGGAGGAGGTCCTCCCATCGGCTAAGGTCGATGCGACCGAGTCCGGTGGGGGGAGTCGGCGTGTCCACAATGGCGACCGCCGACGAATGGGTCACCTCATCCATCGTCTCGCGCGCTCCGCTCGTCGGTTCCGAAACTTGGGAACGGTCAATGGCGGTTGTTGCAGCGGCGAGATTTGCCCGGGGCATGGTCGACGCGTCGCGTGACGATGGCCGTTAAGATTAGTCTTTGGATTCGCTCGCACGATTTACGAGGCCCGGAGACATGGCGGGCCGTATAACTCTGAAATGATACCGGCGTCGTTTGCACGTGTTCGGAGGCGTGACTCTCACGTGGCACTCATCGCTCGGTATGGAAGAATAGGGCGGACTGGCCCTCATCGAACGACGCTTGGATGGGCTCCCGCCGCTCGCCTTGGGCGATCCGGCGACGAACCTGACTCGTGGGATTCGACACAGATCCCCCCTCCCAAGGTCGCCTTTTTTGCGACTCGAGCCGGGAAGCCTGACCCCCAGTAACTTCGGAAGATACACTGCGCCGGGCCCGATGGCAGCGACCGGTGGGCCCGAGTTAGAACTGCTGCACAATTTGCAATTCTACCTTGGACAAAGTGGTATCTGCCCCCGGCCGGGGAATGGGGGGTAGAGCCCCGCACGTGGTGCGCGGCTCGTGTTGCGATGAAAGTTCGATCATTCTGGCCCGTCGTGTTGGGCGTCATCCTCGCCGTCGTCCTCCTGGTCACATCGATGGGAATCGCTTCAATGTCCGCGACGGCGCCCGGGGCCACTTCCCCAGTTTCCTCTGGACCGACCGCCCTCGCCACCATCGTGGCCGGGAGCTTCTCGAACGCGACCGCAATCTCCTCTGCGTTCTGGGGCGTCAACGTCGCCGTTACCCAGCGGTTCAACGGCGCCGACGCCACGAGCGTGGCCGCGACACCTGTCACGTACGTCCGGTTTCCGGGCGGTACGCTGGGCGAGGAGTTCAACTACACATCCGGTACCCTCACCGCCGTCGATGGGTCACAGAAGGCCACCCGGACCACTACAGCCGATTTCGTCACCTCCTGCAAGCAGTTCAATTGCGAGGCCATCATGCAGCTGCCCGCCGAGATCGACCGACCCGCCACGGCGGCCGACTACGCGAGTTACGTCGTCAAGACTCTGAAGTACCAGCCGGCCTATTGGGAAATCGGAAACGACCCGAGCGGGTGGACGCACTTCGGCGTCCCTTGGTCCGAGTGGAAGACCGAGAAGGGCGGGAACACCACACCGGCCCCGTTCGCCAACCTAGTCCACGCCTACATCACGGCAATCCTTGCCGTGGACCCAGCCGCCAAGTTCATCGCGCTCGGCGCCGGAGCCGGCAAGAACTACCAAGAGGGCTGGGTGAAGGAGCTCGCGATCGTCGACGGACACCTCCTTTCGGGAATCTCCGTCCATTCCTACATCCAGGGAAATGGGCCGTCGAACCCCACCGACGCCGAACTGTTCGCGAACCTCAACGGATTCTACTCGCTCCCGGCCCAGATAACGGCCGACCGGTCGTACATCAAGGCCGCCTGCCCGAGCTGCACCAATCTGGACGTGTTCGTCTCGGAGATCAATGCCGCCGAGGATAACTCGTACGATAACCTCCTCCCCACGTTCGCGGGTACCCTCTACCTCGCTGCGGAGACGGTCCAAGGCTTGGCCCTCCATGAGACCAATCTCGATTGGTTCGCTTACGATTCCCACTTCAGCGGGTCGTGGTCCACGGGACCCAAGAAGTGGCAGATGCAGTACTACCTGTTCAGCGATATCATGCCCCAACTGAAGACCAAGACGCTGTCCACAACTGTGACCGGCCCGTCGACCTTCTACGGCATTGCCACCTATGACAGCACGGGCCTCTCCCTCCTCCTCGTGAACGTCAACACGACGAAGGCCGTGGAAATCGATCCGGCCCTGGTGGGATTTATCCTGGGTCGGTCCGGGGTCACGGAAGACTCGTGGCAGGACGGGGCCAAGCTCCCCACCACCTCCTCAGTCACCCTCTCGAGCTCCTTGAAGGTCCCTCCCCTCTCCATCGTGGTCCTCACTGTCGGGAGCGCCGGAACGAAGTCTCCGGGCCAAGCGGCGGTCGCGGCGTCGGCGTTCGCCTTGGCTGGGAGCGCCGGACCCGTGCCAGGGGCGAATGCCGCCGGATCCCCCTTCGTTGCCAGCCCAGTCGGCGTTGACCGGCCAGTCCTGGTTCCGACGGTGGATCCGGTCCGCCCCTCGGGACCGGCCGAGATTCGCGCCACTATCCGTCCCCTCGCCCCCTGACGGTTGAGATCGTCTGCATAGTGCTCCGGGATCGGAGCGTCCCCTGACTTTCCTTCACCGCGCGCGGACACTCGAGGGGCCCCGGAGGGAAGGACCCGACGGGTCAGACGCTCGATTCTACTGAGACGGCGGGCGCGGAGAAGGGACGCTCACTGCAGGGGAGGTCCTTCCGGGCGCCTTCCGCGGGGGGGTTCCGGGGGTTCTCGGCGGAGGGTTCGTTGAAGGCTGTCACGCCGGCGGCGCGCGGACCGACTTCTTCCGGCGTCCCCTCACCACCACGGCGAGTAGGGCCGCGACGATGACAAACGCAAACGCGACGAGCAGGGAGAGGTCCGTGGTGAGGGGGACGAACCCCGGCGCGGTCGGGCCCGAGACCGTGACGATGACGGAGCTCCGCACGGGCTGACCGGTACTATCGGTCACCGTCAGGTTGACCGCGTAAACGCCCGACTTGGAGTACGTGTGCGCCGGCGGTGCCGGAGCGGTGCTCGTCGTACCATCGCCGAAGGACCAGGCGTACTCGAACGGGGCGTCACCGCCGGACGGCTTCGTGGTGAACGTCACCGACCCACCAACTTTGATCGACGTCGTGGAGGCGGTAATCGTGGCCGTGAGTTGGGGATACACCGTCACCGACGGGGGCGAGGTCGTACCGGCGATGTAGTAGAAGTCCGACCACGTCACATTCGCGGAGAAGGTCCCCGTGACGCCGTACGTATGGGAAAAGTTCTGGAGGTACGCCGAGGACGTGTTTTCCCCCGTCGGCCCCCGCGCCGGGGTGTCGTACTGGCCGTCACCGAACGAGACGTTCCATCCCGCGACGACCCCACTTCCGGTCCCGACGGTCCAGGAGGCCGTGAAATTGCTGGCCCTTCCCAGGTCGATATGGACGGACGAGGTGGTCACGTTCAGTTGCGGCGCGACCTCGTAGACCCATTCCATCGTGCCAGCGGCCGTGAGGCACGGAGTGCCATCCTGGGCGGAGCCTCCGATGATGAGGGGCGTCACGTTGCTGCTCTCCTCCGGCATGGCCGGTTGGGTCACGGGGCAGTACCCGCTCGGCGCCGTGGGCGCCGTGAGGTTCGCCGGGAGCCAGACTCCTCCGGAGAAGATCCACGAATCGTTGAGCCGGAGATTGCTCGTCTCGTTCAATCCGTCCGTCATGAAGATCGCATCGAGCTGGCTGTCCCAAGTCATCGCATCCGAGATGCGGCCCGGCGGAGTGTAGCACACCGAGGCGACGCAGCCCGCATCCTCGTCGGTGATGTTGACCCATGTCCGCGTCGGGGTCAGGAGGAAGGTATAGTTCGAGCCAGTCGCTGCGACAGGATCGTAGCCGCCGAACAGGACGAGGTCGTTGTCCGCCGCATCGTACGCGGCGGAGGTGTAGGCGAGGGAGGTGGGGTCGGCCGTCGGGCCCGGCCCCACTGTCAACGTCCAGCCGCTGGTGCGGAGGAACCACGTAGAGTTCCAGATCATGTCGCAGGCTGCATCGGCGCATCCGTCCACGACGACCATGGTGTCCAACGCGGGGTCAAAGGCCATCGCGCCATACGACCACGCTACGTTTCCGCCGCCGACTTTCTGGGGATAGCCCACCTTCGCAGAGATGTTTGTCCAGCCGGCGCTCGTGAATAGCCAGGTGTCCCCATAGCTCAGGCCGAGGTCGGGGTTCGAGCCGCCAAACAACACGACGCCGCCGAACGCCGGGTCGTAGTCCAGTCCCGCTCCTTCCCGAGCGGAAGGGGTCGGCAGACGGTGGTTGGTGATGTTGGTCCAAGAAATGCCATCGTACGTCCAGGTATCATTGCTGGGGCACGCCGCATCGCTGCAACCGTCGAACAGGACCATCTCCGATAGAACAGGATCGTACGCCATGCGCCCGGAATACGCGACGGAAGGCACCTGCCCTCCGGATTCGTTTGTGACGTTCAACGCGACGTCAAACCATTGTGGCGTGGTCGTGGAAAAAGCCGATGGGGGGGTCGATACAATGCCTGCGCCACCGGTCTGTTCTGTAGGATCGACGGGAGTCCGACCGCAGGTCGCCTCACCGCCGCCTGTGACCGCACAGTTCGCTGAGAGGCCGCGGGTGGGGCCCCCGCCGTGGTCGAGCGATGATACCGCCGCGTCGACCATCGCTTCCGATAGAGCGGGGCCTGCCGCAGCCTCGACCGGGGCCTTCGGTGCGGCGCTCGACAACGCGGGTTCCGTCGAGGCGCGGACCGGGTTTCCGGACGACGGCGCGGCCAGGCCCCCAAGAATCAATATCGTGACGAGGCCCACGATAGCGACGAGGGCCCACGGGCGCGACATGAGTAGAGGCGAGTCTTCCTCTGTACTTCGACATCAGGTCGTCCGCGTTTTAACGCCTCTCTAAGGTCCGCGTGGCCCGTGAACGGGCGACGGAATGGAAACGCGGGCTGACGAGGAGTTACATTCATCCACAGGAGGGTGTTAGGCGCCAGCACCTCGGGGGTGGCCCGAGGGGACCGGGAGGCCCAAGACCGCTGTGTCGACGGACGTGTTCAGTTTACCGAGGCGCCTCGCCCTCGGTGCACATGTTCTCGCCGGGGTTCTCACCATCGTCGGGGCCCCGCGTCCACGAAAGAACGAGCCGTCGTCCGCCGTCAGCGAGGTCATCGGTCGCAACAACGAGTCGGTCCTCCTGACCCGCACCGCCCCGCCTGGCCCGCGGTGGATCGAGGTGAGCCGCTGGGAAGACCTCGTGAAGGCTTCTCGGTTCATGGGACGACCGATTCTCCGGTTGGACGACGGCACCCGAAGCACCGACCAGCCGTTGTTCTACGTTCCGGATGGACCCCAGAGCTACGTCTTCGATTTCCAACGCGAAGCCGTCAATGCGTCCACCTCAGGGGGGTACGCGCTCCCTCCGCCACCGGAAGCGCCCCAGCCCACGCCCACGGAGTCGCTGACTCCGGCCACCCCGGAACTGCCCGAATGGGCGGAGCCACCGCCGCCCGCCGAACGTTTCGTTCCCACGCCGACCCGTCCGCCGAGTGCGACGGCGGTTCCCGTGCTGGACGGGCGCTCCATCCCCACCGACGAGGTCGTGGAACAGTACCTTGGACCGATCGACGACGACCTCGAGGGGCCGACGGGGCCCCAGGACGCGGTCCGCGTCGAACGGGAGATCCGGGAAATGATCCACCACGTCCTCGTCGTGCTGCGAGGCCTTCCCTCCTCGAGCGAGCTCGTCGCGCCGGGAACCCGTCACATCGAACGGGCGCTCGAATTGCTCCGACTCGGTCGGTACGGCTCGGCGCAGATCGAGGTCAACCGAGCCGCGCGGCTCGTCGTAGAGGACCATCGGACTTAGTGGGCCCGGGTTGCCCCGCCGGACCGGGTCGAGCAAAGGTCGACTCCGATGTCGGGAGATTCGAAGACGGACTGGGGTACGGACATCCGCGGCTACGTCGCCCGGAGTCACCGAAACCGAGAGCGTGGGGCGCTCCGATCAGGCCCTAGCGGTTCGAAGGAACGTCCCGCCGCTTCCGCCGACCCCGAGCCAAAGCCCCAGAAGCCTTCTCCCCCGAGCTAGACGGGTCGCCGCCGAGCGATGGCTGGACCGCGAGCGGGTGATCTCCCAACAGGTCGTCCAGCTGATAGCCCACGACCGAGCCCGCGTATTCCTTCAGCAGCACCGCGATCATTCGGGCCGCCTCCACGGGGTAGTTGCCGATGGCGGTCTCCGCCGCCAGCACCAGGCCATCGGCTCCGTCCAGCAGGGTGTTGATGACGTCGTTCACTTCCGCCCGCGTCGGGCCGCGCCGCGTCACCATGGATTCCAACAGGTTCGTCGCCACGTAGACCGGGACCCCCAGTGCGTTGGCTTTCCGGATGATGGCCTTTTGAAGCAAAGGAATCGCCTCGAGCCGGACCTCGCGGGAGAGGTCGCCCCGGTCGATCAGGATCCCATCCGCGACCCGGGCGATCTCCTCCAGATTTCGCACCCCTTCTCGGCTCTCGATCTTGGCGATGACCCGGGTGTTGGGTCCCCCCATCTCCCGGAGCTGGCCCACGGCGCTCGGATGGTTGCAGAAGGAAAGGTCGTACTCGTGGACCTGGTTTTGCTTCGCGAGTTGGATCGCGAGCAGGTCCTTCTCAGAAAAGGTCGGGAGTTTCGGTGAGGGAAAGGCGGTAACGGCCTTGCGCGACCCGATCTCGCCACCCGTGAGGACCGTCGCCTCCGCCGCCCCGTCGTTGACCCGGTCGATCCGGAGAATGACCGAATCAAAATCGATGCTCACTCGCGCCGCCGGCCGCAATTGTCCGATGGCGTTCCCGGGAGTGAGCGGGATGGTCGAGGCGTCGCCTCGGATGGCCTCGGGAACGAGGCGCACGGGACGCCCCTCGAGCACCGTTATCCCGTCGTGCATGACCCCGGTACGGATCTGCGCTCCTTCGGTATCGATGCAGATGGGTACCTTTGTGCACTGTTGGATGAAATGGATTACACGTTCCAGATCCCCGATATCGGTGTGGGACATGTTGATCCGGAAACTCACGACCCCTGCCGCCTCCAGCTGAGGGATCACGTGCTCGTTGAGCGAGCTCGGGCCCAAGGTGCAAATCAGTACCTTTTGGGCCGACACGGGTTACCCCTCCGAGCTTGGGAGCATGTAATGAGATTTAGCCCCCCGGAATCGGCCGAAGCCGATGGAGAAAAGGTACGAAAATACGGACCGGGCGCGCGACATTCGAAAAGACTGTCCCGTCTTCCTTCTAAGCCACCGAGTCTCACACGGGGTGCCGACACAGTGCTCACCCGCCTAGATTGCCCGCGTGATGGCGGTCCTTACGCTCCTTTCTAGTAGTGTGAGAGTAGCCTCTGGTTCTGGTGGGCCTGCTTTGGACTCCCGGGCCTATCTCTAACTTCACCTCTTCCACGCCGCCCTCGTCCCGGCAGACGTGCGTCGCACTCGACCCAGAGCTGCCGGGTTCCGATCGGCCGCGGACTCGGGCGACGGGACCCGAAACGCCGCGAATCCGGGAGAGACCGAGCTCTCTCCCAGCGATGCGGCGAGTCGGAATTGCAGCCGATGCTGCGTGCAGCGCCGGAGTTAGCGAGGTTTACCGGCCTAGCTTGAACTCCCAGAAGTCCCCGACGATCCCGCCGGCGGTGGGGCCGCTTAAGAACGATGGATGCCCATCAAACTCGCGGGCGATGGTCGAAATATCGCAGTTCCCCGTTGGTAAAGGGGGGCCGCCGTACAGTGATGACGTATAACCACAGGTCGCTCGTTGAAGCCTCCCAAGTTTTCGGGCGCCCTGGACGGGCCCCGGTCGCCCCGACGGGGGTACCTCGTCGGCCCGACAGTGGGCCCGGAAGCAAGAACTTGCAGCCCCTGATTCTCCGATAGCCGGATTGGCCCAGAAATCGCGCCGTGGGTCCGCACCGAGCGCCGAAGTTCCAAGGGCGCTTGACTCCCTGGAATCGGGAGGTCCGGAACATTCGCGTGGGACAAATGTCTATATACAATTTCCCGGGGTGTTTTGGCAGAACCCGTGGCGAGGCGGGTCCGATGCAATGCGCGTTCCATATCTCACTTCCGTCGTGGTTGCGCTCCTGCTGGCCGTAGTCCTCCTGAGCACAACCGTCGGGACGACGGTCGCGACCAGCACTGGAACGGTCACGATCAAGCTCGATGCGGCGACGACCCAGCCGGCCATCTTTTGGGGCATGAATTTCGTCGCGACCCACAGCCCCGGCTCGGATGCGGCAGCCAAGCTCGGTGCCACGCCCACCAAGCTCCTCGTCTATCCTTCGGGGAACGCCACCGAAACGGTGAACATGACCAACGGCGCGGTGTACGAGATCGGCCATACCGGGAAGGCCAGCATCACGATTCAGACGTTCATTTCCGATTGCAAGGCGATCTCGTGTAAGGCCGGCATCGGGCTCCCCATGGAGATCAACAGCCCGTCGACGGACGCCTACGAGGCCAAGTACATCGTCGATACCCTCGGCTTTACCCCCGCGTACTTCAGCTATGGTAACGAACCCGAACACTACTCCTGCTTCGACCTCTCCTGGGCCTCGCTCGCCAAGGGCCACCAGTGCAACACGGGCGGCACCACCGCGACCGCTTTCGCCTCGGAAACCGAGGCCGCAATCAAGGCCGTGACCAAAGTCCTCGGCAGCAAGACACCGCCGTCGCTATGCCTCAACGCGGGCACAGGTGCGGGCTGGTCTCCCGACGTCGCTTGGATGCAGGCGCTCGAGGCCAACTCCTACGACAAGGCGGCCTGCTCGGCCTTCGCCATGCACGACAAACCCGCCCATTCCGCCGATGGGAGCCCGACACTCGCGAGCTTCTACGCGACGCTCACGGGTCCGAACGGACTGCCGGCCGTCTATCTCAATATGAGCAAGTACACCGACGGAGCGCCCCTCTACATGACCGAAGTGGGGCCGTTCACTCCCACCTCCGTGTACCTGAAGCCGTTCGCTAACACTTGGGCGCTGAACGTGCTTGAATCGGCGCTCGTCGTGCAAGCGATGCAGCTCAAGGTTCCCGCCATGGGATGGTGGGCATGGAACTCCGAGGAGGGAATCTACGGCTACGCCAAGATGCCGTTCTACACCATCTACTCGGAGCTCTTCTCCCAACTGGGGAGCTCGTGGATGTCGACCCAGTACCACGGACAGAACGGACTCTTTGGAGTCGCCACGAAGGGAACCTCCACGTGGTCCCTCATCATGGTGAGCACGAGCATCTCGACCTCGTACAAGATCAGCCTGACGGGTTCGGGGTTCCCGACCACGGGCAAAGGTACGCTCTACCTATGCACCAGCTCCGGCTTGACCACGGAGTCGGTCACGCTCTCGAGCGGGTTCACCCTCCCGGCGCAGTCGGTCGCTCTGCTGGCCACCGGATAAACAAGCCGTCCCGGCCGCCGTCGGCGCAGGACCGGGGACCTGCGGGCGATCGTCCTAGGTATCCATCCGCTGGGCGGCTAGGCTTCCACCGTCCGATGGGCAGATCCGAAATTCGGCCTCCGCGCAAGCGGACCGTTCCGGGATTCAGGCTTGGATCCCGTCGTCCGGGTGCCGGACCTCGCGGCCGGCCTACGACTGGAGGGGGAAGAGGCTGGTCATGGCCGGGAACTGCGCGGTCCCGTCGAAGCCCCCATCGCTGGGCAGTCCGAACAGCCACTCGATCGTGCTTTCTACGTTGTAATCGGTTGAGTTCGCGTTGAAGGTGAGGGGCCCGGTATCATAGGGGTCGATCACCGCGAGCAGGGTGTGGCCACCGCAGGCCGTCAGGTTGAGGTCGTACTTCTTGATGCACGCAGGGTTGGTAATGCCGGGCACCTTGTACCCATCATTGGTCGAACCCTCGTCGTAGACGAGAATGAACGCGGTGTGTTTGAGGACCTTCTTGTCGACGGACGTCGGATTAAAGACCTGAGTGAAGAACGCCTTGGTCCACGCGTTGGCCTGACACAGGTCGACCTCGAAGTGATTCGCTTTCGTTAATCCGCACTTCGAGGCCTCCTCCGTGTGGCCGTCATTGAAAATGTTGGGGATATACATCGAAAAGTTGGGCAGTGTTCCATTGACAAACAAGCTCTCGTTGAACGCGGCGCTGTTGAAGATGTGCTGGTGGCAAATCGTGGGGCTGTCCCTGACGTCCTTGTAGTGAATCCACGCGTTGTGGAGGACGTCGTAGAGGTTGTCGTATCCCGAGTTGTTGAGGTCGCATCCGGAGGGCGTCGGCATCGACTCGAAGTAGCCCGCCCAGCTGAGACCCGCGGCGGTCATCAGGTTGCCCAGGTTCTCCACATTCTGCACGCCAAAGTCCAGGCAACCGGTCTCTCGTCCGTCGGTCCACGCCTCGTAATCGGGGAGGGACGCGTGGCAGGCGGAGTAGTAGTTGGGCGCCCACCCGTAGGTCGTCGCGAGCGAATACTGGTAGGGGGCGTACTGCTCGATCGCCGACAGTTCCTCGTTCTCGTCCGCGATGAGCACGACATGGGTGATCCCGGTGTCCGGGACGGTGAGCCGGACGACCTGAGTTCGAGCGGACGGGGCGACTGTCGCCGAGGAAGTCAGGGCGATGGACAGGACTAGGATGACCACGCTGGCTACGCTGGCCCCCACCGCCGCACCGGTTACGACCCGCGCGTGCATGCGCATCAAGAGGGGCGGTTATACGGCATGGGGGCTTAAAGGCGACCAATTTCAGGGGTCGCCCAGGAACAAGGTCTCGCCAGACCCGGCTGCGTCGAAGGGGCGCGTTGCGTGGTCCCGGACTTCGGCTATCTCTTGGCGGTCCCCAAGAGCGAGGTCCCGTTCAGAAAGGAATGAACGGCCCTCGGAGCACGGACGCCGCCCCGCGGAGATTTCCTCCGCTCCAACTCGAAGCGTGATATACGGCACTCTTTAAGAGGCGTCAAACTCCTTTCAACTCCGCAAGCGACCGGGCACTACCGACAAGGGTCGGGAACCGTTGCGAAAGGATTGGATCGGATGGAACCCACCGAGTCTCCGCCGACAACCCCGACGCCCGGCGCGCCCTCCCCCATTCGTTTGGTCTACGTTCTGGGGGCGGGCCGATGTGGGTCCACCCTGCTCGACAGGGTCTTGGGCGCGCATCCCGACATCAGCTCCACTGGTGAACTGTTCCATTTTCCCGGAAACCTCCTGGGTACGCCGCAACCCTGCTCCTGCGGCTTGGACGCCAACGCATGTCCGTTCTGGTCGAGCGTTCGCTCGGAGGTCGAGCAGCAGTTCCCGCTGACCGACCTCAAGAAGGGCCGGCGGTACGAATCTACTCGCTCGCTCCCGCGGACGGCCCTGCTAGCTGGGATCCCGGGCTCGTCCGTCAGCCTGTACGCCCGGAGGCTGGCGGTTCTTCTGCGGGCTATCTCGACCCAGAGCCAGAAATCGATCGTGGTGGACTCCAGCAAGTACCCGAGCCGTGGGCTCATCATGTGGCGGACCCGGTCGATGGGGATCGACGTTCGGTACATCCACATGATCCGCGACGGTCGCGGACTCGTATGGTCGAAGCGACGCACCGCCGATGGACAGGGCCTCGGATTGACCCCACCGGAGAAGAACGCCGCAGACCTTGCGGTATGGTGGGTGGTGTCGAATGTCCTCTCGGGTTTGTTGTTCCGTTTCCGCCGAGGTCGGTATCTTCGGATCCGTTACGAGGACCTGATGGCGGACCCGGCGCGCACGCTCGGTGAGGTGGGACGGTTCGTCGGGGTCGACCTGACGGACGTGATCGCGCTGATCCGAGAGGGGAAGCCCCTCCCCGTCGGGCACGTGGTCGGGGGCAACCGGTTGCGGTTCGACCGCACCCTCGTGTTGAAGGCCGACACCGAGTGGCAACGGAACCTCCCCCGGGAAGACGAACGTACGTTCTGGGGGATCGCGGGATGGCTCGCACGTCGCTACGGGTACGAAGCGCGGACTCGGGACGGCGGACGCGCCGAATCGTCGCTCGGGTCGAGAAGCTCCTAGTGGGTACGTCCCGACCGCGTCGAGAGGACCCGAGTATCTCCTAGTAGTTCCCCCGGGATGGAGGCGCCCTGCGGGCGAAGTGGAGGAAAATGGTCGTTTCGGCGGTTCGTGCCGTTCTCGAACAGATGCCGGCAATCCCGTGACCGCAACGGACCTCGAGCCAAACCGCCGAAGTTCGCTCCGCGGCCGCTTCCTTCGACGCCTCCACGTGCCGAACGAGGGACTCTTCCTGCCGGTCGCGTGCGTTGGGGTCATCCTGCTAAGTTCGTTAGGTCTGGTGGTGAATTTCGGGGGATTGGCCCCTCCGTCGGTCACGGTCTCGATCACAGTGGACGCGGCGGCGCCCACGACCCCATTACCCTCTTGGGGGCTCAATGTGGCGGCGACCCACGACTTCAACAGTTCGGATGCGAAGCTGGTGGCGGACACGCCGGCACGCTTCCTGAGATTTCCGAGCGGAACGTTCACCGAGTCGCTGAACTGGACATCGGGCGTGCTGACGCAGCCCGACGGAGTCACGGACCACGCCACGACGACCTTGGCCGCCTTCGTCGGCGCGTGCCAACAGATCCAGTGCGAGGCGATCCTGGGGTTGCCGGCGGAGATCGACGAGCCGTCGACGGCGGCCTATTACGTCGCCTACACCGAGCGGACCCTCGGATTCCATCCCGCGTACTGGGAGATCGGGAACGAACCGTCGACCTGGAGCCACTTCGGCCAACCCTGGTCCCAATGGGGGACACCGGGCACCGGCGTCACCCCGTCTCAGTATGCCGTCCTCGTGGAGCAGTACATCGCAGCGATTCGACAAGTCGACCCTTCCACCCCGATCCTCGGGTTGGCCGCCGCCGAGCAAGGAAACCCCACGGCGTGGATCCCTCCGTTGCTCGCCCTGGACGGAAAGGAGCTCGCCGGCATCTCGATCCATGCATATCCGGCGGTCCCGACTCCCGTCCTCGTGAGCCCGATTCGGTACTTCTCCAGTCTGTCGTACGGAGAGTACGCTATTCCGACCGTGGTGCCCGGCTACCTCGCTACCATCGCCTCGTCGTGCCCGGAGTGCTCGGTGGACCTGTTCTTGACGGAGACTGGAACGACCGACGGAGGGACCGGAGCGTACGCCGGATACGACGCGTCGTTCGACGGCGCGCTCTATGAGGCGGCCGAAGTGACGCAGCTCTTGGCGCAGAAGGTCGAGAACGTCGATTGGTTCACATTCCAAGGCGGCTACGCCGGGGCGTGGGTAACACCCGCGGCTCAGCCCACGCCCACGTTTCTCCTGTTCCGCGATATCATCACCCAGCTGGGCTCGGACTCGCTGCCGACGACCGTCGCGGGCTACCCGGGGGTGTACGCCGTCGCCACCACGGGGGCCCCTCACGGGTACGCCTTGCTGGTCGTGAACACGAACGTGGCTTCGCGGGTGATGTTCGACCTCGCCCGGGCCGGCTTCGCGCAGCCGACCGTCTCGGCCACCTACTGGCCGAACGGTGCCTCGGGGCCGGTCGAGACGAACTTCAGCGGCTCGGCGGTCTTGGCGCCGGTGTCGGTCGCATTGCTGTACCAATCCCAACCGCCGACATCGTCACCGCCCGGCGGCGGCTCCGAATTCTCGCTCGTCGGACTCGTGAACCCGGCGATCCTCGTGTCCTTGGGGGGAGTCGGCGCGGGGATCGGGGCGGCGACCCTTCTCGCGGTCCCGTCGTACTATCGGATCCTCGGCGTCGGGGCCGGTCTCCTCGGTGTGCTCCTGCTCCTCTTGGTCATCTAGCGGCGAGGCCCGTCAACGCTCGAGACCGGCACGGGCCTTCGTCAGCAGTGGGGCGAGGGCCGGAGGGGGAGCGTGGGAAGCCCAGCGTCTATCCAGCGCTCGAAGTATCTCGCGCGTCTGAGACCGGTAATTCTCGCGCTTCTCCGGGCCCCAGCGCGCGTTGGCCATGTCCCGGAGGTTGTCCCATCGGTCGCACAGCTTGACGAGCACCGCTTCCCACGACATGCGGTCCACGTCGTGGACGAGCCGCTCCGTCTTCAATTCATCCGGCACGGCCGTCCCGTGGAGTTCCGCCGGAACCGTGAGCTCCTGAACCCAGCCGGCCACCCGCCCCCCGAACCGCAGCTCGAGATCCTCGGGGGTCACGGCCGCGTCTTCGATCACGTCGTGGAGGACCGCGGTACACAGGACGTCCGGATCCTCCACCCCGAGGTCGCTCGAGAGCCGGCGGAGCACCGCCAGGGGGTGCACGATGTAGGGCGTGTGCCCGTCCTTCCGAGTCTGGCCCCGATGCGCCTCCGCCGCGTACCGGATCGCATCCACCACGCGAGGGTTCGGTGCACCGGTCTCGGCCGCCACGGGGGTGCGAGCGGGGGTCCCGAGAAAGCCGTTACGGGGCGGGGCCGCCGGTGTCGGGCGAGACGGAGTTCGACTGCGTACTCTCGAGGAATATCTCCGTCAGCCGGTCCCGATACAACGGGTCATTGAGGGCGAATCGTACGTTCGCCTCCAGCCAGAGGAGGGGGGTGCCGGTGTCGTATCGTCGTCCCTGAAAGACGAGGCCATAAACTCCCTCGGTCGCGAGGAGCCGAACCAGGGCATCGGTCAGTTGCACCTCTCCCTTCGCATCCGGAGGGGTCCCCCGTATCGCGTCAAAAATTGCCGGAGTGAGATAGTACGCGCCGGTGAGGGCGGTGTCTCCCGGAGCATCCGCGACCCGAGGTTTTTCCACGAGCCGCTCGATGCGGATGACGTGCGGGCCGGCCGGCACGCCCCCGGCGATCCCGTAGCTGCCGACCTTCTCCTTCGGGACCTTCTCGAGTGCGACAACGCTGGATTTGCCGCCGAAGTGCTCGAACGTGGTCCGGAGCTGGGTGAGCAGGGGAGGGTCGCAGACGTGGATCGAATCTCCGAGGAGCACCCCGAACGGTTCGTGCCCGACGTGATGCTCGGCGCAGGCTATCGCATCGGCGAGGCCCCGTTGGGCCCGCTGGCGCACGAAATGGAACGCGGCCTTCTCCATCACTTGTTCCAACGTCCGTAACGAGGCCTGAGCGCCGGACCCGCCTAGGTCCGGGTTGTGGTCGAAGTGGTCCTCGACGGCGCGCTTCCCCCGGCCCGTGACGATGGTAATGTCATCGGCTCCGCCCGCGATCGCTTCCTCGACGACGTATTGGATCACCGGCCGGTTGAGCACCGGGAGCATCTCCTTGGGCATGCTCTTGGTCGCCGGGAGGAACCGGGTTCCCAGACCCGCGGCCGGAATGACTACCTTCATGCGCCCTCGTCCCGGAACGGGCAGCGTCGGCGCGCTCGGGCCTTGAAAGGGGCATGTCGGGAGGTCACCGGATCCCCCCGGGGGCCCGACGGGCGCCGTTCGCCGCGTCGCGCCTTTTGCACGCGGGGTATTGCGTCAGCCACGGGCCACCCCCAGCCCCACCCACTCAAAGTCTCCGCGGTGACGTAAGGGCTCCGGAATTCCGCGGCGCAGGTCAATGACCAGCGCACGTCGCATCAACTTCGCCC
>JBARJD010000031.1:0-7918 GCA_049800095.1 Thermoplasmata archaeon | reverse complement strand
CCCCACCCCCCTCCGACGAGGTGAAACGAGAGGAGGAGCACGGACCCCAGCAACGCGCCGACGAACACGACGAGGGCGAGCATCGTCGCGGCGAGCGCCGCGGCCGCGGGTCGTCGCCATTGCATCGGGTGAAGACGTGGGGCTCCGCGCTCCCGTCCTCCGATCAACCGGGCCCGGCGCGCCACTAGTAGGTACAGGAACGCAGGAATTGCCAGCAGAGCGACGGTCCAGAGCGCGAGGGCAGCGGCCATCGTCGGGGCGGCGTAGACGGTCCGGGTCAGGGAGTAGATCCAGACCTCGATGGTTTCGTTGGAGGGGCCTCCCAACAGCAACGGCGCCGCAAAGCCGACAAAGGAGAGCAGGAACGTGAGGAGTCCCCCGCAGGCGGCTCCGAGCAAGGAACCCCGTCCCCAGACGTCTCGAAAGCGCCGCCAACCGCCTCCGCCGAGGCTCGTGACCGCTTCCTCCAGACGGGGTGAGGCGTTCGCGATTGCGGCCGAGGTGAACAGGGCGACGATAGAGGCGTTGTAGAACACGTTCGCCAGCACGATCGCTGGCAAACCGTGACCAAGCGTTCCGAGTCCCGGGATGAGCGGATTGGCTCCGCCGAACAACTCGTCGATTCCAAGCACCACGACGAGCGGTGGAAGGAGGAACGGAATCAGCAGAAAACTGAACAAAAGGTCGCGCCCTCGGAAATTGTGTCGGCCGAGAAAGACCCCACACGGATATCCCCAGGCGACCGCGATCCCCGCGCTCAGCCCACCCTGAACGAAGGAGTTCTCGAGCGCTTGACGCGCCACCTGGGCGCCGAGCGAGGGGCCCCAGATGAGCGCCGTGAAGCCGGCCCCGAGTCCGAACCGATCCACCGCACCCGCGAAGAGCGCAGCCGCCGGGAGCGCGACAAACAGCAGAACGAAAAGTGCCAGCGGAAGCTCGGCGAGGGCGTCGCGGGCGCGTCCCCACAGGCGGATCGGATTCGAAGGTTCCGTACCGATCCGACGAGACATGACTCCGCTCTACCGTCGGCCGATTAGTCGCTCACGGCCGCTTGCCATTCGAGGATCCAACCGGGCAAATTGGCAGCGGTAGCGCTCACGGACTCGAAGGAATTGAGCGCGGTGATCGAGGAGGGCGGAACGCTCCAGTTGAAGGCGCCCGGCAGCACGGCGGTGTCGTTGGCCGGGTACTCCCACTCATTCAGGGGATTGGCGTTCTGAACCGGCCCGGACAGCAGCCAGTTCTCGAACTGCTCGGCGAGTGTGAGATTGTGGACCCCGCCTCGGACGATGCCCACGCCATAGATCGATTCCCAGCTGTAATTCTCGCCGCCGTACCGAAGGACGGAGGTGTTGATCGCGCCGGCGGGCCCGAAATATGCGCCGTACGCCGGGTCCGTCGTGTAGCTCACGAAGCTCGCGTACGCCCCGGCCGAGAACTCCGAGAAACCGGTCCCCCAGTCCGTCGTCGACGGCGCCACGGGGCCGATGCTGTGCCAGAAATCGGTCCAGTTCTCGTGCAACACCTCCGTGGAGAACGCGATTTGCATCGCGAGGAACTCCTCGCCGGTGATGTCCGGCGGCACCTCATAGAGAAACTGGGAGGCGAGCGAACGGTTGCCCCCCACGGCTCCGAGGTAGTTCCCGGTGGAGAACGGCGACCCATGCGCGCGGTCGTAGCTGACGTTGTAATCGAGCCCGATGAAGCCGAACTCGTAGGGGACCACCGAATGATCGGGCGCAAGGTCGGCGACCAGCGCTGAAGGCACCTGAGCTAGCTCCGGCGGAGCATAAGGGACGAGGAGCCCCGCCGCGTCCACTCGGGGAGCCGTGAGTTCGTCCAACCCGATGACGACGTCGGGGAGTGGTCCTCCGGAGGTCAGGAGGCTCGTCGCGAGGTCTCCGGTCTCGTATTCGACACACACCCGGCTATGTGTGGCGTTCTCGAACCCTTCGAAGACCGCGGCGCGTGCGGAGGAAGGGGCAACGCCGGAGTCGAAGAAGCTCGCATACGTCTCGACCACTAGTGTATGGGGCCCGCCGACGCAGGAGTTGGCCGTCGTTTCGATGTAGAAATAGGTCCCAAACCCGGCCACGATGACGATCGCTGCCACGATCGGGACGAGCCACGGTAGTCGACGCGCAGACCGCCGAGGACCGGCCCTTGGTGTTCCCCCGGGGCTCTTTCGGTTTCCTTCCTCAGCCATTCCCGCCGCTCGCTGCGGGGGACGCTACACGCGGACGCACGGCCTTCCCTGCGCCGGTATTGCCCGGATCAGGTTCAAGGGGTCGACAGAGACGGTCTGTCCTCTCAGCCGCGTGGCAGCTCCCCCAGCGATTTGGGGAGTACACTGTCCGCTTAAGACTCTACCGCGGTGGTACCTTCGCTCATCCTCGACCTCGAGAGCTTTCCCCCACGATTGGCCTATCGAGCGGAGGGCGGAGTCCCGAGGCGATGGTCGGAGCTATCTCGTCGACGGGGAGTAATCGGCCCACGGTACGTAGAAGCCGAAGACACTGAGAGTGGCGTCGTCGCACCCGTTAAGTCCACTCGATTTGGGGAAAGCCACGGCTTCAAAGAAGATCGGCCCCCCGTCGCCAGCAAAGGTGCCCGATCCGTGGGTGCCGGTCTAGGAAGCGATGGCCTGCGTTCGCTACGAGGTACCGCCAGGGATCTGGACGGTGTAGAGGCTTACGACATAGACCGTCGGAAGACTTGGTAGGTAGCCGCTCATAACCCATGAAAACGTGACCCGAGAAAAGACAGGGAAGATTGGCTCGAAGCTTGGTTAGACGTGAGTCGCGGCGCAGTCGACGACTAGTCCCGCAGTTTCAAACGGGTCGTTGTAGTACAACCCCGGGACGTAGGTCGCAAACTGGAACGCGACCACTGCAACCGCGACGAAGGATAGGAGTACGAGCCGTAGACGGCGTCCCCGTATGGGAACATGATCTTGCCGTGCCCGTAGGCGCCAAGCGGCAGCATTGTTCATTGACGCCGGACCGGTGGATTAGGTATGCACGCGGCCGTTCGTTAAGTCTGCCGCTCTGACGTCTGAACGGTTCCACATCGATCGGAGGCGAGCCCCCTCTCAGGTGGACTTGCCTCGACCCACTGGAGTGGGCCTTCTCGCGCGCCGTACGGCCTCCCAATACGAGTCCCGAACGGGAGGCCGCAGTGGGCCGGCTCCGTCGCGAAGCACCGTACGATGGGCGGTGAATAGGCCCACCCGGGAAACGACGGCTCCCCCTGCCCGGAGCGCTGCAACGAGCTCCTCGACGCGACGGGGGTCCGCGGCGAGCAGGAGGGTCCCCTCGCTACTGGCATCCAGCGGCTCCACCCCGAAGAGTCCGGCCACCTCGCGGACGGTCGGGTCAATCCAGGCTTTCGCCAGATCTACGTTCAGTCCCCGGTGCGACGCAATCGCCATTTCCCACGCGGCGGTCCGCACCCCGCCCTCGGTGGCGTCATGCATGGCCCATACGCCGTCGCTCCGAAGCCCGACCTTGGCCGCCCGGAGCGCGTCGGGTACGGTCGTCATCCGAGCCGCGAGTGCCTGCGCCCGGCCGAGCACCTGGCTTCCCAGCCGGTCCTTGACTCGGTCCGGGAAGAATGTCGCCAGCATAGCCGTCGCCTCCAGGGCCGGGGTTCGTGCGATCAGCAGTTCCGCACCAGCCGGAATGCCCCGCGTGGTGAGGTACCCCGCTGGGTCCGTTGCGGCTATAAGAGTGCCCGAACCGACCATCGGGAACGCGCAGCCGGCATACCTTCCAGTGTGACCGGTGACGATCGCGGTTCCCAACCGGCGGGCTTCCCGATCAAAAACACGCAGGATCGTCCCCAGCACCGCATCGGAAGTTTCCGGCGGAACGTCGAGGTCAATCGTGGCCCAATCCGGCCGTCGCCCGGTCGTAGTGAGGTCGCTCGCAAGAACATGGAAGGCAAACCAAGCCGCCCGCTCCCAACCGAGCCGGGGTTCGATGTAGAGAGGGTCGGTGGTCGAGAGCAGCACACCACCCCCGGGGAGGCGAACGACCCCCACGTCCACACCCGTATGAGGGCCTATCACCACGTCTCGACGACGGCGTCCGAGGTGGGGGCGGATTACTTTCTCGAAGAAGGGACGAGCAACTTTTCCTTCCGCGAGGGAAGGCCGCCGGGCGGGCCGTGGTCCGGGCATCCCCCCCACGAGTCCGACAACAGTATCTAAGCGCTGACGGCCATTCTTCGATCCGTGCTCGCCGATGTCGACTTCTTCGCTTTGGGCCTCCTGTTTGGCCTCGCCTTTGTGATCATCGTATTCCTCGTAACGCTCTGGCGCGTCCGGCGACGCGAGCGCCGATTCAACGCCGTGGCCCGGCCCGAGCTCTTCGACCAGCGATAACCGTTTGAACCCAGACCCCTCGCGGGGCGCGTGCAAACCCCCCGACGGCGGCTTCTCGTGCTCGGTCTCGACTCCGTTCCGCCGGAGTTCCTTTTTGACCGGTTCCTGCCCCGGATGCCGCGACTCAAGTCCGTGATCGAGCGGTCCCGGTTCGGGACCCTGCTGAGCACGGACCCCCCGATCACAGTTCCGGCCTGGGCCGTGATGTTCACCGGGATGGACCCGGGTTCCCTGGGAGTCTACGGATTCCGCCACCGTCGGCCCGGCTCGTACACCGAGACGTACACTCCGACGCCGCAGATGCTCCCCGCGCCTCCGATCTGGTCGATCTTATCCCGCCTCGGCCGCCGCGTCACGGTGATCGGCATGCCGCCCGGGTATCCCCCACCTACGGTGAATGGGATCTACATCTCCGATTTTCTTACCCCGGACGGCGCGAAGGACTTCGTCACGCCGGCCTCCCTCGCGTCCGAGATCGAGGCCACGAGCGGCGGCTATGAATTTGACGTCACGTTCCGCGCCGAGGACCGTCCCCTCGTCGAGCGGGACCTCTTCGCGATGACGCGGAAACGATGGAAGGTCGCGCGCCATCTGTGGCAGAA
The DNA here is from genome assembly GCA_049800095.1 of Thermoplasmata archaeon. Classification (GTDB taxonomy): domain Archaea; phylum Thermoplasmatota; class Thermoplasmata; order Lutacidiplasmatales; family UBA184; genus JAKIWV01. The sequence continues at coordinate 2,932 of JBARJD010000031.1, read as the reverse complement.
GGAACCCTGGGACCTGTTCGCCGTCCACGAGATCGGGACGGACCGGTTACATCATGCGTTCTGGAAGTTCTTCGATTCGACGCATCCCCGGTTCACCCCGGGCTCCGAATACGCCGACGTGGCGGACCGCTATTACACGCTCCTGGACGAGGAGATCGGCGCCCTTCTGGACCTCGTTCCGGACGACGTGACGATCCTCGTTGCATCGGACCACGGGAGCATGGCGATGCATGGGTGCTTCTGCATCAATCAATGGCTCCAGCAGGAGGGGTACTTGCACCTCAAGACGCCGCACCCGGCACCGGGCACCCCCTTTGAGAAGGTCGGGGTGGACTGGGACCGCACGGTCGCATGGGGGGCGGGTGGTTACTATGCCCGGATCTTTTTCAACATTCGCGGCCGCGAGCCGCAGGGTCAACTTGCCGCGAGCGATGTGCCTTCGGTCACGCAGAAAATGACGCGGGCCCTGGAGGCGGTACGGAGGCCAGACGGTTCTCCGCTCGGCGTCCGAGTGCTGGACCCGGCGCGGGTCTACCGCTCCGTCCGGGGGGATCCACCGGACCTCATGCTGTACTTCGGCGGCCTCCGATGGCGATCGGCCGGCACCTTCGGCCATCCGGGGCTCTTCCTCGCGGAGAACGACACGGGCCCGGACGATGCGGTCCACTCGTTCGACGGCCTCTTCGCCTTCGCCGACCCGCGACGTTCCGGAAGTGAACATCTGCCGCCCCAGCAGCTGATCGACATTGCGCCCACATTGTTGAAGCATCTCGGGATACCGATACCGCCGACGATGCAAGGCCAGCCGATCTCCGCGTTAGAGTGATCGCGCGCGCGACGCGCGCGCCTACTCTTGGATTGACCGCGGCCCGGGGATGTTCTTGGGCTGGTCGGCGTCGGTCGGCATGCCAGTCTTCCCCTCGACGATGTCACAGTCCTTCCAATTGATCCCGACCGTGACCTTCGGGAACGCTACCTTGAGAGTGTAATTCGCGATCTTCCCGACGACGAGACCGGTCGCGCCCGGTATCAGGTTCGGGTTCATGACCGACAGGTCCCGAACCAGGATCACCCGGGTTTGGTTATACACCACGCGCGAAAGTTCACTTCGGTCTTTCATCGGTCGGCGCCCGATAGCGCCGAGGGCCTCCGCTGCCTAAAGATTGCGCCCCTGGCGGCGATGAAGGCTTTTTAGGCGGGCGGCGGGTAGGTCGCCGGCCCGGTACCTCATGGCATCAGCAGGTCATCGGCCCGAAAAATCCGAGAAGACCGTTCACCTGAGGATCGACCCGAACGATGAAAGCACGACCCTCGAGGACGTACTTTCCAAGATCTCGGACATCCAGCGGAAGCATCCGGACCGCGAGGTATTCTTCGACGGCGATGAGTACGCGATCTGCTCGCGACCCAAGCGCACGAAGGCGGCCGCGGTCCACTGACGTCGCCCCGCTCGGCCTCCCGCTCTTCGTGCTGAACCTCAAGGCCTACCCGTCCCGCTTGGGCGCCGGCGCGATCGAGATCGGCCGAACCTTCGAACGTACGCTTCGTGCGTCGGGCGTTGACGGCGCCATCGCGCCCGCCGCGCCGGACCTCGGCGTCGTGGCCCAGCGTCTTCAAATCCCCGTCCTCGCTCAACACGCCGACCCGCACGAGGCGGGCGCCCGGACCGGGTATCTCGTTCCGGAAGCGATTGCGGCGGCGGGGGGCCGGGGAAGCCTCGTGAATCACTCCGAACACCCTCTTCCCCTCCGGACGATAGCGGCCACTTTCGAGAGGCTGCAGGCGCTGGACCTCGTGGCGATTCTCTGCGCCCGGGACGTCGCGCACTCACGACGCCTCGCGAGGTTCCGGCCCCGGTACCTCGCGGTGGAACCTCCGGAGCTCATCGGAGGGACCCGATCGGTGTCCACCGCGCGGCCGGCCGTTGTATCCGGCACGGTGGCCGCCGTGCGCGAAATCTCCCCCCGGACGCATGTGCTCTGCGGCGCTGGGATACACGACCGACACGATGTGGCCAAGGCGTTCGAGCTGGGCGCGGCGGGCATCCTCGTATCGAGTGCGGTGGCGCGCGCCGAGGATCCGGCCCGAGCGATCGACGAACTGCTCGCCGGGTTCCCGTGACCGCGGCGGGGAATTCTTAGCGGATCCGCTCGAGCGCGAAGGAGCCGATGATCAGCTGCCGGTTCGTAGCCCGGTACTCTACCCAATCCCGTGTTTGCACGTCGCCCAGCCCCTGGACGGAGAGGTAGGCTCGGTCCCGGTCCTGCTTGAAACGGATGGCGCCATCGATCCGGCTCTGCGCGACCTCGACCCGGGAATCGGGAACGGTCCCCTGATCCACCAGATAGACCCCGAGCGCTGGGCGGGCCTTGAGAATGCCCACGAAGTTCTGGAAGAACGAGAAGGCCTCCTTCTCGTCACTCTGAGCGAGGCAGGTAGAGAGGTTGAGGAAACCGACCCGGAAACTTCCGGCCTTGGTCTTTTCCGCCATCTGGGCCGCCTTCACGAGGGCGGTGAGGATGCCCGCATGGTCGGAGGGACCCTTGACCACGACGCGTGAACCCTCCTTGGACACGCTCGGTTCGGCGGCGGGATTGGACGCATCGATCCAAGTCACCTGGCCCAGCTGTTCGTACTCGTGGAACTGAGGGTTGACCTTTCCGATCTCCGCCGCGATCTCGTCGGGGGAACGGGTCGTGGTGACGAGGAGCGCCGGTTCTCCCCGGCGGAGACCCTCGGCGACGAACGAGTAGAGTAGGATCTCTTTGCCGGTAAAGGCCGGGCCGACCAACAGGACATGGGTCTTCGCGGGAAATCCTCCGGCCAGAAGGTCGTCGAGACGCGGCGTACCCGTCGGGAGCCGGTCGGTCTGACGGGTGATCGTGGGAGGTGCGAGCGTCCCTTCGGAGCCGCCGACGGTGGCCCCCAACTC
>JBARJD010000030.1:0-20218 GCA_049800095.1 Thermoplasmata archaeon | reverse complement strand
CGGATCGAGCAGCAGCTCTTGACGATCCAGCGCTCGGCCCAAGAGCACCCGCGGCCCGAGCGGCCGGGCACCCCTCAGTCTGCGCCGATGTACCGTTAGCGCCTCACGACGCGCGGCCCCGGGCCCGCGGTCCGGAACCTCGTCGTGGGACCGGCGACGGGGCGCGCGGTTCCGTTCCCGGGATACGAGCGAGCAGTTCCCGTACACCGTTCACGAACGCATCGACGTCCTTCGGGGAGGTGTACAGGTAGAATGACGCCCGGATGCTGCCGGGAAGGCTGCGCTCACGGTACCAGGAGTGGACGCAGTGCATGCCCGACCGGACCATGACCCGATACCCCTCGTCGAGGAAGAGCGCCGCGTCGTTGGGGTCGATCCCGTCGAGCGTGAACGAGTAGATGCTCGGCCGGCGGGCGGGGTCCTCCGGGCCGAGAAGGTGTACCCGGGGCTCGCCCGCGAGGGCGGTGGTGGCCCGAGCATTGACGGAGCGGTCGTGGGCATCCACCTCGTCGAGGCCGACCTGCTCCAGGTACCCGAGACCGGCCGCTGCGCCCAGCACGCCGGCGTAGTTCTGGAGCCCGGCCTCGAAGCGGTGGGGCGGCGGGCGGAGGCGGTGCTCGGTGAGCGTGGTCCACTCCACCGTCTCTCCTCCCACCACGAGCGGGGAGAGCCGTGCCAAGCGCTCGGGGGCCCCCGCGAGGAGGCCGGTCCCGCTCGGTCCAAGCATCTTGTGGAGCGACAGGGCGTAGTAATCGACGCCGAGGGCGCCCAGGTCCACCGGCTGATGGGGCGCGGCTTGGCAGCCGTCGAGCAGCACCTCGGCGCCTCTTCGATGGGCTCGCTCGACGATCTCGCGGACCGGCAAGGACCGGCCGTCGAGGTTCGACGTGTGGAAGAAGCTCACGAGTCGGACGCCGCGCTCGAGCTCTCGCTCCAGCCCCTCGCCGTCGAACGTCCCGTCGGCGGGCAACCGGAGGTGGGCCAGCTGGATCCCCCGCTCCTGCACCAACCGCTGCCATACCACGAGATTGGAATTGTGCTCTTGGTCCGTCACGAGCACCCGGTCCCCGCGCTTCCAGTCCAGGCCATGGGCCACGAGGTTGATCGCCTCCGTGGCATTTCTCAGAAAGACGATCCCGTCCGCGGAGGGGGCCCCTAGGAAGTGAGCGAACGACTCCCGGGCGCCCTCGTATCGGTGTCCCACCTCCTCGGCGAAACGGTGGAGGCTCCGGCCGGCGCAGCCGGGGTAATCTGTGTAGTACTCCGCGATGGCGTCCAAGACGACTCGGGGAACAAGTGACATGCAGGCCGAGTCGAGGTAGACGGGTGGCAGGGTGCCATGGGTGCCCGAGAGCGCGGGGAAATCCTTCCGCCGTCGGTTGAGGTCCTTCATGCGGCCACTTTCCCTTGCAGTCCCAGCGCGCCCGTGACGAGCGCGGCGGTTCCGACGACCAAGCTCGACTCGGGGGGGAGGAACGCCCCGCTGTGCGAGGAGGCGGTCATCGTCGGGGTCGCGACGCCGAGGCGAAGGAAAGTGCCGGGAACTTTTTCGAGGTAACGAGCAAAGTCCTCGCCTCCCATGCCGGGGTGCTTCAACTCTACGAGTCGACGCGCCCCGAGCTCCGCCGTGAGAGCTTCCACGACTCGGTCGGTCGCCGCGGGATCGTTGACGAGGACCGGATAGCCGTGCGTATAGCGGATTTGCACGGTGGCCGCCATGCTTCCCGCGAGGAGTCGGACGCGACGTCGGATCCATGATTCCGCGCGGAGGCGGGTCCTGGGGTCGACGGTCCGGACCGTGCCGGTAAGAACGACCTCTCGGGGGATGACATTGTGCCGGGTGCCCCCGTGGATTGTGCCCACGGTCACGACAACCGGGTCGACGGGGTTGCGAACCCGGCTGACCAGCGCTTGAAGCCCCGTGACGATCTCCGCGGCCGCGAGCACGGCGTCCGGTCCCTGATGGGGGGTAGAGGCATGTCCCGGAGTACCTCGGACCCGGATCTCGAACGTGTCGGGGGCGGCCATCAGCGCTCCCTTTTTCCACCCCACGGACCCGAGCGGCACTTCGGCCGCGACATGTTGGCCGAGCACGTAGTCGACCCGGGGGTTCTCGAACGCTCCGCGCTCGAGCAACGGAAGAGCGCCACCCCGTCCCCCCTCCTCCTCGGCAGGCTGGAAGAGGAGCTTGACCGAGCCGCGCAAGCTCGCACGATTCCGTAAGAGCACGGCGGCCGCGCCCAGCAGGCAGGCCATGTGTACGTCGTGGCCACAGGCATGCATCGTCCCTTCGAAGCGCGAGGAAAAGGGAGCATGAGTTTCCTCCGTGATCGGAAGAGCGTCCATGTCGGCGCGTAGTGCCACGACGGGACCGGCACGTTCCGATTCGATCAGGCCCACAATCCCATTGAAGTTCCCCACGAAGCTCTGGGCCGGTATGCCCAGGCCCGCGAGTGCGCGGAGTACCTTCTCCCGGGTTCGTGTCTCCTGGTTGGACAGCTCAGGCTCTCGATGGAACTCGGCCCGCCAAGCTCGCAGCGCGGGGAGTTGTCGTCGAGCCTCCCGGGTCCAATGATTCCTCGCCCGGGCCATCTCGAGGGCGGTCAGCGACCCTAGTCTAATAACGGCCCGGTCGACCACCTCGACGGAGTCGCGTCGGACGCTCGTCGAGTCGGCAGTTCGACACCGAAACGATAAATCGTGCGTTGCCGAGCCGCCGTGGGGCGCCGGCCCCAATGTTCTCATGCCGACTGGGCTAGAGACCGCGATCGGTTTCGAGGCGATCCTGGTCGTCTGGATCGGGGTCCGGTCCTACGGGAGTTACCAAGGGCGGAGGTATTCGTCCTCCCGGGTCGTGGTATTCCCGGCGTTGATTCTCCTCCTCTATCTCGTCACCGAGTTCGAGACGATCGCCGCCGTTCCGTGGGCCTTCCCAGTCTGGACTGCCATCGACCTGGCCGTACTCGTCGGCTCGGCCCTCGCGACGCTGCCCTTCGCGGACCAATTGGTCCACGTCTTCCGGAGTCCGGATGGTGAATGGTACTACCAGTACGGTATCGAGCTCATCGGAATCTACCTCGCCCTCTGGGTGGTTCGATTCGGTCTTGCGGCCTACTACGACCCGTCGTCGATCGAGTTCGTCGTGCCCACGGGTGCGGCCCTCTCGACCACCGCTTCCGACGCCCTTGTCCTCATTCAGGGCCTCTTCTCGATCAGCTCGGGGCTCGTGTTCGGACGTGCCATCGGAACCTACCGGCTCCACCGCCGTGCCACAGAACGAGTCGGGCCCGCCCAGGGTCCGCTCCCCTAAGTGCGCCGCACCACGAAACCCGCGGACGGCGGGCGGCTTGTCTTTTTATAGTAGTGAAAGCATTCTCCTGCCGCTGTGACGCCCTAAGGGCGCCCACTACAGAGAGGTATCCCAGTTATGGCGAAAATCATCGGCATCGACCTAGGAACGAGCAATTCAGCGGCCGCCGTCCTCGAGGGCGGACGCCCCGTTATCGTCCCGAGCGCAGAAGGAACGACCGTCGGGGGGGGCAAGGCCTTCCCGTCGTATGTGGCCTTCGCAAAGGACGGCCAATTGATCGTGGGGGAGCCCGCCCGACGACAGGCAGTTTCCAATGCGCAGTACACCTTCACCGCGTTCAAGCGGAAGATGGGTACGGACTTCCGGTATCGCGGACCCGATGGAAGGGAGTACACTCCCCAACAGCTCTCCGCGTTCCTTCTGCAGAAGATCAAGCGCGACGCAGAGGCGTTCCTCGGTGAGAAGGTTCAGAAGGCCGTCATCACGGTCCCGGCGTACTTCAACGACAACCAACGGCAGGCCACGAAGGACGCTGGCCAGATCGCCGGTCTCGAGGTCGTCCGCATCATCAACGAGCCGACCGCGGCTTCGCTCGCTTACGGCCTCGACAAGGGGGGAAAATCGCAGAAGATCCTCGTGTTCGACCTGGGGGGCGGGACGCTCGATGTCACAATCATGGAGTTCGGCGAGGGCGTGTTCGAGGTCGTGTCGACCAGCGGAGACACCCAGCTGGGCGGGACCGACATGGACACTACACTGGCCGACTATGTCGCCGGCGAGTTCCGGAAGGAGTCCGGGATCGACATCCGTTCCGACAAGATGGCCATGCAGCGCGTCCGGGACGCCGCGGAGAAGGCCAAGATCGAGCTCTCGTCCACCCTCGAGACGCAAATCAACCTTCCATTTCTTACCGCCACGAGCGAGGGGCCCAAGCACCTTGCCCTGACGCTCAACCGCGCCAAGCTCGAAGAGCTGCTCCGGCCGCTCATCGACCGATGCCGCCAACCGGTCGAACAGGCGATTTCCGACGGGAAGCTCTCGAAGGAGCAGATCGACCGGATCATCCTGGTCGGCGGTCCAACGCGGATGCCGATGGTCCAGAAGTTCGTCGAGCAGCTAGTCGGGCGGCCGATCGAGCACGGCGTAGACCCAATGGAATGCGTCGCGATGGGTGCCTCGATCCAGGCCGGCGTCCTGGCCGGAGAGGTCAAGGACATCCTCCTGTTGGACGTCACTCCCCTGTCGCTCGGCGTCGAGACGATGGGCGGCGTCTTCACGAAGCTCATCGAGCGCAACACGACGATCCCGACGCGCAAGAGTCAGATCTTCACGACCGCGGCCGACAGCCAGAGCTCGGTCGAGATCAAGGTCTTCCAAGGGGAGCGACCGATGGCCGCCGACAACGTGGCGCTCGGCAGCTTCATGCTGACGGGCATTCCCCCCGCACCTCGGGGCGTCCCCCAAGTCGACGTCTCATTCGACATTGACGCGAACGGGATCCTCAACGTCTCCGCGAAGGATCTCGCGACCGGCAAGAAGCAGGGCATCACCATCACCGCCTCGACGAAGCTCTCGAAAGAGGAGATCGACCGAATGCTCAAACAAGCCGAGCAGTTCGCGGCAGAGGACAAGAGCCGGCACGAGCAGGCCGAGACGCGCAACAAGGCGGAGGCCCTCACCTACGAGGCCGAGCGGGTCTTGACGGATGCGAAGGACAAGATTCCCGAGGCCGATGCCCAGGCGGTGCGCTCAAAGGTCGAGGAGCTACGCGCCGTGCTCGATTCCAAGGACCTCGCCACGCTGAAGCAAAAGACCGACGAGCTCACGCAGACCCTTCACCAGATCTCGACGAAGCTGTACGAGGCGGCCCGACAGGCGCCCCCGGCGCCGGGAGCGTCGGAGGAATCGACCGCGGGTCCGACGGAGAGCGCCACTCCTCCGCCCCCCCAGGGCGACGGCCCCGTGGACGCGGACTTCAAAGTCGTCGACAAGCAGCCCGGGGACGAAAAGACCGAGAGCTAGGCGCGGCGCCTCTGCGCCCGGTCCTCAGCCGGAGTCGTCCCACGGTCGGGGCGCCGGGCCGAAGTAACGGTCGGGGGGACGGACCATCCGGTTCTGCGCCACCTGTTCGAGGGCATGGGCCGACCAGCCGGCGGTCCGGGCGAGGGCGAAGGTGGGCGTGAACAATTCTCGCGGAATGCCCACACCTTCGAGCAGCAGCGCGCCGTAGAAGTCGACGTTTGTGAACAGCGGCTGGTCGGGGCGCCGTTGTGCCAGTCGTTCGAGCGCCACCTGCTCGAACCGTTGGGCCAACGCGTAGCGGTCCGGCGCCGCCACCTCCTTGGCGTAGCCGCGAAGGAGCGTGGCCCGGGGGTCCTCGACGCGATAGGTCGGGTGTCCGAATCCGAACAACCGTCCTCGCTGCTCCAGGGTTCGGTCGATCCACGCTTCGACCTGGTCGACCGAGCCGGCAGCGTCGAGCATCTCCAACACCTCCGGCGGAGCCCCGCCATGGAGAGGTCCTTTGAGCGCCCCCAGCGCGGCCGACACGCCAGAGGCGAGGTCGGACCGGGTTGACAGAACGATGCGCAGCGCGAAAGTTGAGGCCGACATCCCGTGGTCCGCGAGGAGAACGAAGTACCGTTCGAGCGCGCGGATCCGTTCGGGCGAGGGCCTTGCCCCCTGTAGCATCCAGAGATAGTTGGCCACGTGGCCGAGCTCTGGGTCGGGGTCCGGTCCCTCGGCACCAGCCGATCGCTGGCAGAGTCGAGTCACGAGCGTCGGACATCGGGCGATGACGTTGAGCGCCTCGTCGGCGGTTGGGGGGTACCGGCGGGCTACATCGTCCATCGCCGAAACGACGGTCCTAAAACCGTCGATCGGTCGCGTTCCCGGAGGCAAGGCCTCGACCACTCGCTCCAGCCCAGAGGTCAAGCCTCGTCGCGTCCGGAGCTCCGCCTCGAGGTCCCGGGCGTCCGGGTCCCCGGGACGGGTACCCCACAGGAGGAGGCCGGCCGTCGCTTCGTAGCCGAGATGCTGGACGACGTCGTTGATCCGGAACCCTCGATACGTGAGAATGCCCCGTGCCCCGTCGATGCCGGTGATCGTCGTGTCGCCAAACTGCACCGGTTCCGAGGTCGCGTTCACGTGCGGTTGCTCCATGGTGGAGGCGCTGAGGGGACAGCCGGCTCTCGGTAAAGGAGTCTGCCCCGGCCGAATGTTGGAAAGCCTTATCCACGCCGCCCGGGTCCTCGGCCGTCGATGTCGACACCGACCGGATTACTCGAACGGGTCGTCGATCAGCGGGTTTCCCTTCGCCTCAAGGATGCCCGCGAACTGGCAGGACGTCTCCTCGGCCTCGATGACCACATGAACCTCGTACTCGACGAGGTGGAGGAGACGACGTCGGAGGGGTCCCGTCGATTGGGGCGTGTCCTAGTGCGCGGGTCGAATGTTATCAGCCTTACCGCCTCCGCCGGCCTGCCCCCGAAGCGGAACTAGGCCGCGGGGGCCGTCGTCATGACCGGCCGTACCAAGGGCTTTCGCCTGAAAGCGGAAGAGCTCCGGCTTCTCCGGCACCTCGCCCACGGAGGTGCAGAGCGCACTCCCGTCGAAATCACGTCCCGTGAAGTGGGGGAGCACCTCGACGTCAGCCAGCAGGCGGCCGACCGGTACCTCGTTGAGCTGGCCAAGCAAGGGCTGATCTCCCGGTCTCTGGGCGGCCGAAAGCAGCGTCTTACGCTCACCCCGGCCGGTGTAGAAGCACTCCGCAGGGAGTACCACGCGTACCGCCGGGTGTTCGAAGGTCCGGCACGACTCCGGTTCGCGGGTCTGGTCGCCTCCGGCCTCGGCGAAGGGCGCTACTACCTGAGCCAGCCGGGGTACATTGTGCAGTTCCAGGAGCGGCTGGGCTACACGCCATACCCGGGGACACTCAACATCCGAGTCGACCCGAAGGAGCTCCTTCGGATCGACGGCCTTCGCCACTGGGAAGGGATCCGCATCGACGGGTTTCAGGCCAGCGGGCGAACGTTCGGAGGAGCGACCTGCTACGGCGGCCGCATTAACGGCAGGCCCTGCCATCTGATCCGGCCCGACCGGAGCCACTACCAGGACGTGGTGGAGTTGATCGCGCCCGAGTCGTTGCGCGAGTCGCTCCAAGTCCACGACGGCGACACGGTAACCGTCGAGATGGAGGAGTCCTGAGATGCCGGTCTCCGTGGCGCGTTCGATCGCGCAGGACCGCCGGCCACCCCCGGCGGGCACGATCTCTGCGAGCCAGTACGTGAACCAATGGACCGAGGCCGAAGCGCTCGGCGAGGAGCGGGTCCGGGCTTTCGTGCTCATCCTGAGGACGAGAGGTTGCTACTGGGCCGACCTCAAAGGGTGTTCCATGTGCGGGTACGCCAAGGACACGCTCGGCCGGTCGGCGACGCCGGAGGAGCTCGGTCAACAGCTCGACGCCGCGCTCCGGGTGTATCGGGGCGAACCGTATGTTAAGATCTACACCTCGGGCAGCTTCCTGGATGACCGGGAGGTCGACCCCGGCTTCCGACAGCATATTCTCGAGGGGTTCGCGGGCCGAGCCCGTCGTCTTCTCTTCGAGACGCTTCCCGAGTTTGCGACCCCGGACTCGCTGAACCCCCTTCGAAAATCCTTCTCCGGCGAGCTCGAGGTGGCGCTGGGCCTGGAGAGCACGCAGCCTGAAGTCCTGCTACGGTACGTGAACAAGAATTCGCCCCCGGACGCCTACCTCGCCGCGGCGGACCGCGTGCGTGAGCTTGGCCTTCGTGCCAAAGGGTACCTCTTGCTCAAGCCTCCCTATCTGACCGAGCGGGAGGCGATCGAGGACGTCGTAACGTCCGTGCGCGTGGCGGCCCCCCACTTCGACGCACTGTCGGTCAACCCCGTGCACATCCAGAATGGGACGGTCGTGGAGTGGCTCTACCATCGCGGCCGGTACCGGCCACCATGGCTTTGGAGCCTGTCGGAGGTAATGCATCGCTCCTCGACCGACCGGGGCGCGAGTCGTCTCGTGACCTTCCCCACCGCCGGGGGGCTGGCCCGCGGACCGCACAACTGTGGCGCGTGCGACCGGCAGTTCCTGTCGGCTCTCGAGGAGGTCTCTCTGTCGCAGCAGTTCGAGGCACTCACCGGACTGCAATGCAGCTGCGGGGCCGAGTGGCGGTCCGACCGCGCACTAGAGCCGTTGGGGGTGGAGGCGTGAGCCTCGTCCCGAAGCTCGCTCCTCACACCGAAGCGACGATCCACACATTTCTCCGAGCCCACGTCGCGGACGCGGAGGCGGAGGGACTCCTCCTCGGCCTTAGCGGAGGCATCGATTCCACACTCTGTGCTCGTCTCGCGCGCGACGCCGTAGGTGCCGAGCGGACCCATTCTCTCCTGCTCCCCGACGCGGCATTCCCGCCGGCCCTTCGCCAGGAGGTCGCCGAGTACGCCCACGACCTCGGCATCTCTCTGCGGGTGGTGGAGATCGAAGGGCCGGAATCGGCGTTCCGAGGGCTGTTTCCCGAGGTGACCGACCGGGTGAGCTGGGGGAACCTAAAGGCCCGGCTCCGAATGGCGACGCTCTATCAGGAGGCGCGCGAGCGTCGTCTCCTGGTGGTCGGCACCGGGAACAAGTCCGAGCTCCTGACGGGGTACTTCACGAAGTGGGGCGACGGCGGAGTGGATCTGCTCCCGATCGGCGACCTATACAAGACCCAGGTCAGGGAACTCGCGGCCCAGCTGGAGCTCCCTCGGTCCGTTCAGGAAAGGGCGCCGACCGCCGGGCTGTGGGAGGGACAAACCGACGAGGGAGAACTCGGCGTGCCATACTCCGAGCTGGACCAGATCCTCTTCGGACTGGAGCAGCTTCGGACCCCGGCGGAGATCGCGCAGGCCACGCGCCTGCCGGTGGATCGGGTCCAAGCCGTCGAGGCGATGGTCGAGCGGACTCGGCACAAGCGGAGGCCGCCCCCCATCCCCAAGCTGGGGTTGCGGACCGTTGGCCTCGACTGGCGAGAGTGAGCGTACTTCGCGGAAAGGCTTTAGAGCGGGCGGCCTCCGGGACCCCGTCCGACTGGTTTGGGCCGGGCCCCAGTGGAGCTTTCCCCAATGGACCGCGACACGTATCATCGCTACTACGAGCTCCTGAGGACCCTGGAGGACGTAGACCGCCTCGCCGCCGCCGACCACGTCGACCGGGAGCTTCTCTTCATCATCCACACCCAGCGGATCTCTCGCGACGCGACGCGGCGGTTCTACGTGATCAAACGGCAGATGCCCCGGCTGGTGGCCCAGTGGCGCCACGGCAAGCGGATCCTCGAGTTGGCGCGCGAGCTCGAGTTCCCGCCGGTGCTCCTCGGTCAGATGGTGCTCCGCGAGCTGCAGCTGCCCCGCAAAGAGGTCTGGGGGTGCTTCTTGGACCCGGCGTCGGCGCCCACCCCTCGCCTCCAATCCGAGGTCCGCGAGCTGTTGGCCAACGACCTCGTCTACTCTCCGCAGGGCATGGAACTCCAACGGGAGCGGGGACGGATCGGCGAGGCGCGGCTCTACGGATGGCTGGACAAACACAGCATCCCGTACAAGACCGAGAAGGACCTCCGGGGAAAGTATCCGAAAACCCCGGACGCCCTCCTCGAGCAGCCGATCATTTTCTACGGACAAAAGCTTCAGTGGATCGAGTCAAAGGCGAACTTCGGCGACGACGTCGAGTTGCGGAAGAACCTTCGACGCCAGCTCGGTCCCTACACGGAGCTGTTCGGCGAAGGGGCGGTCGTGTACTGGCACGGATTCGTCGATGGGGCGGAAAGCCCACCGGGAATCCTGCTCTGGGATGCTCCGACGATCGAGGGTCTCACGCCGGAGGTAGAACCTCGTCGGGGGGCAGTTCACGCTGCGCACCCGACGTTAGGTCCCGTTCGAGGACGACCCCTCGAGCGGCCTCCTGAGGTCCGACGATCAGGGCCCGGCGAGCACGCCGACGGGCCGCCTCCCTGAGCTGGCGGGACATCGAGCGGCCCATGAGGTCCGAGTCCGCCGCGATGCCGGCCACGCGCAGTCGTTGCGCCCACGCGGCCGCCTCCGAGACGAATTCCGGCGTCGCAGCGATCACGTACGTGTCGAGGGGTGGCTCCCCTTCGGGCCAGCGGCCCGCTCCTCGGAGGAGGAGCTCGAGGGTTTGGTCCCCGATGGCCAGTCCGCAGGCCGGGGTCGGGGGGCCACCGAACAGCTCGATGAGGTGGTCGTAGCGGCCTCCGCCGAAGAGGGAGCGCAGGTCCCCCTCCCGCGCGTAGCATTCGAAGACGGTCGACGTGTAGTAGGCCAGCCCCCGCACGACCGTGGGGTCGAAGACGACTCGGTCCCCGAGGCCCAGCCGCACGACGCGGGCGAACAGGGCGCGAAGCCGGCTCAATCCATCCAGGCCGGGAGCGGGCAACGGAGGTTCGGTCCAACGGGAGAAGAAGCTCTCGACCTCGTTCGCGGGGACCCCCGCCCCGGCGGCCGAAAGGATCTCGGACACGACCGCGACGCCGTCGGGTCCGACGCCGGAGCGCTGAAGGTCGACGACGAACTCCCGCTCGGTGACCTTCGATCGGCGATCCAAGGCATGGAAGAAAAGGGGCAGGTCGCGCGCCCCGGCCAGGCGGCCGATTCCCTCCGCCAGTTGCCGGTCGGAGACTCGGAAGGCGTAGAGGCCCTGCGCGCCGACCTCGTCGAGCGCCAGGGCCGACGTCGCAAGGACTTCGACGTCCGCCTCGATCCCGGGCACGCCGAGGATGTCGAAGTTCACCTGCGAGAATTCGCGGGTCCGGCCCGCCTGGGGTTCTTCGTATCGCCAGAGCTTCGAGAAGGTTACCCACTTCACGGGGAGCGGCTCCGATTTCGCCCGGTCGACGAACACCCGCGCGAGTCCGGGCGTCGTCTCGGCGATCAGGGCGACTTCGCGTCCGCCCTTGTCGTCAAAGGCCCAGACCTGCTTCTCGATCTCTCCGCCGCTCTTCACGCGAAAGAGGTCGAGGCTTTCGACGCTCGGGGTCTCGAGCTCCTGGAAGCCGCATCGGTGCGCCACCTGACGCATGCGACGCCGCAGTTCGGACCGGATCGCCGCGTCGGGCGGTAGATAGTCCCGGAATCCCCGCAGGGTCGCATACGGCACGCTCTCAAGGAGCGGCCCCGGGATATTTATGAGTCGGTGGGCGACTCGGCAGGATCACGCATCGAGCTCGGCCCCCGTGTGGGCGGGCGCGGAGAGGGCCGAGGTGGCGGCCCGCAGGCGGCGATAGGTCGTGACCGCCGCGCCGAAATTCCGTCGCCGGATCAGCGCCGCCAACTGGCGCAACTCCCGGATCACCGGTTCGATCTCCTGATCGGACGAGGCGCGGCCGTGCAGCTGGGCTCGGATCGCCTGGAGGCTACCATTCAGCTGAGGGACCAAGAGCCCCCAGAGCACTCGATTAGCGCCGGCGAGAACGTGTTCGGCGCGGTCCGAGTCGCCCGCGCGCGCGAGTCGCCGCCCCTCCGAGAGAGGGCCGAGGGCCGGCCCCGGGTCCTGGCCCAACTCCCGTAAGGTCTCGACCATGAGGTCCGCTTCCATCGTCAAGATCTGGCAGGTGGCCCACCGATCGCCGAGCATCGAGAGTCCGTCCGACGCTTGGCGAAGACGACGGACGGCGCCGGAGAGATCGCCGGTCGCGAAGGCCGTCCGAGCGCTGGCGAGCTCCGCGTCGATCGTGGCGGTCGGTACTAGCGGTGCGAGCTCGTTCCGGTGCGCGGTCTGGATCTCAAGGTCTTCCGCGACGGAGCCCGCGACTTGGACGAAGAGCGAGCGCCGGAGTTCGTCGAGCGCGGTTCGGTTCTCCTCCTTCAGCGCGGAGAACATCCGTTCGTCGGCGTCTTTGAGATCGAGGCCCTCTCGTCGCCCGATCTGCATCAATTCCTCGACTTGGCGCTGGACCAGTGCGAGGCCGGTTCCCGGCGAAAGGACGGGGAGGGCCGGGAGGCTGGAGACCCGACTGGCGGCCTCGCGCGGCGTCGGGATGGCCGAGAGGGCGGGGAAGCGGGACTGCGATGTAAGCATCGTCTCGGAGCCGGTAGTGGAGCGGGAGGCGTCGGAGTCCGGCTCGGGTCCCACGACGGCGAGGATCTCCGCGATCGCCCGGGCGTAGTCCGAGTCCTCCGGAGTCGTCCCGGCAGCCTCGCGCACCGGCTCGAACAGGTTGGTGGCGAGCTGGCAGGACCGGCAGTTCGAGGCCTCGGGAGGATTTTCTTCGCCGCAGACCGGGCACTGGACCATCGTACGCGCTCCTGTGGGTCGCTGTCGGCGCTTCCGGTCCGGGAGGTCGCTTCCGGCCTCTTAATCCATCCGGCGGGACGGAATCCCGGGTTCCGGCCCCCGGGGAGCCAGGTGCCGGCGCGCCGACGGCGTGGGGTGGTACCGGCCCACGGGAAACTCGGGGGGAGCCGCCCGGAACGTGCGGCTCTCGGGAGGGGACCGGTGTCGGCACCGGGCGCATCGAAAACCCCGGCCGGCGCCGAGGGAGCCCATGCGACACGCACAGCGGGGGCATCGGGGGTTCTCCTGCAGAATCTCCCTCGGGCGGAGCGAGATGAGTTCGATCCCCTCGACGCGGAAGAGAGGGTCCTCTTGCGAGCCTCCCCAGAGGCGAACCCGGTCGCCGGGGAGGAGGGTCTGCACCACTCGGGGCAGGGTCTTCGTCGGCTCGAACACGGCGCAATCAACCCGTTTTCCCGAGTCCAGCTCGACGGAGAAGAGCAGGTGCCCCCCGGGCCGCGGAACGGGGCGCTCGACCAGTCGGCCCAACAGCGTACCCGCCATGAAGGGAACCGGAGGCACCGGCCATCGACGGCGCACGTGGTCGCCAGTGCCCTGGTTGGTCCGGAAGAGGAGCCATCGGTCGACGGGCTCGGACCGGATCTCGTGCAACGCGGCCACGGCGACCGACGGCTCCGTCGCGCGCAGACCGAACAAGACCGGACACGCCGTGTGGGGCGCGATGAGGGTACGTCGGGTCCGCGGGTCCATGCAGAGGAAGAGCTCCGGGTGGCGCCGGACCGCGGCGGCCACCGAGTCGCGCTCGACCCGTCGCTCGGTCCCCCAGCGTGCGGCGTCCCGATACGCGATCGCCTCCCATGTGGGGTGGGCGCCTCGCCACGCCAAGGCGGCCGCCGCCCCGATCTGTCCGACGCCGGAGGGAACGGACCGAATGATCGGGTCCGTGTCGGCCAACCATCGCCGGACCTCGGCCATTGTCACGATACGTCGTACCGCCTCCCAGTACAGTTTGGCAGGGGGCGGACGCCGAAGAACGAGGAGTGCCGGGTCGGTTCCCGGGTCCGAGCCCGCCGAAGCGGCTTGAACGGTCGTCCAGAGCTCGTCAGCCAGGCGGAGTCGTTCCTCCTCCGTGAGGTCGCGCCCGGAGCGGTAGCACACCACGGGCCCGTCCGGAAGTGACCCCACCACTTCCGGCGTTCCCCGGCCGTGCGCGAAGCGGGCCACCAGAGCCGCGTTGCCCCGCGTCTTGGTCGGGACGTTTGGGTTGAGGCGCACGAGGCGCGGCTCGTGGAGCAGGTCGAAGCCCAGCGAGGTCGCGGTGCGGACGACCTCGGTGAGGGTAAAGGTCGTGCACCCGCGTCGGGGGCTATCGGTGTCGTCTACCCCGACCCAGACGACGGTCCCACCCCCGACTCCTTGTTGACAGCGAGGCCGGGCGGGGGAGTCGCGCTCCGCCGACGTCGACGCCGCCGGAATAGAAGGAGACCGACCAGCAGACCGGCCACGACGACGATCGTTCCCACGATCACGGCGTCGCCGGTCGGAAAGGACGGGCCGAACTTGATCACGACCGTGTGTCCTGGAAGGGGCGTGTACTGTCCCGAAGCGGACGCCGATCCCCATCCGAACACGTCGTTCGAGATTTGGGTGCGGTTGAGGCCGGTGATGGAGGTGATCGTGATGGCCGCCGGGGTGGTGAACGTGACGTTCACCGCTGTCACCGGGACGCTCAGATTCCCGAGGATGGAGGGCAGATTCCACGCCACTTGGAAAGTGTGCGAATTTCCCGTACCGCTCCAGGCGAAGGTCACGGCAAGGGTGGCCGTCACTCCGATGGGCGCGGACGAATTGTCGGGTCCCGGTGCGTTGCTGAAGGAGACGCCTTGGAGCAGGTCGGACGTGGGATCGTTCCCGTCCAACGTAACGTTAAGGACACCGGTGATAGCGGTGACCGGGATCAATTTCGCTTCGCTACCGATCAAACTCACGAAGCGCTGCACATCCAGCGTGTTGACGCGGCCATCGTGGTCGCCGAACAGTCCCGCAAAGAGCGGGTTGCTCTCCGTGGCGTTGATCTCGGCGAGGAGGGCAGCTTTGCTGGCGTTGGTACCGGGCAACGTGTCGATGAGCGGGCCAAAGTAGCCGTCCATGGCGTACCGCAGCGCCGAGCCGTTCGCGACCACCGTCGCGAGCCCGGCATCGACCGTGCCGTCGCTCCCCAGCGCAAGCGCGATGCCGGACGACGGGGTCCCACCGAGCGTCGCCGGGGCCAAGGACTCGAGCAACATCGCTGCCAGGGCGAGCAGGAGGAGGATCCGTGACACGGGTCGACGAGGCCCGAGCACGGCTCGGCTCCGACCTGGTCGAGCCCTATGCGGCGCTCGCCAAGAGAGCCCGGTAGGCCGGAAGGTTGCGTTCCAGTTCGATGTCGGCCCGGGCCGGACCGACATTGTCGGGAAGCAGCTTGAGTTCGAGCGGGTTGCTCGCGGCGTCGGTCGGCTTCCCGGGACGGTGCATGACGCCGACCGGGATTTTTCCCGCGTTCATGGTCTCGCTGCAGAGTCGGAACACGGCCGACCGATCGGTGGGGTCGTAGCCCGGCAGCTTTTCGATGTTGACGATTTTCTCGCGCCATTCCTTGAACGTATCGTTGTAGGTGACGCAGGGCGAGAGGTCTTCGACGAAAGCGTACCCTCGATGATCGCGGTTGAATTGCAGCGCCTCCGATAGGACGGCGGTCATGGTCTTCGGGTCCCCCGAGAACGTCCGGGCGATGAACGCCCCTGTCGGGATGGAGAGCGCAGTCAGGATCGCGTCGAACGGGACCTCGATGTTGCCCTCGAAGCCAAGGCGGGATGTGGGCGAGGCTTGCCCCTTCGTGAGCCCGTACGTCTCGTTGTTCATGACGATGTAGAGGATCGATGCGTTCTTCTTGAACGCGTGCATGAAGTGACCCATCCCGATTGCATAGCCATCGCCGTCGCCGCCCGCCGCGAGGACGGTGAGCTGCGGGTTCGCGAGCTTGAGGCCAATGGCCTGCGCCAGGAGGCGGCCGTGAAGCGCGTGCACTCCGTTGACGTCGATGAAATTGTGGATGCCCCCGGAACAGCCAATCCCGCCGACGAGGACGGCTTCGTGAATGGGGATCTTCAAGTCGACGATTGCTTTCTTGGCCGCCGCGAGCACGCCGAAGTCTCCGCAGCCCGGGCACCATGTGTTGGCGGTCGGCTTAGCGCTTGTTACCATTCACGGCCTCCCGAATCGGTGCGGCGATGTCCGGGGCGCGGAAAGAGAATCCATCGTACTTGAGGATCGATCGGAGCTTGGCGTGGTATTGGGGCATGTCCTCTCGGATGAGCCGGGCGAGTTGCCCGGTGTAGTTGTGCTCCACGACGAAGGCGAGGTCGACCGAATCGAAGAACGGCCCGAGCGTCTCCTGCTGTACCGGGAAAAGCGTCCGGGCCTGCAGGTACTTCGTCGCGATGCCCTCGGCGTCGAGCAGATCCATCGCTTCGAGGATCGGGCCGCTCGTGCTACCATATCCGATGAGCCCGATACGGGCCTCCTTGTGCCCAAAGTAGCGCGGGCGGGGCAGCTCGTCGCGGGCTTGGATTAGCTTGCCCATGCGTTTCTCCATCATCTTGTGGCGATTCACCGGGTTCACCGAGACGTGCCCCCATTCGTCGTGCTCGTTTCCAGTGATCTGCGACGTGACGCCGGGCGTTCCGACCGGCGCGAACGGCGAGATCCCGTTGGCGCTGAATGCGTAGTACTTGTATTCTGCGAGTTTTCCCACTTGCTCGGCCGTCAGCAAGCTGGGACGCTCTACCTTGACCTTCGAAAGGTCGAAGGCCGGGACCGTGGAAGCGTTCTGGCAAAGCGCCTGGTCCAGCAGCAAGATCACGGGAAGTCGCCACTTCTCGGCGAGGTTGAGGGCGTCGACGGTCACGTAGAAACAGTCCTCCGCGGAACCCGGCGAGAGGATGAATTTCGGGAACTCCCCGTGACCGAGGTGGGCGAGGTGGGCGAGATCCGATTGTTCGTGGCGGGTCGGCTGACCGGTAGAGGGTCCTACACGTTGGCAATCCGCGATCAGGATGCCGAGTTCAGCGGTGCCGGCGTGACCGATGCCCTCGGTCATCAACGAAAGGCCCGGCCCACTCGTTGACGTCATGGCACGAGCCCCGGTCGTCGCCGCTCCAATGACCATGTTGATGGAGGCCAGTTCGTCCTCCCCTTGCCGCACCACGCCGTGGTAGTTGGGGAGATAGCGCATCAGATACTCCATGATCTCCGTCGCAGGGGTAATCGGGTAGCCGGCGAAGAATCGCCCTCCGCCGACGACGAAGCCGAGCGCCGCTGCCTGGTTCCCCGTGGTGAGGATGAAGTCGTGCGCGTCGCCTTCCGCCAAGGACCACCGGTTCACCGCCGTGGGAACGGCCAAGGCGGCTTGCCGCCCGATCTCCAACGCCTTGAGGTTCTTGTCAAGCGCCTCGGCCCCGCGCCGCTTGAACCGCTCTTCGATCACTTGGCGAACGACCGCGTCATCGAACCCCATGAGCACCGCGATTGCGCCGTAAGCGGCGGTGTTCTTGTAAATCGGTTGACCGAGTTGGCTGCCCGCGAGCGTCGCGAAGGGGAAGCCCAGGGAATTGGGATAGTCGGCCTTGAAGGCCGTCGAGTCGTAGAGTACCAGGGCGTCGGGGTCGAGGTCCGCCCGAACGACTTCGATCGCTTCCTGGTCGAAGGCGAGGAGGAGGTCGGCTTTGGCTTTGATGGCCGCGCGCGGATCGCGACACGCTCGGACCGACGCATCCGCGTGACCTCCGCGGATACGGGAGAGGGTGTTCCGGGAGGTGTACACGTAGAGGCCCCGCTTACGGAAGTAACGACCGAGGAGGTCCACGACGGTGAGTGTCCCGTCCCCACCTTGGCCGCCGACAATGACGGAGACGTCGGTCAGTTCCTTGGTCACGCGCCGCTGGGCGGGTGAAGCCTCGATGGCCTGTGAGGGGGTTTGAGCGGCGGGAGTTGTCATCGTGGGTTCCAGTACGGTACTACTTCAGGCGGCCGACATCGATTCGAGGGAGCGCGCGTATTTAACAATGGTCTAACCGACGGACCTCCGAGGTGGAAATGGAGCCGGAAAGGCGTCCGTAGGTCGCGCACAAACGCCGTACGTTAACGTACGAACCCTCCCTTCGCGAAAGGTTAAGGCGCATCGGCCGCTCGCTAGTTGCCGATGGCTGAAGAAGGCCTCGTCGAGAACTTCCACGACGGGACGACCTCTCAGCGGCACTTCGCCGATCCGATCGTGTTCTGGGACGAGACGCTCCGAGACGGGGAGCAGACCCCGGGCGTCCATTTCTCTCCGGAGGAAAAGCTCCAGCTTGCGGAGATCATGTCCGAGATGGGCATATCGGTCATCAACGCCGGAATTCCCGTCGTCTCGGAGGAAGAAGCCGAGGCGGTCCGTCGCGTCGCCGGCGCCGGCCTCAAGGCGAAGATTCTCGCCGCGGCGCGCACTGTTCCCGGGGACGTCGACGCGGTGATCCGCTCCGGAGCCACGCACATTGCCATTTTTGTCGCTGCAAGCAACGTGCACCTCAGGTACAAGCTCAAGATGTCCCAAGAGCAGGTACTGGCCGCCGCGACCCAATCCGTCCGCCAGGCCAAAGACGCCGGCCTCCATGTGGCGTTCGTGACCGAAGACACGGTCCGGGCTCCTTTCGACTTCGTGGAAAGACTCTATCTCGCGGTCCAGGCCGAGCGAGCCGACCGGCTCGTGATCTCCGACACCGTCGGCATCATGACCCCTCTCACGTTTCGCTGGTATCTCCGGGAGTTCTACCGCCGGGTTCGCCCCACCGATTGGTCGGTGCATTGCCACAACGATTTCGGCCTCGCTACGGCCAACGCCCTCACGGCGCTCGAGGAGGGCGTGACGAGTCCTCACGTATGCGTAAACGGGCTGGGGGAACGAGCGGGCAACACTCCCCTCGAGGAGCTTGCGCTCTGTCTCGAGCAGCTCTACGGTGTCCGGACCGGGCTCGATCTATCTCGCCTCTACGAACTTTCTCGCTTGGTAGAGGAACTGTCCGGGGTCCCGGTCTCCCCTACGAAGGCCGTCGTCGGCTACAACGCCTTTTCACACGAGGCGGGGATCCATACACATGGGATCCTGGCCCACACGCTCACCTACGAACCGGTCCAGCCCGAGATCCTCGGCCGTCAGCGACGAATGATTCTTGGGAAGCACACCGGGAAGGCGGCGCTAGTGGAGAAGCTCAAGGAAAGGGGCATGGCCCTCCCGGACCCTGTGCTCGTGGATTTGCTCCAGCGGCTCAAGTCGAGCGCCGAGCATCGGTCGAAGGAGGAACTCGAGGCGTTCCTCCGAGAGTACCGCTCCTTGTTCGAGCACCCTGGAATTTCGGATGAGGACTTCTGGAAGCTTGTGGAAGAGATGGGTCTGGGGGCGCGTGCAGCATGAACGGTAACGGAACCGACGGAGGGCAGACTCTCGCCGAAAAGATTCTCTCGCGGGCCGGCGGTCTCGACCGTGTCGTTCCGGGGCAGATCGTTGAAGGGCAGGTCGACCTCGCCATGATGCACGAGCAAGGCGCCCAGACCGTCGCCCCTTTCCACGAAATGGGCGCTCCCCGGGTCTGGGATCCGGAGCGGGTGGTCATCGCGATCGACCACTGGGTCCCGGCATCTACCGAGGGAGCCGCGGTGCTCCACCGGATTCTCCGTCAGTTCGCGAGGGAGCAGGGCCTCACCCATTTCTATGACGTTGGGACCCACGGCATCTGCCATCAGATCCTCGCCGAGCACGGATGGGTCGTACCGGGGGATCTCGCCGTCGGCACAGACTCGCACACCAACATGCTCGGGGCGATGGGCGCCGTCGCGGCGGGCATCGGGCCGACGGAAATGGCGGCCGTCCTGTCGCTGGGAAGACTCTGGCTCAAGGTCCCTCCCACGATCCATGTCCGGATCCGAGGCTCGCTCGGGAAGGGAGTCTATGCGAAGGACCTGATTCTCCGGATCCTGGGCGAGGTCAAAACGACGGGCGCGACCTACAAATCGGTCGAGTTCTCGGGTCCGACCATCGAGGCCATGTCCATGTCCGAGCGCTTCACGCTCTGCAACATGACGACTGAGATGGGGGCGAAGTGCGGTATGATCGCTCCCGACGCCACCACCTACACCTTCCTCGAGAAAATCGCGAAGCATGCCATGCATCCGGTGTCTCCGGACAAAGACGCCCATTACGAGCGGGTCATCGACATCGACGTGGGCGGGATGGATCCGATGGTCGCCTGTCCCTACTCTCCGGACAATGTGCGGTCGCTCATGGACCTCGTTCCGAAGCACATCAAGGTCGACCAGGTGTTCCTGGGCTCCTGCACGAACGCCCGGATCGACGACCTCCGCGAGGGGGCCAAGATCATGAAGGGCCACAAGGTGGCCCCGGGGGTCCGGTTTATCGTGTCGCCGGCCTCGACCTCGATCTACAAGCAAGCGCTGGACGAGGGACTCATCGCGACGTTCACGGAAGCCGGAGGCGTCTTCACGAACTCGAGCTGCTCGGCGTGCTTCGGCGGCAA
>JBARJD010000029.1:0-3984 GCA_049800095.1 Thermoplasmata archaeon | reverse complement strand
GCTCAAGCTTGGCATACTCCTTGTCGTCCATGCTGGCGATCGCGAGGATCTCTGAGACCTCGGCTAACGGTGCGGTGGTGTTGATGTTGATCGTGCCGTAGTACGTGTGGTAGCTTTTGTCGGGCGTCTTGCGCCCCTCGCGCGCCACCCAGCGAGTATCGACCAGCTTGAGCTTCTCGAACAGGGAGAGGACCTTGAGTCCCTCCTTCCCGAATTCACGCTGAACGTCCTCCGGCGTGAGCCACGCCTCGGAGAGGCGCTGGAGGAGTTTGAGCTTGAGCGGGGTGTCGACTGCGCGCAGGACCGGTACTAGGTCGCTGATCTCGTTCACGACCTTAATCCGGTGCATTCCAGTGGCCATCATGATCCTCTTCTGCTTCCTTTGGCGGGTCGCGTCCTACGATCCCGACTCCGCCCGTAACGCACGGCGGTATTTCCCCCAGCGGTCCTGGGGGGAGAATCGCGCGGGGTGGGGGGTACGGGTGTCCGCGTGGTCGATCGGGCACGTTGACGAGAGGGTATATCGGCCACAGGTCCGACAGACGCGGAGCAACGAATCCGTCATGCTCGGGCAAAGCTCCCCTGTCCACCGGCCTTCGCGATCTTCGCCAGGGCGGCCTCGGTGGCCCGCTTGAGGACCTCCTCGACCTGCTTGTACTGGGTCCCCGTGACCTGCACGCGATACCTCGGGGCCCCGACATATTGAACGACCACCGACTCGGGGTCGACTTCCTCTGCCGCTCGCAGAGCGACTCGGACGTCTTTCACGCCTTGCGGAGCCGGTGAGGAAATCTCCAAAGTCCCATTGATCGTCACATGGGGAGGCGTCAGGTTCTCCTCGGCGACTTTAACGAAGGCAGAAACCCACGCCGCTTTGCCATATTGGGAGGCGAATTTCTTCGGCTCGGACGACGCGACCTCGAAGGCATGGAAGAGGCTGCCCTGGTCCTCGACCAACTTCTCGGCGAAGGATGAGTAGGTAGCCTCGACTTCGGTCTTCAGCCCCTTTGCGACGATCGCGAGCAGTCGTTGCGCGCGCTGTTCGTTCTTCCAGCTCTGAATCTTCTCGCGGCGCTGGTGTTCATTGATCCGCTTCAGGGAGAGGTCGACCTGGCCCTTTCCCGTGTCGATATGGAGGACCCGACCGACGATCTTCTGGCGCTCCCGGATGTGGTCCCGGATGTACTTGACCCACCCGGTGGCCACCTCGGAGAGATGGATGAAGGCCTCGCGGTTGGCGTACTCGTCCAAGGTAACGAACGCGCCAAAGTCCCGGATCTGCGTCACCGTGGCGACGACGAGTTCCCCCTCTTCCGGGAAATCCCCCCGGAGTGGCAACCGCTGCGCCTCCCTACTTAGGCGGAGGCCGGTCGGACGAACGTTCCGCGAAGCTTGGCCTTTCCACCCGTCGGCGTGGCGAGCGTGGCTCCGCACACCACACAATTGACCGCAGTGGCTGGGCGGCTGAAGATCGTCTGTTCCCCCGAACAGTCGGGGCACTTGACGACCCAGAACGGAGCGGCCGGCATCGATAGAACCTTCACTCCGCTTCGGTCAGTTCGAAGGTGCCGGCGCGCCAGCCGATCGGTTGAACGATGTACTTGCACTGCTTGCAGCGAAAGCGCAAGAGCACGCGCCGGACGGCCTTCGCGCGGCCTTCGGGCTTCGGCCGGGGGAACCCGCCGTACCCTCGCGTCGCCCGCCGGAAACGCCGTTGGCCCCACTTCAGCTCGGAGGCCGGCTTCTTCTTTCCTTTCTCGACCTCGTGCGGTGTGTGCTTGTGGCACTTAGGGCAATAGGTCGAGATGACCTTGGGGTAGTGCATCGGGGCGCGCCGAACTCGGCAGCATATATAGGGTTACGGAGGCGGACGGGGGAATCTCCATCGAGAATGGCTTACCTCTGGGGTGCGTCCCGCCACTATCCCGACCTTGCGGGAACCACCCGACTCAGTACGCTTGATTCAATCAACTCTGGACGGGTTGGAGCAGCCTCTTGAAAACCTCACCGGTAGCTGTTCCCACAGCGGCTTGTCCAGATAGTCGCGGCCCACGTGCAGCGCCGTCTCTGGCCCCACCCCAAGGTCGGACAGTGGCTCGTGGAGAACTGGTTCGTTCCCGGGATGTGCTGAGATTGGATCCGAAGGATCCGGGCCGTCACAGGGCAACCGTTCGGCACCCGACCGTTCGGGGACTCGGTTTGGAGTGGAGAAGCCTGCTACAGGTCGCGTGAAGCCGGTTTCTCGGCGGCGGCGACCTAAGTCTTTATCTAGAGGGGCCTTCTCGGCGGCCTCGCATCCTACGAGGGAAACATGGTAGATCGCGCGGCGGTGGAGGTCGTCACGGAGGCTATCTCCAAGGCTCCCGAACGGAAGTTTCCGGAGACCATCGACCTCTCCATCAACCTCAAGGACCTCGACCTGACGGTCCCCAAGAACCGGATTGAGGAGGAACTCGCCCTACCCAAGGGGCGAGGCAAGACGACCCGCGTAGCAGTCTTTGGGAGCCCCGAAATGCTGCAGAGAGTCCGTGGAGTCGCGGATCGGGTCATTTCGCCCGCCGAGATGGACGACCTTTTCTCGAACAAGAAGGCCGCCAAGAAACTCGTCGAGGACATCGACTTCTTTCTGGCCGAAGCGCCGCTGATGCCCACTATCGGGAAGCGGCTGGGCGTCGTGCTCGGCCCGCGGGGGAAGATGCCTCGTCCGCTTCCCCCCGGGAGCGACCCATCGAACCAGATTCAGGCGCTCAAGCGGTCCGTGCGCGTTCGCTCCAAGAGCAACCGGACCTTCCACGCGGCGGTCGGGACCCGGAGCATGTCTCCGGCCGACACCGCCCAGAATATCGATGCTCTGCTTACGCGGCTGGTCGGAAAGCTCGAACGAGGGCGCAACAATATCGAGTCGGTGTACGTCAAGACCACGATGGGACCCGCAGTTCGGCTTTGGTGAGGACAGGAAGGCGATGCCGGGCCGAGAGTCCGTACCTCCGGGAAAGATCGCCCGGGTGACGAAACTCCAGAAGATGCTCCTCGAGCACCCAGTCACCGCCCTCGTCGGGATTCGAGGCGTCCCTGCTTCGGCCTTGCAGAAGATGCGGAAGGACCTCCTCGACCGAGGGCATCCGTTGGTCGTCGCGCCCAACGCGGCGATCCGTCACGCGCTCGAACAGGCGGCGAAGGAACGCACCTCGCTGCGGCCATTGCTCGATTACGTCACGGACCAAACCGGCATTATCGCCGCCGACGGAAACCCGTTCTCCCTCTATCAGGAACTCGTCCAGACCCGCTCGCCGACCCCGGCCCGCGGAGGCTCCATCGCGCCCGCCGACATCCTCGTCCCCGGAGGCGAGACGCCCTTCAAGGCGGGTCCTATCGTGGCGGAGTTGCAGCACGCCGGCTTCCCGGCGGCCATCGAGAAAGGCAAAGTCGTACTGAAGAGGGACTCGGTCGTCGCCAAAGCGGGGGAGGTTCTCACCGCCGAAAAGGCGAACCTCCTGACCCGATTGAACATCTTCCCTCTCGAAGTCGGCCTCGAACTCCGTGCCGCGGTCGAACGCGAGACGTTCTACGCGCCCACGGTGCTCGCGGTGGACCTCACGGCGCAGCGGGCGGCCGTTGCCCGAGCCTACCGGAGCGCCTTGGCGCTCGCCGTCGAGATCGGCTACTTCACGCCGCAAACGGTGCCGATCCTTCTCTCCAAAGCCTACCGGGCCGCCATTGCGGTCGCGGTCGAGTCTGCCTATCCCACGGCCAAGAGCCTCCCGGAGATCTTGGCTCGTGCCTTCCGAGAGGCGAAGGCACTTCAGGCCCTGACAGGAACCCCTGCATCATAGAGGAACCACGGGAGGAAGAACGATGGAGTACGTGTACAGCGCCCTGCTGCTCAACGCGGCCGGTAAGCCGATCGACGAAAAGGGAATTGACGGAATCCTGACGGCGGCCGGGATCTCGCCCGACGCGGCTCGCGTCAAGGCGCTCCTGGCC
>JBARJD010000028.1:0-17555 GCA_049800095.1 Thermoplasmata archaeon | reverse complement strand
GATCTGTTCCGGTGGGCCCGAGTACAGCAGTTCGCCGCCCTGATTCCCCGCGCCCGGTCCGAGGTCGACCAGCCAATCCGAGGCCCGCATCGTCATCTCGTCGTGCTCCACGACGAGCAGGGTGTTGCCGAGGTCCCGAAGCGTCTTGAGCGTCGCAAGTAGCCGGGCATGGTCGCGAGGGTGGAGGCCGATCGAAGGTTCGTCGAGGATGTAGAGCACTCCGACGAGGCCGGACCCGATCTGCGTCGCGAGCGCGATCCGTTCCGCCTCGCCTCCCGAGAGACTCGCTGAAGCGCGGTCGAGCGTGAGATAGGTGAGCCCCACGTTGTCGAGGAATCCGAGCCGAGCCCGGATCTCCTTGACCACCTGACCCACGATCTGCTCGTCCTTGTCGGATAGGTTGAGGTCGCGGAAGAACGGAACCAACACGCTCACCGGCTGCGAGACAATCTCGGCGATCGATTGGCCGGAAACAGTGACGGCCAGGCTCGCCGGCTTGAGGCGCTTCCCGTGGCAGGACCGGCACGGGGTGAAGGTCATGAAACCGATGTAGTACTCCTTTGCGCCCTCGCTCTTCGTCGACTTCCAGCGACGTTCGACGGCGTGGACCAGCCCCTCCTTGAGCCAGCCACCCCCCCACCAGTGACCGGCCCAGTGAGGCGACGGAGCTCCGATCGCCTTCTCGCTGCCGTACATCAGGGCCTTCCACCCTTTTTCCGACAACCGAGAGACCGGGTCCTCCGGGTCGTAGTCGTAGATTTTGGCAAACCTCTCGAGCGAGTCGCTTTCGGGAGTCAGTCCCCACACCGCGATCGCCTTGCCGAGCGGCTTGTCCTTGTCCGGGGCGATCAGGTCTGGGTCCGCGTGCAGGGTCGCGCCGAGGCCGGAGCACTCGGGGCAGGCTCCGTACGGGTTATTGAACGAGAACATCCGAGGCGAGAGCTCCTCGATCGAGAATCCGCACTTCGGACAGGCTCGGGAACTCGAGAAGCTCTCGCGGGCGCCCTTCGGCCGCCGGACGATGACCAGCCCCTCGGCGAGCTCGCGCGCGAGGGTGATGCCCTCCGTCAGCCGGGTCGCTTCCGCCTCGGAGACCTTGAGCGAGTCGACGACGACCTCGATCGTATGCTTCTTGTTCTTTTCGAGCGAGACCTCCGAGCCGCCGCGGCGCACTTCGGCGCCGTCAATGACGAACCGCCGGTATCCTTGCTGCCGGAGCTTTTGGAGCGTGTCCCGATGCTCGCCTTTCTTGCCCCGGACGACGGGTGCGAGCACGTCGACCGTCTCCCCCTCGGCGCGGTTCCGGACCGCCTCGACGATCTTGTCGATCGATTGGGGAGCGATCTCCTCGCCATCGTTCGGACAGTGAGGGATGCCGATCCGGGCGTAAAGCAAGCGAAGGAAATCGTAGATCTCCGTAACCGTCCCCACCGTCGAGCGGGGGTTACGGCTCCCCGCCCGTTGCTCGATCGCGATCGCCGGCGACAAGCCGTCGATGAGGTCGACGTCGGGCTTGTCCATTTGGCCGAGGAACTGACGCGCGTACGCCGACAAGCTCTCGATGTACCGCCGTTGTCCCTCCGCGTAGAGGGTATCGAAGGCGAGCGACGACTTCCCCGAGCCGCTCACCCCGGTGATCACGATAAACCGATTCCGGGGCAGGTCGAGCGAGATGTTCTTCAAGTTGTGTTGCCGCGCGCCGCGGATACGGATGGGAGAGTCAGAACCGGCCATGGGGCTTCTTCGCAGTCCGTTACGGCCCCGGCAATAGTTCGCGAACGGTCGCTTCCAGGCGGTCGAGGACGTGGGCCTGCACCCGCTGGCCCAGCTCGGGGGTCGCCGGGGCGGTATCTCCGATGACGCTCTCGGGCCACTCTTCGACCGTCGGATCTCCGACGCGGAAACGGGAGTATCGGTACTCGACCTTCGGCCGCTCCGCGCCCACGGATTCGGGCTTCATTGCCAGTACGCGAGAGGTCTCGAGGAGCCCACCGTGGCCGTCGGTCGCCGGGGAGAGCTTTCCTCGGAGCTCATAGACGAAATCGTAGTCCGAGAGCACCGCGACGTGCAGGGCGGGCTGAGCTCGCACGGCCTCTTCGGCTCCTTCCCGGAGGGCCGCCATATGGCCCTGCGCGGCGTGGCCGGACAAGACGAGCACCCGACGGAATCCGGTGCGGGCCAACTCTTCCAGCAGTTCGCGCGCGAGGCGGGAGAGCGTACTGAGGGAGAGGCTAACAGTTCCGGGAAACGGGCGCGTGCCCGAGCAGTTACCATACGGGAGTGTAGGTGCCACCAAGGCACCGATGCGTTGGGCGAGGGCCTCCGCCGTCGACTCGGCCTGGATCTGGTCGGCCCCCAGGGGGAGATGGGGGCCATGGGCTTCGAGAGCTCCGACGGGGACGATCACGATCGGATTCTCTCGCAACCGGCGCTCGAGCGTGCGAGAATCGAGGTCCAGAAGACGGTGGGACAAGGGCACGCCCGTCCCAACGGGCCGTTGTATTTAGGGCCGCAGTGAGCCGGAGGTCATCGAAGCCGCGCAGCGACTTGAATAGCCACTGGGGCCTGGGCGTGGGTTTTGCCGGGGACCTACGGGGGCGCAGGAGATTCCGCCACCGGTTGAGGCGTTTCGGGTTCGGCCTGCTTCGGGCTCGTCGCACGCTTTCGTCGCGAGGGGGCCTTCACCGAGATGGCCGGCGCTTCGGTAGTGGCCTTCTTCGCCCGGGTCCGCTTCGCGGGGGCTTTCGGGACGGTGGCGTCCTCGACCTTGGCGGCGGGGGTCGCGGATTTTCGGGTTGGGCACTCCGGATTGATGCAGAGCCGCCAGGGTCTGCGGCCGGCCTCGATCGCGGTGACCACGGGGGCCCGACAGACCGGGCACGGTGCCTCCTCCGTATCGAGCCGTCCCCGTTGTGGGAGTGGATACGTGACCGTACATTTTGGATAGCCCGTGCAACCGACGAACCGCTTGCCGAACCGGGAGTACCGGATCGCCAAGGGGGAACCGCAGGTCGGGCAGGTGCCTACTCGGAAGGCCTTGTGGTGCTCGGCACATTCCGGATTGATGCAATAGAGCTGGGGGCGCTGACCCCGGAACACGATCTTCAGGCGGGGGGTCTGACAGGTGGGGCACAGGAACTCGGGCGCGGGTTCGATGAACCCTGCGGCGGGGAGGGAGTAACTGACCGTGCAGGTGGACGGATTGTTCACGCATTGGACCCAGCGACTTCCGCGAGGACTCCGTTGCATCCGAAGCGCCCCGCCGCACTTCGGGCAAGGCCCCACAAAATGCTGCCGGTCCATCGCCGTGGTCAGCGTCTTCTTCACGGCGGCGGCGTTGATCGTCAGCGCTTCGTGGATCTCGCGGAGCATCTCCCGGGATTCCTCGAGCACTTCGCTCTTTGCTTTCTTGGACTCCGCCACGAGTTCCATATCGGCCTCCAGCCGATGGGTCATGTCGGGCAACGTCACGAACGGCGCGTGCGCCCGGAGCGCTTCGGTGACCGCCACCCCGGTGCTGGTGGGCTCGAGGTACCGCGCCTGGACATAGTGCCGGTCGAGCAGCTTCTGAAGGATGTCGTGCCGGGTGCTCTTGGTGCCGAGCCCCAGACGTTCCATCTCTTGGATGAGCGATCCTTGGGAGAAGCGCCGAGGCGGCTGGGTCTTGTCTTCCGTCAGACGGATGTCCTTGACGGGAACGATTTGGTCGACCCGCAGCGCCGGCATCGCGCTCTCGTCGGGATGCTGGTACGGATAGACACGATACCAACCCGGGTCGAGCACCTTGTAGCCCTTGCCGTCGAATCCCTGGTCCCGGATCCGAACCTTCGTGGTCCGGGAGCGCCCCACACAGTCGGGCGAGACTGTGGCCAGAAATCGGCGGACCACGAGCTCGTAGACCTTTGCGTGATCCGGCTTGAGCTTTTTGGGGTCGACCACTCCGGTCGGATAGATCGGTGGGTGGTCGGTGGTTTCGGTCCGCCCCCGTGTCGCACGGAACGTCGGTTGGGCGAGAATGTACGTGGCCTCCTCGCGGAACGGGCTCTCCAGGAACTTCTCGACCATAGACTTCAGGCCGAGACCACGAGGATAGACCGTGTTGTCGGTACGGGGGTAGCTGATCAATCCTTTCGTGTACAGATCTTCGGCGACGCGCATGGCGCCCGACGCGCTCAGCCCGAGCTTGGTGGCCTCGGAGACGAAGAGGGTCGTACTGAAAGGGACGGGGGGCCGGCGGCGGACCTCTTCCTCTTTGAACTCGGCGACTTTGCCCTCGGTGGCTCCCTGTAGGGCGGCGAGGAGTTTCTTGGCCTCGACGGCATCGGCGAAGATCCCGTGCTCGTGCTGTAGTCGAAACTCTTCGCCCTCGGCCTCTCCGGTCGCCTCGAGAGTCCAGAACGGTTCGGGCACGAATTCCTTGATCTCCTGGTCCCGGGTGACGAGCAGCGCCAACGTCGGCGTTTGGACCCGTCCGGCGGAGAGGAAGCCGGATCCGCGCTGACCGGCGGTCAGGGAGAGGTACCGGGTGAGGAGTGCTCCCCAGACCAGGTCGATCTCTTGCCGAGATTCGGCGGCCTCGGCCAGCGCCCGGTCGACCTCGTGCAGATCGGAGAATGCGCGCTCGATCTCGTCTCGCGTCAGGGCACTGTAATGCGCCCTTTGGACGAGGATATCGGGGTTCCACTGCCGGATGATCTCGAGGGTTTCCCAGCCGATCAGCTCCCCCTCCCGGTCGTAGTCGGTCGCGATGATGACGCGGTCGAACTCTCGAACGATGGAACGGATCGCCTCGACGATACCGGGCTCGGAGATCCGCTTGAGCGGGGTCGTCTCGAGGAGCTGACCGAGGTTGGTGAGGGACCACTGGGAAAGTTCCTCGGGATAGTCGAGCTCGATGATGTGACCGCGGAGCCCCACGACGGCGTATTCGCCGTCCGGCCGCTCGAAGCGGAAGACGGCCACGTTTCCGGCCTTCCCCCGCTTCATCCGCCCGTCGGAGAGAACGATCGCGATCCGCAGCGCGGTGTTGAATTTCTCCGCCACGATGAGTGTCTTCACGTACGCGCCGTATTGAGGCCAAGCGGACTAGATAAAGCCTAACGAGCCAAGGGGCCACTTTTCCGTCAGAAAATCGCTCGAACGTGTACGCGCGCGCGTCCAGCGCGAGGAGAGAAGCGAACAGTCGCCGTGGCGCCGGCAGGGCGGGCGGCCATCGATTTAATAGCCGGCGGGGCTCCGGCGGCTGGGTACAGACGCCGCGGTAACTCAGTTGGGAGAGTGCAAGACTGAAGATCTTGAAGTCGCCGGTTCAAGTCCGGCCCGCGGCATAAATCGCCATCCAGAGCTGCAGGGGTGGGTTCCTGCGGCTCCCCCCTTCCCCTCCTCTCGCTTTGCTCGGTGCTGTCCCCCTCCCGCGGAGACGTGTCGCATCGTTCCCACTCACTGTACGAAGGCCACCGAAGCTCGAGAGCCGGACGAAGAGGCAAGCCTCTCACGCGAAGCAACACGTCTGCCACATCGAGACGGTCAAGCTGTCTGGCCACCGCTGGTTCAACGCAGTGTAGTTCTGAGACACCGAGAAATCGAACTCAGATTCCACTGAACTGTTCGGGAGAATCTGGCACCCTCGGACGCTGAGGTTCGGTCCAGACGTGTAGGCACAGGCGGGGATTGAAGTGAAGTTCACGTAACGGGCTGCGGACGAGTAGATGAGGAAGGCCACTCCGGCGCCGCCCACATACGTTCCCGGCTTGACACCCTCATAAGTGGCGTTTACCGTCACCTTACCGGAGTCCCCTCCAGCAATGACGATAAGACAGACCGCAGCGAGCTGGATAGCAGAGAGCTGGGTAATCTGGCACGTGGTGGGTTCATTCGAACCCACTTGGGCCGTGGCGTCCTGAATCGATATCTTCGGATACGGCCCACAGCCGGGCAACGAAGGGCACTCGGGCGCGAAGTAGCTGGGCAGAAATACCACGCCCGCAATCACAACGATTCCCACCACCACCCCCACTAGGGCCCCGATCATCCACCTGCCTGGTTGCGGATGGGGCTGGCCTTCGGTCATGGATGATTCAGTTATGGGCGCCCTCGCAAATATAGCACAGCGATAGCACATCGAGGACGGAGGGTCATCACTACTGATCAAAATCGCCCCTTTTTCATCTCCTCCCAAGGTCGCGGACGGCAGGACACCGTGCTGTTACTTTGAGCCGGTCCGTCCGAGTAGCAACCAGTCCCCGCAGCAGGTCCTCCCCCCTCGCTTCGCTCGCGGGCCTTCTTCAGGGGCGGGCGATCTGGGAAGGAATGGCTTTTGATTCGTCTTCCTAGGCGAGGAGATGGTTCAAATAAGAACTGATGGGGGAAGCGGGCCCGCGCCATAAATCGCCATCCAGAGCCGCAGAGGTAGGCCCCCTGCGGCTCCCCCTTTCCTTCCCGCAGCGGGATTCGGCGGGCTCGGCGAGGGAGGAGGACCCGCCCCCACCTGCGAGGGCGGACCTGGCGGACTTACAGGATCTTCCCCGCGCGAATGACCGGAGTCCCGTCGACGCAGATCTCCGACCCCGCGAGGTCGACGGAGCCATAGAAGTCCGAGGAGTTGCTCCCTCCCAGGTAGGCGTTCCAGCCCACGGCGAATTCGATGACGCCGCGCTCCGAGTGCTCCAGGTAAGGCACGTTATCGAGTTTGGGGTTCAGTCCGATCGTAAGCGAGCCCGCTCGGTCCTTCCCCGACGCACCGTGGGCGTAGTTCCGGGCGAACGCGGACTCTCCCTCCTCGAATGAGAAGGAGGTCAGCTTCCCGTTGGAAAACTCGAATGCGCCGCCCGAGTACACCACCCAAGGGAACCAGGTCTCGTCGTAGCTTCGTCGGTTCGAAACAATCCTCCCCTGGGCTGTCTTGCCATCCAGGGCTATCCGGACCCTCCCGTCGGGGAAGTCCGCCAGCACGTCATACTCGCTGTAGGCCCGGTCCTTGGGGTGGGGGTACCCTTCGTAGAGCCTTGGAGGCGCACCGGCGAGGGCCACCTCGAGGTCGGTCCCATTGGGGTGAGTGATCCGGACCTTCTTCGTGCCGGTGAGGGCGCGGGCGAGGCACTTGCCGCTCTTGGCAATCTCGTCCGGGTCGGCAAGGCACCCCTCGAGGAGGGCCTTCATCCACCGTTGCTTGCTGACTCCCCAATGACGGACTCGAGAGTCCGTTACCCACCCCATAGCCATCCGTCCCCCTCGCAACCCGGTCGACCGGGCGAGCTTGTACCACCGGTCGAACCAGCCATCTCCCCAGGCGTCCAAGCCCTTCTGCCCTAGCTTCTCCAACCGGGCCGAGTCCGCCGGGCCCCAGAACTGTACGTAGACGTCGGCTGCCGCGACCGCGGCCCACTCCGGGTCGGACAAGCGGCCGAGGGGCTTGGCCTGTTTGCGGTCCACCGCGCGCCACCAGGCGTCGTCATCCTCGTACGCGAGGAACGCCCTCCCGCCCACCCGTCGGACCTCGTCCACTATCGCCGACGACATGGAGAGCGTATGAGTCCAGGCTTCGACCATGACGTTCTCGCCAGGCTTGACGCGAAGGTAGTTCTTGACCAGGTTGCGGGCCCCGGCGCGCTCGAGGGACGACGGACTCGCGCTCATGGCACGGGGGCGAGCGAAAGTGCGTATTTGTAGGCACTACATCCTGAGCCGCAAGGTCAGATTGACTGTTTCGACTCAACCAGAAATGTGACCCTATACGAACAAACTGCAATGCTTCCCAACCCCGGTGGTTCAGATAAGAACAAAAGGGGAAAGCTGGCCCGCGGCACTCGCCGATACCCGGGTCGTCGAGCGATAAGAGCTGGGACCGCGTGTTCAGCACCCCAGTTCTTGGAGCTAAGGACTCAACCGCGGGTCGGTCCCGTCGGGGTCTTATGCAGCAGCGGCCTCTCTCGTCAGGTCGAGGGGGTTACGCCCCGGGTAGGGAGGAGCGCTAGCGTTGAGTGAGCCGGTATACGATGAACGTTACTCTCGGCCCGGCTTGTACTGGGGAAGCAAGCCCACCGGACTGGCACGCGATGTCGTTCGCATAGCACGCTCACTTCCGCGCTCCCCCCGTACGTTGGTCGACCTGGGTTCCGGCGAGGGCCGAGACTCGATCTACTTTGCCCGGCGAGGCTACCGGGTCTTGGGCGTGGATATCTCGAGTGTGGGAGTCCGAAAGGCGGAGCGCCGGGCGTCTCGGCTCGGGGTCCACGTTCGATTTCTAGTCGGGGACATTCGGACCTACCGACTGCGTCATCGAGTGGAGGTGGTGTTTTGCTCAGGGGCCCTGAATAACCTCCCTCGACGAATTCGGGCGACCCGATTTGAACACTTCAAAGCGAACACTGCGCCGGGGGGGATCAACGCCATGAACGCCGACGTGCCGAAACCCTACATCCCACCCCACTCGATGAATCCATTTGCGTCTCCGTTCCGTTCGGGAGAGCTGCTGGGCTATTATTGGGACTGGCAGATCTTAGACTCCGGGCAGGTGGAGTTCATTTCCAACTCAGGCGGCGTTCCCCATCGGAAGGCGATGGACGTGGTTATTGCGCGGAAGCCCGCTCTCAGGTCGTATTGACCCCCCTCCCCCCTCGTTCAGCAGGCCGGGCGGGTCTATGCTCCAAACTAGAACTATCGGGGAAAACCGGCCCGCGGCTCGTATCTCCCTCGCAAGGGCTTCCTGATGTGTCGAAGCACTAGCACGGGATACATGGAAGGGTGGGATTTTTGGAACGGCTCCGCCTCCAAAATTCCAACCTGAACCTCGGGGCTAACCCGACGCAAGACTGAAGCGTGAGAACGGATAGGACGTCCCGATGTCCGAGTCGGGCATCGAGTGGATTCCAAGCCCCAAGGGCCTGGAGCGAACCATCCGCGTAGGCTTCTGGTTGATACTCGCTCTTGTTCTGGGTTTCTCGGGCACGACGATACTTTCCCTTCAGGGGCTCACTGCTACTCCACCCCTGTTGGGGCTAGGTTTCGCCTTCGGCTTGCTCGGCGCCACCGTCACCATTTTCGCCGTCCTGCGGCTCTCCAGAGTTCGGCCCGGAATCTTCGAACTCGGCGTGTCGCGCGACGGTCTTTCAGTCCGCTACCCCTTCTCAACACGAACCTTCGCGTGGTCGGACCTTTGGTGGTCAAGTGACGGGATACACGTTGAGGGCAGATGGTGGTGGGGCGGCCCCGGCCTGCTAACCCTCTCGCCAGCGCAATTGGAGCGGATCCAGCGGGCGGTCTATCTTCACTAAGATCCGACCCACCCCCTCCTGTCCCCCGTTGGTCCCGACGCCGCGCCGAGTTCGGATGGTCTTGAGTCCGACGTAGAAAGAGCCGGGCGAGCCCTGGATACGCTCAGCATGAGTTTTGAGCCGAGCAGAACAATACTCGGCGGCCCGGAGCTTGCCATGGACCACATGGGAAGTCCGGCCCGCGGCAGTGCCCACCGACTAGATTTCAATCACCGGCGTCCCTTCACCGACGGAAGAAGTGTAATGGGACCGGATCCACGTGGGACGGGCATGACCCGGTTGGGCGGGAAACTTGCACCGATATCGGTTCCCATCCGAACGCCTCGACTCGTGTTACGTCTCCCGAGGATGGCCGACGTGCCTCTCCTGGTCCGCTACATCAACGACCCCCGGGTATCTCGTCCTCTCACCACACGTCGGGCGCCATACAGACCATCCGAGGAAGCGGAGTGGGTCGACAGTTCCCGAAGGGCGGCCCGGCGCGGGGAGAAGCTCAACCTCGCCATCACGCTGCCAGGGAGCGATGCGCTCGTGGGAGGCATCGGGCTCGAAATTCCCGATTGGGCCAACGGTCACGGCTGGACCGGCTATTGGCTGCGTCCCACGTACTGGCACCGAGGCTTCGGGTCCGAGGCCGCTTCGGCCGTCTGTCAAGTCGCGTTTCAGTATCTCAAACTCCACCGGATCGATGCCAGCGTGTTCGATTTCAACCCACGCTCGATGCAGCTTCTTCGAAGGTTGGGGTTTAGGAAAGAAGGGACGAGAAGGGAGATCCTCTATCGAGGAGGCCGGTGGCATGACGAGATTGTTTTCGGCCTACTGGCCGAAGACTACCGACCGTCGGTGCCTCCCTCGCGCCCCCAGGAACGTGCCCGGAGCGAACCCTAGCTCCCTCCGCTTCCGTTGACCCCCCCTTGGAGAGCGGTCTCGCCGGCCGAAGCCGACCCCTCTTCCGGGTGCGCGTACTCCGTCCGGGCGACGCGCGCCGCCGCGCGGAACAGGAAGCCGCCCAGACTTGTCGTCAGGAGACACATCAGCAGGATCGCCCCCAGCGCTTCCTGATTCAGTACGCCGAGAGAGATGCCGATCGCGCCAACGATCAATCCGATTTCGCCTCGAGGGATCATTCCCACCGAGATCATCGCAGCCTCCGAACGGCGACGGAAGCGCCGGTACGCGAACGGGTAAATCGCGAGAACCTTCCCCCCGGTGGCGATGATGGCGAGCAAGGCTCCGAAAAGCCACACGAGGGGATTCAGGAGAAGGTGCACGTTGAACTCGAAGCCGATGACGACAAAGAACAGCGCGCCGAAGACCGACACGAGGACCTCCACGGTCAGCCGGGTTCGGGCCGCGGCGACGCTTTCGGCGATCGCCAGACCGGCGATGTAGGCGCCGACAACGGTGGAGAAGCCCACGGCCGTCACGACGGCCGCGAGGACGAAGAGCATCAGGAACGGGAGGTTGTAGGTCTCCCGCGGTCCCAGGATCCGGAATATGCGGGGGATCACGACCACCGAGCCGACGAGTACGCTGACCCAGACGAGGATGTCCAGGGCTACGCTGCCGGTCACCCTGACGAGGTTGAATTTTCCCCCGATCAGGCTCAGGATCGCCGACAGCAGGACGAGACCGACCACGTCGTCCATGGCGGTGGTCGAGAGGAGGTACTTCCCTCCCGAGCTTCCGCCCAGCTTTTCGTTCCGGATCAGCGAGGCGGTGACCGCCGTGCTGGTCGAGCCGGCGGCGACGGCGAGCAGCAGCGCCATCGTGCTCGGGAAGAGATGCGAGAAGACGATGTAGGTGACGAAGAACGGAAGGAGATTCCCGGCGACCGCGCCGACGAGCGCCCAGATGCCCGCCGACCGTAGCCCGGAGACCCCACCTTCCAGACCGGCGGCGAAGATCAGCAGAATGACAGAGAAATCGGCGAAGGCGAGCAGGATCTGGTCCTGCGGGTTGAAGAGGGTATAGCCGACGAAGCCGTTCAGCAACCCACCGAGGGCGGCGGGCGCGAGGAGCATCCCGAACAGCACTTCCCCGACGATCTCCGGAGCCCCGATGCGGCCAAGTCGGAACCGGATGACCTCGGCGCCGGCGAGAAATATGAAAATCGCGAGCAGCGAGGTGGCTATACCGCTCGTGAAGAGAGCCATCGCGCTCTTCCTTTAGCGCTCATGCTATAAAATCCGGGCGGGCTTCTGAACGCGCGCGCGTTCGAAAGAGACGTTACCGAGGGGACCGCCTCACTGGGCGGGCACGAACCAGACGTCCGTGATGGAGTACTTGGGCTCGGACGCGAACCGCGCCTCGACAGGCATGCCGACGTAGAGGTCCGACTGCACGCAGTCCTTGAGACGGACGAGGAGCAGGCTTCCCGCCCCTTCGAACTCGATGAGCGCGAGGTTGTACGGAGTCTCCTTGAGGAATGCCTCACTCCCGAAGAGGCAGGTGGTCCACGAGTGGATCTTTCCCGTCTTGGGCAGCTCCATCCAAGTGGTTGCGCTTCCGCACACCATACAGTGCCCCCGGGGCGTAGCGTACGTGAACCCGCACGCGTGGTTCATGCATCGCGACCCGAGGAGCTTGCCCACGGCGAGGCCGAGGAAGAATTCCGAATCTTCGGCGTAGCTGTGGATGTAATGGATCGAGTACGGACTGTCGATCACGAGGCTTTCCACACCGTTCGCGTCCCGGAAAATCGCGGCGCCGGATTTTCCGAGTTCCTCCTGGACGTCTCGGAAGTGCTGGAACGTCTTCGGTTTCCCCATACCTAGAACCCCCGCTCGAGGATGGACACCGTGACCGCGGAGCCGGTGCCGGCGTGGCTATGGATGGCGCCCCGGCGCGCGTTTCGCAGCTGTAGCGTGGGGTCTCCGAAGTGCTGACGGATCGTCCCTTGGAGCTGCCAGAAGGCGAAGACCGCCTGCATGAGGCCGGTCGCGCCCACCGGATGACCGCACGCGATGAGCCCCCCGGATGGGTTCACCGGGATCTTCCCGGCGTGGGGCACCGGTAGTCCGTAGTCGATATTCTTTAGGAACGGCGCACCCGAGGTGGTGAAATCGTACCCTTCCCCGTACTTGCAGAGACCCAGGTCTTCGTAGGTCTGGATTTCACTCGACGCATAGGCGTCGTGGAGCTCGATGAAGTCGAACTGGCGGATCGGGTCGGTAACGCCGGCCATCCGACACGCCTCCAGCCCCGCGGTCCGGCCCGCGCGGAAGGAGTGGACACCGGGGTAGGGGAGGTGCTCATAGTCCTTGGCCTTCTCCCGAGGAAACAGGGGTACGGAGCCAAAGGGCCGGTCGGCGAGCCGCATGGTATCCGTGCCGGTACCGACTCCGGTGATCCGGATCGGTCGGTCGGTGAGTCGCTTCGCCACCGACTCGGTGCACAGGACGGCGGTCGCCGCCCCATCGCTCATCGTGCAGATCTGCTCCCGCGTCAGCGGGTACGAGATCATTTCGGAGTTGAGCACATCCTGCACGGTCAGCCGCTTGGGGTACTGGGCGTACGGATTGTGTGTGGCGTTGAGATGGTTTTTCACGGAGACCCAGCTCATCACACGCTGCCCCTCCGCCACCGCGAGGCGCTGCGCCTCGCGTTCGTCCTTCACATGGGCGAACTTGGTGAGCCGCAGATACTCGTAGATGTGCCGGACGACCATCAGGGCGTAGTAGCCGGTGTAGAATCCACCCAACGGGAAATCGAAGTTCGTATCCGATGCGAGTGCAATGAACTCGTTCCCCTTCCAGGTCGCGACGCGGCTCATCGTTTCGAATCCGGCCGCGAGGCAGGTGTCCATGCGGCCGCTGGCGACGGCCTCGTACGCAGCTTGGAAGCACTCGCCGCCGGTGGCGCCCCCCCATTCGATGCGCACCGAGCCCTTGGGATTGAGACCAAGGTAATCTTGGACCATGCTCGCCGCCTTGAGTTGGCGGGTGAAGTGGTCGGAAAAATAGGAGATACGGGACCCATCGATCTGGTCTCGGGTCAGATTCGGAATCTCCGCCATGGCCTGGTCGTAGGCCTTTTTCACCATCAGTCGGAAGTCCATCGCGGGGTGGGCCTTGGCGAACTTCGTCACGCCCCCCGAGACCATGTACACCTTCCGGCCACCCGTCCGCGGCCGAACGGCCGAGGGCGGCTGAGAACGCTTCTTCTGAGATTTCTTGCGGGCGGGCACCGTCACTCCTCGCGCCCGCGAACTCCGCTCGATTGATAATGGTAAGCCCCCCGACCTGCTCGCAGGAAGCCGGGCATTGCTTTGGACGCGTCTGTTCAAGTCGGGCGAGCGGCTTTTTACAGAACGACGCCTCGAGCCCTCGATATGCCGACGAAGCGCCCAAAGCGGGATCTGCTATCGATAGCGGACCTGGGTAAGGACCTACTTCCGGTCATCCGGCGCACCCGCCGACTGAAGGCGGAGCGGCGCCGGGGCCAGATGCGACCCACATTGCGCCACAAGAACGTCGCGATGATATTCGAGAAGCCGTCCACCCGGACCCGCACTTCGTTCGAGGTCGGACTCAACGACCTTGGTGCGCACGCCTTGTACATGTCTCCAAAGGATCTGCAACTCGGACGGGGGGAGACCGTTGCCGATACCGCTCGAGTCCTTTCTCGCTACGTCGACGCGATCGTATTCCGCGCCTTCCGACACCAGGACGAGACGGAGCTCGCCCGATGGGCCTCGATCCCGGTGATCAATGCCCTCGATGACCGAGAACATCCCTGTGAGGTCGTCGCGGACCTGTTCACCTTGTCAGAGTGTTGGAAGGGAGACTACGCGGATCACCGACTCGCATGGGTCGGCGATGGGAACAATGTCCTCCATTCTCTCCTGCTCGGTTGCGCGATGGTTGGGCTCGACCTTGCGTGCGCGACGCCCGACGGTTATCATCCGGACCCC
Organism: Thermoplasmata archaeon; assembly: GCA_049800095.1. Taxonomy (GTDB): domain Archaea; phylum Thermoplasmatota; class Thermoplasmata; order Lutacidiplasmatales; family UBA184; genus JAKIWV01. Next base: position 3,368 of record JBARJD010000028.1, on the reverse strand, counting down.
ACGGTCGTCTCGCAGGCGCAGGCACTGGCCCAGAAGAGCGGCGCCCGGCTAGAGTTCCACACGGTTCCTGTCGCGGCCGTCCGAGGGGCGGACGCAGTCTACACGGACGTCTGGGTCTCCATGGGCGAAGAGGCGGAGCAAGCCGCTCGGGAGAAGGCCTTCGCCGGATTCCAAGTGAATCGCACGTTGCTCGCCGGCGCGAAGCCCGGGTGCCTCGTCATGCACGACCTGCCGGCACACCGCGGTCTCGAGATCACCGATGACGTCCTCGACGGCCCCCAGTCCATCGCGTGGGATCAAGCCGAAAATCGGCTTCACACCCAGAAAGCAATCCTCGAGTTGTTACTCGGGTGACCTCGCCACGGAACGCGTCGAATGGCTTTTTCACACCGGGATCATCGGGCGCGCCGCGAGCTGCGGCAGCTCTACCTCGGTTTCGGCGCATCGGTGGGGGCACTGGCGTTCGTTGCGGTCCTGTTCCCGAATGAGACGGTCCGGCTCTTTGCCGTGGGAGGGCTGGCCGCCGCCGGCGCCGCCTATGTCCTGTCGGCCGACCGATTGTCTGACAGGTACCGGCGTGACCTGATGACGGTCCGCGCTGGCGAGCCAATCTCCGGTTCAGTGAGGGCGGAGGTGTACGACGAAGTAGGTTTCGAGCGCGACCGGGAAGACGACTGGTTGCCCTCGCCTCACCACCGGCATCCCGTCGTCGCCCCGGAGGCTCCCCGGCCGGGTCCCTCCGCCGGAGTGGCCCCCTCTACGTCGCCGGCGCGTTCGGATCCACCGTCAAACGGATCTTGAGCAGCCGCTCGATCTTCCGCAGCGTGGCGTCCGGCGGCCGGAAGCTTCCGGATTCCACCTTCAGAACGAGGGATTTCTTCTCGTTGAGACGCTTCCCGAACTCCTCCGGAGTCCAGCCGAGCCGTTCCCGCTGCTGCCGGATGCGTCGGGACCAATCGGGACTGAGTTCCAGTTCTGGCATGTCGGAAAAGACGTCCCGTTCCTCCGTGCGACGGGGACGGAAGGCCATCGTGTTCCGCGGTTCAGTGTACTCCGCGTCGCCGCCGCGAGCCCGCGGTGCCGGTCCGGACGGTGGCGTAACGGCCTGACCGAACTTTGCGCAATCGGGGCAGAGTTGGAGCACCGACCGTTCGATCCGTACCGCGGTCAGTGAGTCGACGTCTTTTCCACACATTTCACAGATCATTTTCCACGGCTCCTTTGCCTTTCTTCTTCCTGCGGCTGAGAGGTTCGACTGCGTGGACGCGTTGCCGCCCGACTCTTGCCCTCCGAGAATCGTCGGCGTTCATCCTCTGACGTGAGGGCGAGGGCCGGCACGGGGGTGGGATGTCCCTCGCAGTCGGTGGCCACCATCGTCAGATAGGCTTCCCCCACTCGTCGCCGGGCTCCCCCCCGGAGCGGCTCCGCGTACACTTGGACCCAGACCTCCATCGAGGTGCGGCCCACGTACGTGAGTTCCGCAAGCCACTCCACGAGGTCTCCGACATGGACCGGAGCTAAGAAATCCATCCGGTCGATCGAGGCGGTCACGCAGTTCTGGCGGCAGTGTCGGCCGGCGACGACGTAGGCGACGCGGTCGAGCTCTGCCAAGATCACTCCTCCGAAGACCTCTCCGGAAAAGTTCGTGTCGGTCGGGACCATCAGACGGACGACCGTGGACCGGCTCTCGGCCACGGTACGCGGGGGCGAACCCGTCAAACAGAACCCTCGGAGTGGACCTGTGGAGTGGTCCGGTTGATCGCCAGACGGCTCCGCTGCCTAAATCGGTTTGGTTGCCTTGAGCCCCGACGGCCCCCTCCGGCGTTCTATTGGGGCGCCGATCGATGGACCGGCGAAAAACTCACTTTTCACCGATAGAACTGTCGGGAAGGCCTATATATGGGTGGAATGTGGCCGCGCCCGGAGTCCATTCCATGGCCCAGAAACCGCACTTGAACCTCGTGTTCATTGGTCACGTCGATCACGGAAAGTCCACGACCGTCGGCCGCATTCTCCTCGACACCGGCAACATCCGCCAGGAAGAGATTGACAAATACCGGCAGGAGGCCGAAGCCAAGGGCAAGGCGACGTTCGAGTTCGCCTGGGTGATGGACGAGCTCAAGGAAGAACGGGAACGCGGCGTCACGATCGACATCGCGCACCGCCGCTTCGACTCTCAGAAATATTACTTCACGATCATCGATGCGCCCGGCCACCGTGACTTCGTTAAGAACATGATCACGGGGACCAGCCAGGCGGACGCCGCCGTGCTGGTCGTCTCGGCCGCGGAAGGCATTCAGGAGCAAACCCGCGAGCACATCTTCCTCGCCCGGACGCTGGGCGTAGGTCAGATCATTGTGGCGATCAACAAGATGGACCGTCAGGAGGTCCAGTACGCCGAGGCGAAGTACACTGCCCTCAAGGAGGAGGTCACCAAACTCCTCAAGAACGTCGGTTTCAAGGTCGATCAGCAGGTCGTCTTCGTGCCGATCTCGGCCTTCAAGGACGACAACATCAACAAGGCCTCACCCAACATGGCCTGGTTCAAGGGTCCAACCCTTCTCCAGGCGCTCGACAATCTCGTCGTGCCGCCGAAGCCCACCGACAAGCCGCTGCGGTTGCCGGTCCAGGATGTTTACACGATCACGGGCATCGGAACGGTTCCGGTCGGCCGCGTCGAGACGGGGAAGCTGAAGGTCGGAGAGAAGATCATCTTCCTGCCCAGTGGAAAGTCCGGCGAGGTCAAGTCCATCGAGATGCACCACGAGTCGGTGACCGAGGCGCTTCCCGGCGACAACGTCGGTTTCAACGTCCGCGGGATCGATAAGAATGACATCCGGCGCGGCGACGTCGTGGGCCCGGTGAGCAGCCCTCCCACGGTAGTGGAGAGCTTCACGGCGAACATCCAGGTGCTCAACCATCCGTCCGTGATCACGGTGGGTTACACTCCGGTCTTCCACGCCCACACGGCCCAAGTGGCATGCGAGTTTACGGAACTCCAGGCCCGACTCGACCCCAAAACGGGTCAGGTTGCCGAGAAGGACCCTACCTCTCTCAAGACGGGTGACGCGGCGGTCGTCAAGATCACGCCAAAGCGCCCCTTGGTGCTCGAAAAGTACAAGGAGTTCCCGCAGCTCGGCCGATTCGCCGTACGCGACATGGGTCAGACCGTCGCGGCCGGCGTCGTGGTTGAGGTCAAGAAGCGGGAGGCGTAAGCCCCATAAGGGCCCGCGCCGCTTCTCGCTCTACTTCGGAGTATTGATGCCGCAACGGGCCCGTATCGCATTGAGCGGCACCGACCCCAAGAAGGTCGACGCGGTCTGTTCCCAGATCCGGGAAATCACATCGAAGACCGGCGTGGCGATCTC
>JBARJD010000027.1:0-1822 GCA_049800095.1 Thermoplasmata archaeon | reverse complement strand
GTCCTCGCCTCGGCCGGCGTGACCGCGGTGCTGCTCCCATTGACCCCCTTCGCCTCCTTCGCCCACCGCGCGAGCCCGGGCCGAGAGATGATCGATGCCGGGGTCCCGGTGGCGGTCGGGACCGACCTGTCGCCGAATTCGTGGGTCGAATCGATGCCGCTCGTTCTCTCGCACAGCGTGTACTCGGCTCGGCTCACACCGGCCGAGGCGTTGACCGCCGCGACGGTGAACGCCGCGCACGCGATTGGGCTCTCCCGCGAGGCCGGAACGATCGCCGTGGGCCGTTCTGCGGATTTCGTGGCCTTCGATGTTCCCTCGGTGGAGCACATCCCGTACCGGTTCGGACTCACGCCGGACCGCGTGTACCGGCGAGGAATCCGTGTTCCACCGGCGGCCGACCGCGCGACCTAGCCCCCATCGCGACCCGTTCCACCGTCAAGGAATTTGGCTTCCTTCGAGGTGAAATGCGCCCGTACATTCAAATAGGGGCTCCAACGTCTCGCCGGTGAGGGCGCCCAAAATGGCGGAAAAGATCGGCAAGGAGCAGATCAAGCGAGAGAAAGGCTACCTGTACTACCTCGGGAAGGACGGTTACCTCTGGAAGACCCCGACGAAGCTCAACAAGATGGGAAAGAAGTCCCGCGTCGGCACCGAGAAGATCGTGCGGGCGGACGGCTACATGTATTTCCTCGACAAGAAGGGATACATCGCGCGCGCCCGAATGAAGAACGCCTAGACGGAACCGCCGTCGTTCTTCGACGAGCCCTCCCCGAACGGGAAGGGCTCCCAACTTCTTCCTGTTCTTTATTTCTCGAGGGCACGCGCCGGACATGGGCTCCCGGCCCGCCACTGAGCCCGCGCCCTCGGTGGTTGGTTTCCGAATCCTCGCGGCTCGAACGGCTCCGATTTTGTCTTTCGATTTCGCCGTTCTCGCTCCGGACCCAACTGTGGAACGCGTCTCAGAGTTTTTCGCGCGTCGCTGAACTAATCGAACTTATACAGGGACACGCTTCGCGGGTCTCGGAGAATCCGATTCAGTCGTCGGAGTGACTACGCGTTCACGAGGAGGAGGCCCCTCGGACCTGAAACGGGAGTGCGACAGGACCGTTTCTTCGACTCTCTACCGCCGAGTAATGACCCCATGACGCCTCCCTCCGGTGTACGACACCGTCACTCCGCCCACGGCGGAGCGGACCTTCGTCATCGGAGAGAAATCACATGGCAATAACCAAGAAACGCACGAGCCCGGGCGCGGACGCCACGGAATCCAAGGGGGGCCGACGCGCTACTCGGGACGAACCGATCCCCGTTCCCCGGCTCGTCCCCCGCGGGAAGACCGCCTTCGACACGGTCGAGTGGAAGCTCCACGACGCCCAGATCAAGAACGCCGACGGGAAGGTCATCTTCGAGCAGAAGGGAATTCGCGTCCCGTCGACCTGGTCCGAGACGTCGGTCAACATCGCCGCGTCGAAGTACTTCCGGGTCATCGGTGGCCGCCGGGAGAACTCCGTCGAGGGCATGATCCGCCGCGTCTGTCACTGGATCGCCGACCGGGGGCTCGAACTGGGTTATCTGGACACCTCCCAGGAAGCGGCGCAGCTCGAGGAATCCCTCTCCTACCTCATGGTGCAGCAGATGGCGGCCTTCAACAGCCCCGTCTGGTTCAACGTCGGCGTTCGTAACCCGCCGCAGTGCTCGGCCTGCTTCATCCAGTCGGTCACGGACGACATGGAATCGATCCTGGCCTTGTCGGCGAGCGAGGGCCGACTCTTCAAAGGGGGCAGCGGCACGGGCACCAACTTCTCGTCCCTCCGGGGAAGCC
>JBARJD010000026.1:0-15381 GCA_049800095.1 Thermoplasmata archaeon | reverse complement strand
ACGACGAACTCCGTGCCGCCGGCCGACTGGGCCGCCAGGAGCTCATGGAGCCGGTCCGGGTCCCACTGGCCGCACGCCAACGGTCCGCCCTCGCGGCGCACGAAGAAACGCTCCGTGCCTCCGGGTTCATCGTGGAGGCATTCGGGGGAGACCAGTTCCGCGTTCGAAGCGTCCCCTCCTACCGTGGGCATCGGGCGGAGGCCACCTCGCTTCCCTCCCTCCTGGACGAGTTGGCCGACGGCGGCCGCCCGACGGTCCCCGAGGGACTCGCCGAACGGGTGGCGGCCTCGGTGGCTTGCCACGCCGCCGTCCGGGCGGGAGACGAGGTCAGCGCCGACGAGATCGGCCGGATCCTGGAGGCGCTCTACCGCACGGACTCGCCGGCCTACGCGTGCCCCCACGGACGGCCGGTGCTGGTCCGGCTATCGAGGGGCCGTCTGGACGGCTGGTTCCTGCGACGGGCGCCTTAGCGGACGTGCCCCGACAACGCCTGCTCGAAGGCCTCGGCGTTCCTCGCTCCGCTGAACTGGTCCGCGAAGGCCTTGCCGGCCTCGCCGATCTTCCGACGCAGGGCGGGGTCGGCGAACAGCTCGGCGAACTCGGCGGCGTAGTCGCCGGGGTCGTCCGAGGCGACCGACCGAAACTGCCGCTTCGGGTCCGCTCCTTCGAGCTGGACCTGCCGGGAGACCACGGCAGGCAAACCGTACCGCATGGCCTCGGTCACGGCGCACGCGGGCCCTGCGTCGAGGCTGGGGAACAGGAACAGGTCCGCCGCACGGAGCGCACGCGCTTTCGTGGGGTCGTCGCAGGTCCCCAACGGGAGGACTCCCGGATCCTGTTTGGGAGAACTCCCCACCACGAGGAAGCGGGCTCCCGGGAAGAAGACCCTGGACCGGCGAAACGCTTCGAGGGCGATCGCAAGACCTTGGCGGTCCGGTCGGTGCCCGACGAACGCCGCGACGGGAACGTCCTGGGGGAGCTTGAGCGCCAGCCGGGCCCGTTCGCGGGTTTCCGAGAGGTCCGGGTCGGCGATCGTAGGAGGAAGCACGCGTACCTTGCCGGAGGAGAGTTTGTGGAGGCGGGTCAGGCGGTCCCGCGTGGTGGAGGATCCGGCGAGCACGATGGAGGCCCGGCCCAGCGAATCGCTCTCGAGCCGGCGCAGGGTACGCTGGTCCATCCAGCCGCCGAGGCGGTCGACGAGACCACGACCTGCGCCGTCCGGTTCGCTCTTGCCGGCGCGGTCGGAGGGGATGGAGTTGAGGTACAGCGCGAGGGCGGGTCCCCGGCCACGTCCGGGCGTCTTGATCGCCCCCGCTCGTTCGTCGGTTCCCAGCAGGAGCTGGGTGTCCGGCGCGACGCACTCCCCCGCGGCTTTTCCGATCTCGACGGCTTGGGGTACCGGACGCCGCCGGGTCGAGAGGATCGGGATCGGGACCCCTTCCACTCCGCGGTAGGGCGGAGGCACCGAGGGCGTCGGCGTCGCGAAGAGGATCCGGACCCGGTGGCCGCGGCCTACGAGGCCGGCGCCGAGCTCCCACAACGAACGGTCGAGTCCGGAAGTCGTCGGCTCGGGAGGGGGGTTCCCGAGGATATCGATCCTCCACGGGGACCCCGTTCCGTTGGCCATGGATCTCATCCGACCGGGGACCTACGGGACCGTCCCACGGGGCCCGAGAGAGGTGGGTGGGTAGAAGAATCCACTGCGGGGCGAGAAATCGACCCGTGAGGCCAACGAGTTAGGCCGTAGAGGTCCCGAGCCAAGAGCCGAACGAGTGACCGACCATCGACGGCGAGGGCGCGATGCCCATCCCTTCGAGCACCGTGGGCGCCACGTCGAGGAGGGAGAATGGGCCGGCCTCGGCGCCATGGGTCGTGCCGTTGCCGGCGCCGATCAGGATACCGGCCATCCGGTGGATGCCGGAGCCATAGAAGTAACCCGGCCGGCGGGCGAGCAGCGTGTCGGGGTAGCTGAAGTCCATCCGGAGGTCGGTCTCCATCCCGTTCACTCGGAGCAGAAGACCCGGTGCGGCCGCCGAGCGGACCTCGCGATAGATCTCACGAGGCTCCAGGACCTCGATGCGCGCCGCCGGGTACGCCTCCAGCCGGCGGCGGATCTCGGCCAACGTTTCTTGGCGTTGCTCCGAGGTGCGGTCCTTCCGGTACGGGTTCAGGTAGATGCCTTCCGGAACCGGGAACGAGAACGCCTCGGTGCGGTCCCAGTCGATCTTGTCGGCCATCGCCTCGAAGGTCGCGTCGCCGCCGATCCATCGGTCCATGTGCCGCTCGCCCTCACCGGAGCGCAGGCGGTCCGCGACGGCGCCGACGACGCGTCGGGCGGGGGCGAAATTCTCAGAAGCGAGCAGGAAGCGGGAAAGCAGTTTGCGCCGCATCGGCTCGGCGCCCGGCTTGAGTTTCAGGAACCCTTCCTCCAGGAGCCACCGGTTCGTGAAGAACTCGGCGCCGGCCGGGCCGTGACCGTGGTCGGAGATCACGAGCGTCACCGCGGGCTCGCCCTGTGCGCGGAACGCCTTGTCAATCCGGGCGCAGGCCGTGTCCACGGCGCGCCAGAAGCCGAGGAGGTCGGCCGGCATGTGCGCCGGTCCGCCGGCACACTCCCGCCAGTGCTGGTGCTCGATGCGGTCGGTTTCCCGGAGCAGGACGAACAGGAAGTCGGGGTGGAAGGCGTCCTGAAGGAATTCGGCGGCCCCGGCGCGTTGGAGGACACCCTGCGTGGCCAGCGACAGCCACGCGTGTCGCTCCGATTCGTGGTAGGGCGGGAGCTCCGTCACCAGCGGCTCCCCGAGTCCCTCTTCCAGGCGCGCGCGCACGTCGGAAGGGTACGTCGTGGGGTTTTCTCCGAACATTCCAGGGATCAGGTAACCGTTGATCGGATAGCCCGCGCGAACGGGGAAGTTCAGCACGCCGACCCGGTGTCCTTGGCGCGAGAGCTTGTCCCACAGCGCCTCGGCGGGTCGGTAGCCCTGGACGAGCCGGCTCTTGCCGGGCCCTCCGTTCGGCTCGGTGAAACCGAAGATGCCAAGGGAGCCGGGGTCAAGCCCGGTGGCGAAGCTGTACCAAGCCGGGATCGTCTTCGAGGGATAGACCGACATCAGGGGGGCCGAGACGCCCCGATCCACCAACGAACGAAGGAACGGGAGCTCGCCCGCCTCCATGAGGGGGTTCAGGAGTTGGAACGTACCGCCGTCGAGGCCCAGGACGAGGAACCGGTGACTTGCGCCCGTTCTCTCCCCCTCCCCCGACGTAACTGAACAGTCGATAGAAAAGAGAGTTTGGACCCCCTCTTAAAGCCGTGTACATCTCGGTGCGGCCCGCGTGGGACATCGGAGGTAGCGCCTAGACGATGCGAATGGCGTCGAGGTTGAACGGAACCCGGCTCTCGAGGTTGAACCGCTTATGGAGGCTGGACGCCAAGTCCAGCGTCTTCGATTCCTCGCCGTGGTTCAGGATGATACGCTGCGGCCGAGGGTCGAGGCTCGCCACGTAGTTCATGAGCTGGACCCGGTCCGAGTGGCCGGAGAACCCTTCGATCGTAGCGACCTCGAGCCGGACGGGGGTGTTGTACTGCCGGCCGTTGTCAAAGAGCTGGGCCTCGTTCATCCCGCGCTGCAGTCTCCGCCCGAACGTGCCGTCCGCCTGGTAACCCACGAAGACGATGCCGTCTTTTTCCTCGGCCGCCCACGCACGGAAGTACTCCATCACCGGGCCGCCGCTCATCATGCCCGACGTGGCGAGGACGACGCAGGGCTCCTTCTCGTCCAGGATGCCCATCCGCATCTGCGACGAATCGACGCGGTGGAAGACGTCGGACAGGAACGGATTGTCCCCCTGCTGGAAGATCTGGGTCCGCAGCTGACTGTTCAGGTACTCGGGGTAGGCGGTGTGGATCGCCGTCGCCTCGAAGATCATCCCGTCGAGGTAGACCGGCACCCGTGGGATCTTTCCCTCCCGCATCCGTTCCTCCAGCACGAGCATGACTTCCTGGGAACGCCCCACGGCGAAGACCGGCACGATCAGTTTTCCGTGCCGGTCCAGCACCTTGCTCACAAAGCCGGCGAACTCGTCGGAGGCCTGCTGTCGGCTCGGCTGCACGTCCCGGTACCCGCCATACGTGGACTCGAGGACGAGCGTCTCGAGCCGGGGAAACCGGTTGACGGCCGGATTGAACAACCAGCTCCGCTCGAACTTGATGTCGCCGGAGTATGCGAGGTTGTGGTCGCCGTCGCCGATGTGGAAGTGGCAGATCGAGGAGCCCAGGATATGGCCCGCGTTGTGGAGCGTCAGGCGAAGGTCGGGGGTGATATCGGTCGTTTCACCCCACCGCAGTGGGATGGTGCGAGTAACCATGTCCCGCACATGGGAGGAGTCGTAGATCTTCTGTCGTGCCTCCTGGCTCGTGACCTTGATCGCGTCGAGCAGCATCAGGGTCATCATGTCTCGCGACGGCGCGGTGGTGTAGATCGGGCCCTGGTAGCCATACTTGAGTAGGACCGGAACCAGACCGCAGTGGTCGAGGTGAGAATGCGTGATGACGACGGCGTCGAGCGAATCCAAGGGGAGGAGCTCCGGAGCGTTGAGGAACGGCGTTCGGTCGGAGCCCGGGTCCATCCCGCAGTCGATCAGCACCTTCGAGTTCTGGGTCGAAAGGAGCGAGGCGCTGCGTCCGACCTCCCGATACCCGCCGAGAGAGCTACTCCGGGCCCAGATCTTCTCGTCCAGCCGGTCGCGGGCGATGCGCGTACCGACCTTCTTGAGAAACGAGCGGCGTTGGTCGAAATGGTTGCGGAGATGGACGCGGACCTCCTCGACGGTCTTCGAGGGGATCGGCGGGGTCCGCACGACGGTCGGCACCCAGCCGATCTTGCGTTTGAGCTCGGTCAGCACCGAACCTTGGCGCCCGATGGCGGCTCCGGGGTTGGCGGCTTCTACCGTGACCTCGCCGGTCTCGGGTTCGAAGTAGAGTGCCGTGATCTCGGCCTCCGGGGGGATCAGTTCGCGGATCGCCGTTTCGGCCTCCTTCGGGTCCATCAACGAGGCCGGGTCGGAACGGACGAGGACGCGGCGGCGAAGTCGCTGGGCGACCTGCCGGAGCAGCTCCCCGCCGGAAAGGAAGGCGTCGAGCTGCTTAGTGTACAGAACGATGTGCGGTCCCTCGAGCTCGATGTCGGTGACCTCGATGTTCTCGGGGAGCACTTCGTGTAGCACTTCTTTCGTTTGTTCTAGTAGACTATCTACACTCATACGATGACGGAAACGGTTGGACGAAAGGGGTTCGCCGGCCCCCGGGATCCCCGGAGGATCCCGTTCGGCGTTAGGGAAGGACCGGTGGCAGGGGAATCTTGAGCGCCTTCAGGCGTTTATTGATTTCGTCCTCGGAAAACTCGCGGTATTCCTTGGACGTAATCGTGTGGATGAGGTATCCGTCGCCCGATGCGGAGTCGCGCTTCATGGCCACGGTGAGCCCGCGAAGCGCGAGGTCAACGCCGTCAGAGACGGTCATGTCGTGCGAGTACCCCTCTTCCAGAACGCCATACGCGAAGGGCGATCCGCTCCCGACGGAAACGTATCGATCCTCGATCGAACCGCCCGCGGGGTCGATGGAGAACACGTGGCCGCCCTTGGAGTCAACGCCGCCCATGAGGAGCCAGGCATAGTAGGGGAACATCCGGTTCCCGCTCAAGATATTCGAGAGCAAGGTGGCCGCGCCCTCGACGCTGAGAGGGGCGCTTCGCCGGAGCCGGTAAAGGGAGACCTCCGCCCGGAGGTACCGGGCCAGGGTCTGGGCATCGCCCACAAGCCCCGCGATGGTGATGCCGAGGTTGTCATCGATCTTGAACACCTTTTGAGTCTGCTTGGCAGCGATCATGCTGCCGGCGGTCGCCCGGCGTTCCGTGCCAAGAACGACGCCGTCCTTGCAGACCGCGGCGATCGTCGTGGTGCCCTTCAGGAGGTTCTCTGTATCGGCGACTTCGGTGCGTTGCATGGGACTTCCAGTAGTGTGGGAAAACCGGTCGAGGGGACCGGAGGTCGGTATATAAGCGCTCGCGGGCGAGCGCTCCACCGGCCGCCGGAAGAGCCCCTTCTATCGGCAACTCAGCGCAGTTGTGATAAACCCCGAGTCGGTCGCGCCGCGCGATAATGTTGGAGCACGACATCGTCGTGGTCGGTGCCGGGCTCGCCGGCCAACGGGCGGCCTTGGCGGCGGCTCAGGCCGGCCACGACGTCGCGCTGGTCTCGAAGCTCCACCCGCTGCGTTCTCACTCGGGCGCGGCCCAAGGGGGGATCAACGCCGCGATTGGGAAGGAAGACTCCGTCGAGACGCACATCTACGACACGGTCAAGGGGTCGGATTACCTCGGTGATCAGGACGCGATCGAGTTCTTCTGTGAACAAGCCGGCCCGACGGTCATCGAGATGGAGCATTTCGGCACGATATTCAGCCGAGGGGACGATGGCTCCCTCGCGCGACGGGCCTTCGGCGGGGCGGGCTTCCCGAGGACCATCTACGCGGCGGACCGAACGGGTCTCGCCCTGCTGCAGGGCATCTACGAGCATCTCGGCACGGAAACGATCCGGATCTACGAAGAGTGGTTCCTTCTATCGATCGTCGTCCGGGACGGACGAGCACAAGGGATCACGGCGTTCGACCGGAAATCTTCGACCATCGAGGGAATCGCCGCTAAGGCCGTGATCGTGGCGACCGGCCCGTTTGGCCGGGTGTACGGTCGAACCACCAACGCGCACAGTTGCACGGGCGACGGGGTCGCCGCCGCCTATCGTGCTGGCGCGCATCTCAAGGACATGGAGTTCGTGCAGTTTCACCCGACGGCCCTGCTCGAGTCGAGCATCTTGATCACAGAGGGCGCCCGGGGCGAAGGAGGGATTCTGAAGAATGCTCAGGGGGAGCGCTTCATGGCACGGTACGCTCCCCACGTTCTCGACTTGGCGTCCCGGGACGTGGTATCGAGAGCGATTGTGACCGAGGTCAAGGAGGGTCGTGGATTCCCGGGTGGGTACGTGCACCTCGAGCTGATGCATCTGGGGAAAGAGAAGATCGAAAGTCGACTCCAGGAGATCTGCGATTTTTCGCGGACGTACGCCGGGGTCGACCCGGTCACCGAGCCGATCCCGGTCTACCCAGCCCAACACTACATGATGGGCGGAATCTCGACCAACATGAAGGGAGAGACGAACATCCCCGGCCTTTACGCCGCCGGCGAAGCGGCGTGCGTGTCCATTCACGGCGCGAACCGGCTCGGCGGCAATTCACTCCTCGAAACCCTTGTCTTCGGCAAACAGGCCGGCATCCACGCGGCCAGCTACGTCTCGTCGGCGAGCGACACCGAGCTGCTCCCGGAAGACCTCGAGAAGGAGAAAGCGAAATTCCACGCCCTTTGGGACCGAAAAGAAGGTGAGTCCCCCCGCGCCGTCCGGACCGAGCTCCAACAGACAATGGACCGACTCGTCGGCATCTATCGGGTTCCGGACGAGCTCTACGACGCGCTCCGGAAAGTGCGCGAGTTGCAGGAGCGGTATCGGAACGTGCATGTCATCGACTTCTCGGCCACGTACAACATCGACCTCAGTGATGCTCTCGAGGTCGGCCATCTTCTCGACCTCGCGGAGGTCATCGTCGTCGGGGCGATCGCGCGGACCGAGAGTCGCGGAGCGCACACGCGCGTCGACTTCCCTGCCCGGGATGACAAGAATTGGATGAAGCACACGATCGCGCGTCGAACTCCGGGCGGCCCGGAGCTTTCCTATTCTCCCGTCGCCTACACCCATTGGGAACCGAAGGAGCGCGTTTACTGATGTTGGCCGACGAGAAGCGGTTCGCCGACGAGACGCTGATCACTGTCCCTTTCGATGTGTACCGATACGACGCGGCCCGCGGTGGGACGCCTCGGTATCAGCACTACGAGCTCCGCCTCGCTCCGCACACGCCGGTGCTGACCGGTCTCCTTCGGATCCGCGACGAGATCGACCCCACGCTGACCCTTCGGTACTCGTGTCGGAGCGCGATCTGTGGCTCGTGCGCCATGCTGGTGAACTCGAAGAGCCGACTGGCCTGCCACACCCCCGTGGGTCCCGAGGTCAAGGAACACGGCCGGATCGTTATCGACCCGATGCGGAACCAACCGGTTCTCCGCGACTTGGTGGTGGATCAGCAGCCGTTCTGGAGCCGATACGAACAGATGGAACCCCACCTGATCCTCGACCCGCGGCAGCCGATGCCCCCGGACCGTCCCACGCAGATGTCGCCGGCCCAGGTGGAGCGATTCAAGGAAACCCCTCGCTGCATTTCCTGCGCCGCGTGCTACTCCGCGTGCCCCGCGGTGGAGGCGGACCCAGAGTTTCCCGGCCCGATGGCCCTCGCCAAGCTCTATCGATTCGTGGTCGACCCACGGGATACGGCCCAACAGGGTCGGCTCCGGAAGATCCAGACCTCCGGACTATGGCTCTGCCTGCGGTGCCACTTGTGCACCGAGGCGTGTCCCAAGGACGTGCGTCCATCCGAGCGGATCCGAGACCTGAAGGAGCTGGCCGTCGCGGCCCAGGGCGGGACCGAGCCGGGCTCCCGTCATGCGATCGGCTTCCTGAAGAATATCGAGGAACGCGGAACGCTCAACGAGCTCAAGCTCGTCCGCCAGACCTCGGGGGTCGTGGGAATGGCGGCCTCCGCACCCCAAGGGATCCGGATCTGGCGAAAGAAACCAGAAATCACTCAGTCTCCGCCGCCGATCGAAGGGATCGATGAAGTGAAGCAGATCTACGCCGCGCTGGACGGCAAGAAGAAGGGATCGAAGTGAAGCTCGCGTACTACCCCGGCTGCGTGGCCCAGGAGTCCGGCAAGGAGCTCGACATGGCGACGCGGTGGGTTTGCCGCGTCCTCGGGATCGAGCTCGTAGCGTTCCCCAGCTTCTCGTGTTGCGGCTCGGGGTTCATCGACGAGGCGAACGAGGTGCTCAACATCGCGCTCAACGCGCGGAACCTCGCCATCGCCGAGAAGGCCGGGCTCGATCTCCTGACAATATGTTCCACGTGCCAGGGGATGCTGTCCCTTGCCAACGTTCGCCTCGCCGATTCTCAGGTAAAGAGCCGTGTCGATGCCGCCCTCAAGCCGTTGGGCATCGAGTACCGAGGCACGACGAAGGTGAAGCACCTCCTCCGCGTGCTCACCGAGGATGTGGGGCTCGACGCCCTGAAGGCGAAAGTGGTCCGTCCCCTCTCGGGCCTCAAGGTGGGCGCCTTCTATGGCTGTCACCTTCTCCGGCCCCACGACGAACTGAATTGGGAAAGCGCGGAGGAGCCCCACGCCTTCGAGGACCTCCTCGCCGCGGTTGGTGCAACGCCGGTCTACTACCGGGGCCGCGTGATGTGCTGCGGCTTTCCCATCCAGTTCGTGAAACCCGCAACGGCGGAGCGGATCGCGGGGCGGCAGATCGAGGACGCGAAGGCCCACGGCGCGGACGCGATGGCCACGCCCTGCCCACTCTGCCACATCTCACTCGACGCGTACCAGAACCAGGCCGCGAAGGCGGTCGGTCATTCGCTCAACATGCCGGTCTTTCATCTTCCACAGGTCGTTGGGCTCGCGCTCGGAGCGACGCCGGAAGAGCTCGGCCTGCCGCGTCACCTGGTCCCCACAGACGGTGCGCTGGCGAAGATCGGCTCCCGGGCCGTCGCATAGGTTCGGCGCGAAAGGGACGATTCCCCGAGGGGAACGGTAGAAGTACCGAACCCCGCATCGGGACGCGTGGCCGAAGACGACGAACGCAGTTCGTCCACGGAACCCGTGACCCGGCTCGTCCCCGGGCAACGGGCGCCCGGGGAGGACATGAGCCGGATTCTCGCGCTCACCGACGGGGTCTTTGCCTTCTCGCTCACCTTGCTCGTCCTCTCGCTCGTGGTGCCCGCCTTTACCACCTTTAGCGGGGAACCGGCCGCGCAGATCTCGGGTCGGTTGGGGTTCTTGCTCCGGCAGGAGCTCGGCTCGTTCTTCGGCTACGTTTTCGTCTTCGTGATGATCGCGGTCTGGTGGTCCGCCCACCACCGGATCTTCCGGTGGATCGTGCGGTACGACGACGTCCTGGTGGGCCTGAATCTGGCCCTGCTCATGGAGATCGCGGTCATGCCGTTCGTGCTCAAGGTGTACATCACCTACGCCAGCACCCCGGTCGCGGTCATTCTGTTCGCCTTGATCCAGCTCGCCTCGGGACTCACCCTATCGTTCATCTGGCTCTACGCGAGCCGGGGGTACCGGCTCATCCGGCGCACGATTCCGGTCTACGATGTCCGGTGGATGCAGTACCGGACCTACCTGACTCCCGCGGTCTTCGCCATCTCGATCGGCGTCGTGTTCATCAACGTCGACGCGGCGCAGATCGTGTGGATCGCGGCGCTGTTTGCCCAGCGGTTCACGTGGTTTGCGGCGGCGGTCCACGGGAGGCCGTTGGCCGGTCGGGACCGATGAGGAATCGGGCCCCCTCCCCTTTCGTAACGTAGACGTGGAGGGCATCGCACGTCCCCCGGAAATACTGGCCCGCATCCGTTCCGACGGCCGCCCGAAGGCGCTCCGCCACCTCATCATCGGAGAGGTTCGTGTCGACGCGCGGCGTGAACATGCAGGCGAAGACGAGGAAGCGCGCCCCTTCCACATCGAGGCGCTCCGTCTCGGGCGCTCCGCAGAACGGACAGCTTAGCACGACCCGATGAGCGGATGCCGAGGTATGAGCGTAACGGAAGACAAGTGCGTCTCGGTTCGGTCTCACACCGGCCGGTATCGGCCGGACCCATCCTGGAAGACCAACCCGCGGATCCGGAGGCGCTCAAGCTGATTCTCCACGTCCCACGCGGTGGCGACAGGCCCGTGCGTACGCAGAGCCGCCACGGTTTCGTCGACGGTGAGGCCCTCGGTCCGGCCTTCGAGGAGCGCCTCGAGAGTGCGTCGCAGCCGAGTGGTTCGGCCGCCCTCGGTCCGGTCGAGTGCGCGCGACAGCGGCCCCCGTCCTACGCCGGCCCAGACCGTCGCTTGCTGCGTCGCCCGGAGCACGGAATCGACCGTTCGGGTCAGGTCCGCTTCCGCGACCTCCGTGGCCCCGCGAAGACGTGCGCGGGCGAAGGCCATCTGAGCGAGCCGGTCCCGGAACTCCCGACGGTCCGCCATCATGCTCCACGGGGCGGTCCGCCCGCCCGACGGCGGCCTCGGCATCGCGTCCAGCGCTTCCCTCAGCCGGGGTTCCTCGTTCCGTAGCCACCGGTGCCAATCTGGGGCATCCGGCGGTTCGGGGGTCCACCAGTGGAGGCCCCACACCGCGGCACGCAACGCCTCCGGAGGCTCGACGGGAGCGGCCGGAAAGGGGCCGGCGTCTTGGGCGGTCAACAACACGGTGGCCTGACCGGCAGCGAGTACCGCCTCGAACTCGGAGGCCAAGGCGTTCCCATACGTGATGACGGAACGCGGAGGGGCCTCGGCCGATGGCCGCGCGGTGGGAGGAGCCGAGATGGAACGGAGCTGGATCGTGAATGGGCGGGCGCTCCCGAGTGAGCGACGACGTACCCGTGCCCCCGATACCAATTCCACTTCGTGGGCGTCGAATGTCGACGAGGAGTGTGCGCCGCGCACCCATTGGGGCGCCAGGTCCAGTACGCCGGATAGGAAGCTCCGATGTCGAGCGAGGGACCAGCCCTCGACCTCGATGTGAAGGTCCAGCCCCGCGGACCGGCCATGCCACGGGAGAGATCCTACTAGCGGGAGCAGCAGCGTTTCGATGACGAGTGCGGGCACATTCCAGAGCTCCGAAAGCTGGGGGACCACGCGGGCCGCCCCCCGCGGCGAGACCCCCTCAAGGATCTCTTCCCAGGACGCGGGAGCGACCCCGGCTTGGGCCTCGATCAGCAATTCTCCGTAGACCGCATCCGCGGCGGGCAGGACCCGCTTCACGGGGTGCGAGAGCCGTACCAGGCGTCCCTCGGCCGGACGACGTTGCCCCGCGGGTACGGCGGCCAAATAGGTGGGGGTGGACCCCGCCGGCAGCGCGGAGAACGCGAAGAGTCGGCGGGTTTCAGCCGGATCGGACCAGTGCAGCGGGGGCTCGATCGCGTCGGCGAAGCCGAGTACGTCCGGCAGCGGGCGGCCGTATGCCGCTCGGCGAACCTCGGTCTCCCATCGAGCGAAGGCCAACCGACGCGCCCGCTCCCACGGGTGCTCTCGACGAGCCGGCTGGACCTTGTCAGTGCGCGCGCCGCTCATCGGCCCGAACCTGCGTCGATGCTGGCCGCTGTCCCATCGCCGACTCAGTCGATGTATCCCAAGGACCGGAGCCGGTCGCGCAGTTGCCGCTCCTCGTCTTCGGAGAAGGGGGTCTCCGAAGGGGACTCGGCCAGTCGCGCGAGGACGAATGAGACGAAATCATCGAGCGAGCCGAACGAGGTGTGCGCGAGCTTGCGCTCGAGCTGCCGAGCGACCTCTTCGGGGATCTTGATGCTCCGAGAGGAGTCCGAGGGCGCGGTGGACGACGTCATTCCTCCGCACGGCGGGAGGCGCGGCCCAACATATGCCTTCCCTCACGGGGGGACTCGATCTTCTCGCTATTCCCACTCGATGGTGGCCGGGGGCTTGTCGGTGACGTCGTAGAGGACCCGCGTGACTTTCCCGGAAAGTTCCCGGGTGATCCGTTCGGCGATGGTCCGGAGGAGCGTCATCGGGACGCCCATCGCAGTCGCGGTCATCGCATCGGAGGACTCAACGATCCGGACCGACACGGCTCCTCCGTAGACCCGATTGTCTCCCTGTACTCCCACCGTACGGACCGGAAGCAGCACGGCGAAGTATTGCCACGGTCGGGCGATCGACCCGTCGGCGATCCGCCGCTCGACCTCTTCCTCGACCACGGCGTTCGCCCGGCGCACGACCTCGATGCGTTCGGCCGTGACGGGGCCGGTCACGCGGACCGCGAGCCCCGGCCCGGGGAACGGTTGTCGCTCCGGAAACGGGATCTTGAGGTAGGTCGACAGCGCCCGCACCTCGTCCTTGTACAAGTCCCTCAGTGGTTCGACGATCTTGAGCTTCAGGTCCTTCGGCAGGCCACCGACATTGTGGTGGGTCTTGATCGTGTCCCGGAGCGCCCCGCCGCTCTCGATCCAATCCGGAGCGATCGTGCCTTGGACCAGCGCGTCGGCACCGAACTGTTCGGCCTCCGCTTCGAAGAGTCGGATGAACGTCTCCCCGATCCGGCGGCGCTTCTCTTCGGGGTCGCTGACCCCCTCGAGAACGCCGAGGAACCGGTCGGCGGCGGGAACAACACGGACGGACAGGTGGCTCGCGTCGAAGAAGCTCTGCACCCGCTCGACTTCGTGGAGGCGCAGGAGGCCCGTGTCAACGAACAGTGCGCGGGACCGGTCCCCCAGCGCTTCCTGGGCGAGGAGGGCCGCGGCCGTGCTATCGATTCCACCGCTCGCCGCCACGATGGCGCGGCCCGTGACCTGGGCCCGCAACTGCGCGATCGCTTCTCGATGAAAGGCCCCGGGGTCCCTCACGCCTTCTCCGCCGAGGGGACCGGAGGGGGCTCCTCTCGCCACTTGGCTCGGTACGCCTTGAGTCCGTCCGTCAACTCGGGATACTTCAGGGCGAGGATCTCGACCGCGAGGAGGGCCGCGTTGTCCGCCGCATCCAGTCCGACCGCGGCCACCGGCACGCCGGGCGGCATCTGAACCACCGAGAGAAGACTGTCCAGGCCGAGGCCCTTGTGGATGGGGACGCCGATCACCGGTCGTAGGGTCCGAGCGGCGACGGCGCCGGGAAGGGCGGCGGAAAGTCCGGCCATGGCGATGAAGACGTCCGTGTCGGGGTCGTGGGCGAGGCGGTCCACCTTCTCGGGGGTCCGGTGGGCCGATGCGACATGGATCTCTGCCGGGACGTGGAACTCGGAGAGTCGCTGCCGGGCCGCCTCGGCCGTTGGCATATCCGATTTGCTTCCGATCAGGATGGCGACCTTCATGCGTTGGCGGAGTCGCCCCGCGGCATAAAAGTTTGAGGCGTGGGCGGGGCGAAACCTCCATAGTCCGAGAGGCCCCGCGACGGGTGTGACCCTGAAGTTCCACACCGGGGGACGGGTACGCCGCTGGATCGGCGGCCGCCTCGGCGGGGATTTTGCGCTCGGCGATCGGGCGTATCGACGGTTCCTCCACGGCCTCGGAGCTTTGGTGCTCCTCTACTACGCGCTCCCCCACCGCCTGGTCGGATGGTTCACCACCGAGGAGCTACTGCTCGTCGCGCTCAGCCTGGTTCTGGTGCTGGAGTTGCTCCGCTGGGCGGTGGGCGTCGAGCTCCCGACGATCCGCTCCTACGAGAAGGCGCGGATCGCCAGCTACACGTTCTACGCCGTGGCGCTGGTCGCGGCGGTACTGCTGTTCCCCCTTCCGATCGCGATGGTCGTCGTGCTCGGAACCGCGCTGATCGACCCGCTCATCGGCGAGATGCGGATCTCGTCCCGGTGGCGATCCACCTACCCGTGGTTTCCCGGTGCGGTCTACGTTCTGCTCGGAGCGAGTGCGCTCGTCTTGGTGACCCACTGGGCGGCGTTCGTCGCCGTCGCGTTCGCGGGGATCGCCGCGGTCGTAGCGCTCGCGGTCGAATGGCCGAAGATCCCGGGACTCGACGACGACCTCGCGATGACCCTCGTGCCCGCGCTCGTGCTTTTCGTGTTGATCGTCGTCGCCCCGGGGATCTTCCCATAGGGCTCCCATCGACCAAAGCAGTTCCACATTCGCCTGGGCCGGATGACGAACTCAACCATTAGGGCTCGATCACATTTGCGACGGCATCGGTCTTGAGCCACCCCTTGGAGAGGCCCAACAAGACGAGAGAGTTTCCGAACCGATCTTGCGCCACGACCCACCGACCGACGGGGATCTCGAACGGGGGAACCACCACGGTCCCTCCCGTTCGACGAAAGTGGCCGTCGCCTGGTCGACGGAATCCACGATGAGGTCGACTTCTGGCGCTCCCTCCTCCGACAGCAGGACGAGCTCGGTCCGAGAGTCCGGCAACTTCAGCCCGGCCGCTTCCTCCCCCCGCCGCCTCGACAGCGGGCGCCCGAGTTTGTGGGAATAGAATTCGAGCGCCTGCTCCAGGTCGGGGACACGGAGCATTACACAGTCGACCCGACGGAACACTGGACCCGAAGGGCGGAAACCGGGAAAAGGCTGCCGTCGAAAGATACGGACGCTCTCGAACGGCCCCTTCCACGCTCGGAGGCACGTTCCATCCCCGGCGCGGCGCAGGGCGTCGGCCGTCGGCTCAGAGGATCGGGGTCAGCCGGGCGTGCGGGGGGCCCTTGGTAGGGTCGTAGGCGATCGAGT
>JBARJD010000025.1:0-5168 GCA_049800095.1 Thermoplasmata archaeon | reverse complement strand
CTCCCGCGGCGGGGACCGTGACGAATGCCGCGACCTCGTCGACCGCGTGGGCTCGCGAAGGCCGGACGCGCCTCATGCGGGGCGGGAGGTGGGTCCACGAAACTCGTGCTCGTCCTGGACGGTGAGCGTCGGGAAGTCGACGTCGACCTCAGCCGCCAGGTCGTCCGGATGGGGGCCCACGAGTGGCCCGTTCACGTAGAGGCCGTAGGCGACGGGTCGGTGAGCTTCGAGATCCTGGGCGAGCGGGTGGACGTACGAACCCACGGGGATGGAAATGCGGCTCCCCTCAGCTCCATCACCGTCAATGGAGAGGTGCATACGCTCCTCGTCGAGTCGACCGCGGGGACGCTGCCCCGGGCTCCGTCCTGGAAGGGCGCCGCCGTCGTCTCGTCCCACGGGGCTCCATCGGGGAGGGAGAGTGGGGACGGCGCCGGTCGGGCGGTCCATCCGCCGATGCCCGGAAAGGTTCTCGAGGTCCGCGTCCAGAACGGAGAGAAGGTCCTCGCCGGTCAGGTGCTCCTCGTCGTCGAAGCGATGAAGATGCGAAACGAAGTGACCTCGCCGGTCGCCGGCGAGGTCGCGTCGCTCCATGTGACGCCCGGGGCGAACGTCGGGGCGCGGGACGTCCTACTTCGGATCCTCGTCGCGTGAGGCGGGCGCTTCCTTCGGAGGCGTCGCGGCGTCCCGGCGGTCGGCGTCCTCGACCGGGTCGTAGCCCGGTTCCTCGTCGGCCACCTCGTCCGCGGTGAGGGGCGCCGGGGCGGGCGCCGGCGGTGAACGGTCGAACGAGAGGGACCCGGCCTCCGATGGCGGGGCGACCTCGCCGGCGTCTCCCGACGCCCCCAGCCGGTCCGCCTCTTCCACCGGATCCTCGAACGGCTCGTCCGCTCCAACCGGTGGGAGTTCCGGGTCGGATTCGGGGCTCCCGAGCATCAAGAAAATGTAAACGATACCGAGGGCCAGCGCGACCCCGATCACGACCGGGATGAGGTACAGCCGGTGAAATACCACCGCGACGCCCACCCCGATCACGGTGCCGGTTCCAAGGGCGGCGAGCACGGCCCCGAACGAGACCGGCGGAACGTACCCTCGCATCGGCCGAGCCGAGACGATGCCGGGGAGATACGCCTTCGCCCGGGGGCCGGTCTCAACCGATCCGCGTGGACCGGCCGCACGACGGGCAGACGAGGGTCCCGGGCGCGACATGCGTCCCGCAGTGAGGACAGAATCCGATCTCGGCGGCGTCGACCCCCGGGGTCAGCGGTGCCCCCATCGAGGGGAGGGGAGCCCCCGCGGGGGTGGGGGCGGGCGGAAGCGCCGGCTTGCCTCCGATTCTTCGGGACATGAACGGTAGCCGGAGGATCAGAAAGCTCGCCACGAACCAAGCGAGCAGGAGGTAGAACAGGATGGTCGCGTACTTCGGAATGACGAATTCGAGGGCGAACAGGACCAGGAAGATCCCGATGTTCACGATCGAGAAGAGCACGCGGAGCTGCATCGGGGATCCACCACCGGGACGACGCGAGGCTACCTGAGGGTTGCCCCCGTCCGGCGAGGGTGATCACGGTCCCTCGGAGAGGGACCCTGTCGACTAGGACGAGTTGCGGGGAGGGGCGTATCCCCCGCTCACGTGGCTCTTGCGCGAGGGGAACTCCACCGCGGGGAAGAGACCCGAGAGAACCTGGGAGAACGCTTCGGGCTGGATCGGGTACTGGACTAGGCCGTCCGCGCCTTCGAGCCGCGCCGGCGCTTCGAGGGACGTCCCTGGGCCGCGCGTGATGAGGACGATCCGCGCGTCCGGCACGCGGCGGCGTGCGTCGTGGAGCAGGTCCTTCCAGCGAGAGCCATGCAGGCCGACCGCCTCGATGAAGACCACGTCGGCCCGCCGTCCGGCATCCTCGGGGAGGTCCCGCGGGTCGGAGGTTTGCTCGACCACCTGAGCCCCTTCGGTCCGGAGGAGCGCATTCAGCATCGAGAGGACCTCGGGTCGGTCCCCGAGCACGATCGCCCGCACGGAGGGCGCGACGGGCGGCGTCGTTCCTGTACCCCCGCGGGTCCGAACCGGCGTGCTCATCGTTCTGCCTCAACTCCGCCGCGTCCATGAAGCTTCGTACGAAGGGAACGGCGGCACGCGACGCTGACGCCGCCCCGGGCTAAATAGGCCAGCCCGCTGGCGGCGACCGTGTCCCAGGTACCGACGCTGACCCAGCTCGACGAGTTCCGATGGGAGATCGCTCCCACGGAGGTCCCGGGAATGAAGGTGCCCGGGGTACTGTTCGCCAACCCGGCGCTTCTCGAGCCGCTTCGGACCGACCCCTCGCTGCTCCAGCTGGCGAACGTCGCGACGCTCCCCGGCATCCAGCGCGCCTCCCTCGCCATGCCGGACATCCACTACGGTTACGGGTTTCCCGTCGGGGGTGTGGCGGCCTTTGACCTCGAAGAGGGCGTGGTCTCCCCCGGCGGCATCGGGTACGACATCAACTGCGGGGTCCGGCTCCTCCGCACTTCGCTCGCGGTGGACGAGATCCGCGCCCGGTTGGGCCCCCTCGTGGAAGCGCTGTACCGGTACGTACCTAGTGGAGTGGGCTCGAAGGGTCCCATCGCGCTGCAAGCCGCGGAGATCGACGAGGTGCTGGCCGGGGGGGCCCGATGGGCGGTCGACCACGGGTACGGCCGCGCCCAGGACCTGCCGTTCCAGGAAGAGGAGGGCCGACTGGCCAGCGCCCGGCCGGAGTTCGTGAGCCCGGCGGCGCGGCAGCGGGGACTGAAGCAGCTCGGCACGCTCGGGTCCGGTAATCACTTTCTCGAGGTGCAAAGCGTGAACGAGGTGTTCTACCCGGAGTTTGCCGACGTGCTCGGCCTCGAGAAGGGCACGGTCACCGTGATGCTCCACTGCGGGTCGCGTGGACTCGGTCATCAGGTGGCCACCGATTACATCGGGGTCATGGACCAGTACCTCGCCCGGGCGGGCACCCATCTCGTCGACCGGCAGCTTTCCTGCGCTCCCATCGGCTCCGAGGAGGGACAGCGGTACCTCGCGGCCATGGCGGCCGGCGCGAACTTTGCGTGGGCGAACCGACAGGTGATCACGCACGGCATCCGTCGCGCCTTCCGCGAGGTCTTCGAGCGGCCGGACGAGGAGCTC
This sequence comes from Thermoplasmata archaeon, assembly GCA_049800095.1. Classification (GTDB taxonomy): domain Archaea; phylum Thermoplasmatota; class Thermoplasmata; order Lutacidiplasmatales; family UBA184; genus JAKIWV01. Next base: position 2,023 of record JBARJD010000025.1, on the reverse strand, counting down.
GACCTTGCCGTCGTCTACGACATTTCGCACAATATGGCCAAGGTCGAAGAGCACGCGGTGCCCGATGGACGCCGATGGGTCCTGGTGCACCGCAAGGGCGCCACGCGGGCCTTCCCCGCGGGCCGGGAGGAAGTCCCCGCCGACTACCGGAGCTTTGGCCAGCCGGTCCTCGTGCCCGGAGATATGGGTACGGCGAGCTACCTGCTGGCCGGACTCCCGACCTCGATGGACCGGTCGTTCGGCTCCTCCTGCCACGGCGCCGGGCGCCGTCTCTCGCGCCATGCCGCGGTCCGGCAATTCCGATTCGAGGAGGTCACGCGGAAGCTGCGCGAGCAGGGGATCCTCGTCCGCTCGGCGTCGCGGGAAGGAGTCACCGAGGAGGCGCCCGGCGCCTACAAGGACGTCGAAGAGGTCGTCCGCGTCGCCGAGGGCGCGGGGCTCACCCGTCGCGTGGCGCGTCTCGTCCCGATCGGCGTCGTCAAGGGCTGAGGGGCTCCCCGCGTCCCCGGCCGCGGCAGAACCTATAACTGCGCCCGCTTCGAAGGAGACGAACACCGTGCTCGCAGCCTGGGTCGAATGGACGATCGTCGCGGTCGCCCTCATCGCGTTCTACGCGGTCGTAGTCGTCGTCCTCTATCGGAGCGGGCGCATTGGTCCCGACCGGTCGCTCTCGCTTCTCGGTCCCTTGCTGATGACCAAGACGAAGCGCGGGTTGGGTCTGCTGGAACGGCTCGGCCGGTTCAAGCGGTTCTGGTCGGTGGTCGGGGACCTCGGCATCGTCCTCGCCGGCGCGGCGATGGCCCTCATCGTCGTGGTCCTCGCCGTCGAGGCGGTCCTCGCCTTCGGTCTGGGGGCCGCGCGGGCACCGACCCCGACGGAAGCGTTGGGCCTGCCGGGGATCAACCCGTTCATCCCGCTGGGGTACGGGCTCGTCGCGATCGTGATCGGCATCGTGCTCCACGAGATGTTCCACGGCATCGTGGCGCGTTCGCAGAACATCGGCGTCAAGAGCGTGGGGATCCTCTGGCTCGTGGTCCCCGTCGGCGCCTTCGTCGAGCAGGACGACACGCAGATGCAGTCCGCTAGCCGCCGGTCAAGGGACCGGGTCGGCGCCGCCGGCATCCTGGCCAACTTCCTTATCGCGCTGGTCACCTTCCTCCTGCTGATCCTTCTGATCACCACCTCGGTGCATCCGGCGGTCTCCGGCGTGGAGCTGGCCGGGATCGAGGTCGGGACGCCGGCGGCCAATCTGAGCCTCCAGGCCGGCGACCTCATCACGCAGATCAACGGCACCGCCACGCCGAATATCGCCACCCTGCAGAACGTGCTGGATGCCAGTCATCCCGGCCAATCGGTGACGCTCACGTGGTGGAACCCGTATCAGAGTCGGTACAGCTCGGGCACTGCATTGCTGTCGAACTCCCCGTATGACAAGACACGGGGCTTCCTGGGCGTCGCCATCCAACCGACGTACCTGCAACCCGCCGGGCTGCTCTCGACGATGACCACGCCGTGGAACAGCGCGGCGGGCCCCCTGCTCGGGTTCGTGGAGTGGTTGTCCCTTCCGTTCGCGCTCGCTTCGCCGATCCAGGGGACGAGCGCCACCTACTTCCACGTCACCGGACCGCTCGTGGGACTCGGCACCGGCAACGTCCTGATCCTCGTCAATCTCCTGTATTGGATCACCTGGATGAGCCTCCTGCTCGGACTCTCGAACGCGCTCCCGTTGATCCCCCTCGATGGGAACCTCCTCTTCCGGGATTGGGTCTCTGGCATCGCCGCACGGATTCGGACGGGTTGGACGACGGCGCAACTCGACAACTTCTCCGGTCAGATGACCGTCCTCGCCTCGCTCATCATCGTGTTCCTGCTCCTATGGCAATTCGTAGCGCCCCGGCTGTAACCGACCGGGATCTCTGGGCCCAGTACCCGTTCCTCCCCGGGGCGGAAGCGCTCCTCGCAGAGTACTCCCCCTCGCTCGGCGAGCTGCTCACTTCCAACGCGTACAGCCGCGCGCGCGAGC
>JBARJD010000024.1:0-13641 GCA_049800095.1 Thermoplasmata archaeon | reverse complement strand
GGCGGGAGGTTGGAGAATCTACACTTACTCCCCAGCGAAATCCTAACATCCGCATTCAGTGCGCGGGTCCCTCCCACTCGCTCCGCTCGTGGGCCCCTCCCGCGCTCGGGCGCGGTCGGGTCCCATGAGGAGGCCCCGCGGACCATCTCTCTCCCTCTCTCCGCGGTTGAGCGGGAGAGGGAGCGAAGATGTCCGAGTCCGAGCGGGTCCGGTTGCTGCGGAGGTCCTTCCACGGTGCGGTCACGCTCGCGATCGGTCTGGCCTTAGTGGCCATCGGCGCGGAGGCCATCGCGTTCCTGAACGCCTGGCGACTGACGCGTCCTGCATGGCCTCCGTGTCGACGAACCAGCTGAACGATTACATGGGCCTCCTCGTGGTGGGAATCCTCGTGGCGGTGTTCGGGGCCGTGGACCTCGTGATAGACCTCCGGAGCGACCGTTCTAGATCCCTGGTTACCTAATCGGTCGGGACAGTCGGGAGGGTCGGGACAGCGGGTCAATCCTCTACCGTGGAGTCGTCGGCCCGGTCCGGCCCATCGCTAAACCCGCTCCGGCAGGGGTCTAAACGCATGTTTTCCGGGCACGTCCTTGAGGTCCGGTCAGCTCGCCCATCATTCATCACCGATCAGCTGGTTCTAGGCTTCATCATCCCGGACTGGGCTAGGATTGGAAAGACCAACGCGGCCCGTTGTGGCTGAGCTCCCTGGGCGGTTTGGGGGAGAACGCCGGTCGTCCTGCCCTGGTGCATTCACGAATGTTCCTCCGAACCGATCAGCAGTGCACGGGGCGGGTCGAAAAACCCACCGACCGCCTGGGCCGAGGAGAGTTGGAACGGCAGCGAAGACCCGGACGCTCCGTCGACCCAAGTGGGCCCTTGGGTCGCGAGCTGGCGGACGAGACACCAGTCGACCGGACCGCTTCGGCTACGCACAATCACATCGACGATGCCAGCCGTTCGGGCGTTCCCGACCGCTTCCGCGGCGGGCATCCCGTCCCAGTCGTTCCCCCGCGAACGAACGACGGCCCCCTCGGTTTCGACCGCGAAGAGGATCTCGGTGGAGAGCCGCCAAGCGCGGCGGAGCTGTTTGGCGCCGAGGAGATAGGCAGTACTAAGAACGGTCCGGCGCGCGCCGGTCACGAGGATGTCAATCACCTGGTCCCCCGTTCGAATCCCGGCGTCTACCCAGAGCTCACCGCTCCGCGAAAGTTCCTGGAGGTAGTCGAGCTGCGGCCGGTTTCGACGGACTCCCTCGAGATCCACCACGCAGAAGCGCTGGAACTTCGCGACGAGCCGGTCCGAGACCTCGAACAGGTCGACCGGTTTTCCGGCGTCGTCCAGGACGGGTTCGAACTGGCCGGCGTCGGCCTCCACGATCTGGCCGGAGTCGAGGTAGAGGTTGGGGATGAGGACGGGTCCGCTGATGGGGTTGCCGGAAGCCGTCGACAGATTCGCATCCGGCGTTCCCATGGTCGGTCGAAGGGGGTGCCCTTATTGTCGTTTGGCCGGGGCCCGTCGAACGTCGAAGCGAGACGAGCGAACCGTTATTGAGTCGTCCCGCGTCGCTCCGACCGCCAGGAGGCGGAGGGCAGCTGACGGTGGCCCGCGTTGGCAACAACCGACCGCTGAGGAAAGTCCCCTCTCCGGAAGCCATGGGGGTGGGCGGGAACCCACCGGGCGAGAGCGCGAGCAACGGAGCAGAAACGACACAGCCCAAGGGCACGGTGAAGGCGTTGCGTCGGAGGATCCCTTGGGATATGGTGAAACGGCCGGCTCCCCAGGAGCAAGCCCTAAGTGACGGGATGAAGAAGGTTTCCCGACCGTCGAGGAAGGCGCGCAGTCGAATGCTGCCTGAAACAGAAAGGGGCTTACTACCGCGACCTGGCCGTACCGGCGAGAAATCGCCGGTACGTATGCCCCTCAAACGCCCTTTTTCCATTTTTCAAGCTCCCAGGTAATTCTCTAGCAGCGCGACCGCGGCGTCGACCCGAACCGGGCCCTGGTAGTGGCGCGTGGTCTGTGGGTCTTCGTGCCCCAACTGGTCCTGCACGGCTTCCAAAGGAGCCCCCGCGGCGAACATCATCGACGCGTAGGTCCTCCGCAGGTCGTGCGGGCTGTAGTGCCTCGTACCGGCGGCTTCGCAGGCAGCCGCCAAGTCTCGGGCATGCCGCGTCCGGCCGTACGGATAGACTCGGTCCTCTGGCCGCTTGCCGACGACCGCGGCGAGCAGCAAGTTCCGCGCGTGCCGGGGTAATGTCACGAGCCGGGGCTTCGACCACTTTCCCTTCCGCACCCGGACGAACGACTTCCCCGTGAACGAAGGCTCGACGTCCGCCACCGTCACAGCTCGTGCCTCGCCGGGTCGTAGCCCACCGTACAACCCGAGCGCAAAGACTGCCCGGGCCTCGTCTGTGGGAGCTCGGGCCAAGACCGCGGCGATCTCCTCCCTCGAGTCCATCCGTCGGATCCGGTCGGGTCTGACCTGGCCCCGCCGGAACCGAAAGAGCTTCTCGTCGAGCGCCAGCGGCACCTGTTCGAACGCCAGGAAGCTCCGAAGGAGACCGAGGTCCATCGCTCGCGTCGTGATCGCAAGCTCCTTTCCCCGGTTGATTCCCCGGTAACCCTTTCCTTCGAACTTGAACGCGAGAACGGCTTCCCGCGTCACGGCCGTCGCGCTGTAGACGCCCCGAAAGCCGACCTGCGCGAAATACTCTGGGAACCGCCAGAGATGCTCGGCGTACGTTTCCTGGGATCTCTTCTCTATCTCCTGTGCCCTCGCCCATGCCTCGACTCGTTTGGTCCACCGCCGTTCCCTTTCGGGCACGGCGTCCTCCAATCCGAACCCATAGGCAGACCGGTTGAAGGACTCTCCGTACAGTCCATCCCAAGATTGGGTTAGAACCAGGCGAGATGGCGGCAGAGAGGCATCGGATGAGATCAACGCTCTCGCGGAGAACGCTCCTGGCATGATCTCGGCCGCCACCGAGGCCAACCATCGACTCGGGCTCTAAGTAGCGAACTCGGGTCTTGAACGGTGGAAGCCGCCCGGTTTGTCCGGAGGCTTTAGCCCGCTGCTCTAACGAGCCGCCGTCTAGTGCGCACGACCAGAACAATGGCTAAGACGACAAGCAGTGATCCTAGGAACAGCAAAAATGGATTGGGGTACACCGGCGTGAGCAAGTCACACCCGGTATTGCATTCGGTGAACCCACTGGCCGTCTTGGAACAACACGGTTGCGGGGGAAATGCAAAGGCAAGCGGCAGGAGTGACAGCCCCGCAACCACGAGCAGAGTGGCCAAGAGTGGGCGAAGTTCAGCACGCACGCCCTCACGAAATCCGGTCTCACTCAATTCAGTTACGGAGGAGTCCGAATCGGACCGGATCCGACAGTCGAATCCTTCATCGCCAGCGCGTCTCTAGGGTCGATCGATGTTCGGCGGAACGAAATGCGACTTCAAAGTTGGGGCTGCGAGGTGCGGACAGAAGGTCGAGATCTACCGCCGCGGCAGGTTGGCTTCCGCGGACGAGCTAGTTGCGAGAGACCCGACCGGAGAAGTACACGTGGTCTATCTATGCCCTAACCACGCGGGCCGCCTCCTCTACGAAGCCATCGGATACGGGATTGCTCCGTCTCCGTGAACTCGAACTCGGACCCAGGCGACCCTGGCCCGAAGGGACTGGTGGAGTAGTCCTTTCGAGGCTCCGACTGATTGGACGCCAAGTCTATACGGGCTGGAGGCATTTCGTACGTGTGGAGAAGAAGACCCAGCTGCTCGTCGTGGTCGTCGGTGTCGCAATCGTCGCGGCGCTTGTGATCGGTGGCTGGTTCATCCTCGTTTACAGCGCCCCTACGCCGCAGCTGACCTGCTACGCACCCGGAACGCTAGGGCCCCCGCTTGTATCCGCTTCGGGCGGGGACCAACAGTTCAACTTTACCGTCGTTTCGCCGTTCGGGCACTGGTGGGATATGGTCACGATCGAAGTGTTCGACGTAAGCGAGCACGCGGTACCGACTTCGGCGAGTGGGTGGGGCCTGACCGTGTGGAATGCCTCGGGAGGGCGTAGCCATTCACCTTTGTGAACCGTCTTCCGGTTGATTCCTCTCCGCCGTAAGTTCTTTCCGGTGTCCCGCGCCCTCGCGAAGCGAGGGCGACGTGAGCTTCCTGCACCTCGAGAATGCACTCCAGGGACACGCCGACGGCAAGTCCCCGCTCTCGCGAGAGGAGGCTCGGCGACTGCTGGAAGAGCTCCGTCGCCTTCGACGCGTGGAGGAAGAGCGGGACTCCGCGCGCGATGAGATTCGTCGGCTGAAGGAGGAACTCCGACGCTACAAGTCGACCCTCCACCTCCTCGCGCCCGACGACAAGACCGCCGAGGCGTGGGGCGTCCCCTCGAGCAGGGTCTTCTATCGCCGCAGGGTCCGCGAGGACCCAACGCGTCCCGCCGGGGGCCAGCCCGGTCACCTGGGCCGAGCTCGCCCTCGGCCCGAGCCCAACTCCCCGCCCCTCCGCCTCGCGCTCGAGCGATGCCTCGACTGCGGAACGAGGCTCGGAGCACCCTTCGAGGTGCGGAAGAGAACGATCACCGATCTTCCTCCGCCCGAGCCCCTCGTGTTCGACGTGGAGATCCCCCGCTATCGGTGCCCGGGCTGCCATCATCGGGTCGAGCCGCCCGACCCGTTCCCTCCCCACCAGCAGTTCGGGTTCGTCCTTCTCTCCCGCGCCATCCACCTGCGGATGCTCGGACTCAGCGTCGCCAAGGTCGTCGACTGCCTCGAGGAAGCTCACGGAGTTCGAGTGAGCCCCGCCGCCGTGCTGAAGATGGAGAGTTGGGCGGCGGAGGCGCTGGGGCCGCTCTACGAGTCGCTGAAGGCTCAGCTCCGCCACGTCCCCGTGGTCCACGGGGACGAAACGAGCTTCCGCATCAACGGGGAGAACGGCTGGCTCTGGGTGTTCGTCCACGTCACCGCGGTGGTCTACCGGATCGCCCCGAGCCGAGGTCAGGAGGTGGTCCGCGAGATGCTCGAAGGGTTCGAGGGAACCCTCGTGCGCGATGCGTGGGATCCCTACAACTGCCTGACGACGGCGGACCACCAGCTCGATCTCTTGCACATCAACCGATGGGTCGAGCGGGCCGAGGTGCTCCATCGTGTCGAGCCCCGACCGTTGCTGCGAGTGGCCGAGGCGAAGCTCACCAGTGCGGGTCGACCGCCCGAAGAGTTCCTCGAGTTCGCCGATCGGTTGAGAGGGTTGTTGCGAGGGACCGTGCTCTGGTCGGAGGGGCATCCGAACGCCTCGGGCAGAGCGCGGCGGAGGGCTCACAAGGCATCGAGGCGGGCGCTCGCCCACCTCGTGTTGCACCCGTGGAAGGACCGGGATGCCGCTCGGATCTCGAAGGAGCTCTGGAGCAAGCGGACGATGGTGTTCACGTTCGTGCGCAAGCCCGGGGTCGCCTGGCACAACAACCTCGCCGAGAACCACGTGCGCCAGGACGTGCTCTATCGGAAGATCAGCGGAGGCCGCCGCTCGTGGCACGGGGCGGAGGTGCTCGAGCGGCTGATGTCGGTCTATCGGACCTGTCGGATCCGTGGTCTGAAGTTTGTCGAAGTGGTGCGGGACGCGCTCAGAGGGAAAGGCTACCCGGCCTTCGGCGCCCCGTCAGCCTGACCACAAAGGTGAATCCCTACAACTCTGGCACGAGATCTTAATTCGCCTGGGGCGTGGAAGGCCCACGCGGTATGGCTGGTCGAAGGCTTGGACCGATACAACGGCGACGGGCCGGTCACATCGGACGTCATGCCATCGAACTGGACGACATTCAGGCGGCGTGGGATGGCGATTCTAATGCGTACGTCCGTCGCATAAAAAGCGCCACAAACCCCCGCCTAGAGGTAATCGCCCGGGTGCCTTCTTCGGGCATGATTATCTTCATCGTCGTCGAGCGCCGTAAGGATGGCGGAGTTGAGGTCGTAACCGCTCGCCGGGCAACCTTAAGTGAGAGGCGTCGCTATGAGAAAGCGTAGACAACTAACTATGGCACGGAAGCGGATTCAATCGGTTGACGAGTTGTTCCAACTCGCGCCGGGTCAGTGGACCCGGGTCGAGGGGGGGCTTCCCACTGCACATCTCTCATTTGCGGTCACGGTCCTTGTTAGACGCGGGGGAAAAGAACAGACTCTTCACGGACGTCTGGTCACAAACGGGACGACCACGTTTTCTTCGGAAGGTCGCCGGACGGATACAACCCTCGGTCCTCCACCTTCTACATTGCCAATATCCACCACGACAATCATCCCTGGGGGATTCGCCCCGCTTCCTGTTTAGAGCATGGCCGTCCCTACACCGGAGGCCTGGCGACGCGCAAAGGACATAGAATTCACTATCGGCAAAGAAGGTTGGGGAATCTACGAGCTTGAGGAGAATGCCGAGATTCGGGCTCGAGTTGTGCTTCTCAAGCTGTTGAAGATTTCAATTGAAGGCATTCCGGAGCCGCAGTATGCGCCATCGAGCGTGGCCCTCGTATCAGTCAACGCTCCCCCGAAAATCCGCGGAAAGCCACCGTCACACCCCGCCACTCCGGATGAGGTCCAGACCGCCGAGAAGGTAGAGGTTCAATTCCGGACGCTCGAGGAGCCTTGGAACGAGTACCTATTCGACGATTCGGGACCCAAAATGATCAAGCTCAAGCTGGTCGTCTCGGCCGTCCAAAAAGCTGTCGGAATGTACGACAACATGGGGCTCCCGGTCTACCAAGTGAGCCATGGGACCGTGGTCGCCCCGCCCGTACCACGGAAAATCAGCTCAGGTCGCTGAGTGGGTTGTCCCTTGAATCGGGCACCCAGATCGAGGGAAAAAATGGGCGGCCCCGGATTGCCCCGGGGCCAGAAAGGGTTCAGTCTGGGTCGTTTTCGGTGGAGGACCGAGCGACCTCAGCGTACGCGGAATCGGCGAGCCAAGCGAATGAACGTTCCAGGGCATCTGTGGGGGGGTCTTCCGGGTCCCAGATCGGGTAGAGGGGTTCCGAACGGCAGATTCCCTGACGGTCCGGCTGATAACCGGGAGGTCGTCGGTTCAAATCGGTCCGGAGAACAATCTACAATGTTCGAACCTCCGGAGGTTCAACTCCCCTTTGCAACACGGTGCTGAGTCTTTACGCCGCTTTCCACCCGCGATAACTCGATACCCCTACCGCTCCGGGCGGTGACACGAGTCCGTCCAGCTCCGATTTACTAATGTCGTGGCTGTAGCTCCCCAGGTATGGAATCTTCAGGATTCTGAGCCGTGGATGGTCAAGGTCCAATGAACGTTGCGGAGCTCGTGGTGAAGGCCCTCGAGAACGAGCGCGTTACGACGGTGTTCGGGATTCCCGGCGAGGAGAACATCGAGCTGATGGAGGCGCTCGGCTCGAGCTCGATCCGGTTCGTCCTCACCCGGCATGAACAGGGAGCATCATTCATGGCGGACCTCTACGGTCGGCTATCGATGCGGGCGGGTGTCTGCGTCGCTACGCTGGGGCCGGGCGCCACCAACCTCGTCACGGGTGTGGCAGACGCTTATCTCGACCGGGCACCGCTGGTCGCGATTACGGCCCAAGAAGATCTCTCACTCATTCACAGGGAGTCGCATCAGTACATCGATGTGCTCAAGCTGTTCCACCCGATTACCAAGTGGAACGCTCGGATCGAGAACCCGCGGGTGACCGCGGAGGCCGTCCGCAAGGGGTTCAAGATCGCGCAAACGGAGAAACCGGGACCGACGCATCTCGAGCTCCCCGCTGACATCGCCGAGGCGGAAGCCACGGAACATCCCATCCCGTGGGAACGCGTCCGGCGCCCGTCGCCCGACCGACCCAGTCTTGACCGTGCCGCCGAGCTCATTCGCCGATCCAGCGCACCGATGATCCTCGCCGGGAACGGAGTGATCCGCGGCGATGCCTCCGCAGAATTGGCCCGCTTTGCCGAGAAGCTCCGGATCCCCGTTGCCCTCACACTGATGTGCAAGGGAGCCATCCCGTGGGAGTCCCCGATGAACCTTTTCGCCCTCGCGCGGCCGGGGTCCGACTACCGCACTCTCGGCTTCGACCAGACGGACCTCGTGATATGTGTTGGCTACGACCTGGTCGAGTACGACCCCGAGCACTGGAATCCTCGGGCTGACCAGCGAATCGTTCACGTCGATTTCACTCCCGCCGAGGTCTCGTCGCACTACGTTCCTTCGGTCGAGATTGTCGCCGACATCCGCGAGTCCTTGCAGCTGCTTCGGGAACGAATCCCGACACCAAAGGACGACCGCCGGGTCTCAACCCTCCGCGAACCGATTCTCCACGCGCTCGAAGGAGGTCGCGACCTTCCCGACGGACGATCCGACCCCCGCCGCATCTTACGCGAACTGAGGGCGGCGCTCGCTCCGGAAGGCATCGTTATCAGCGATGTGGGGGCGCACAAGCTCTGGGTCGGCCGTTTCTTTCCGGCGTCCCGACCGAACACCGTGATTATCTCCAACGGGCTCGCCTCGATGGGGATTGCGCTGCCGGGGGGCCTCGCGGCCGCGATCCTGTACCCCGACCGCCACGTAGTAACCGTCAGCGGCGACGGGGGTTTCCTAATGAATGTCCAAGAGCTCGAGACGGCTCGTCGCGAAGGCTGCCCCACGACGAACATCGTGTTCCGGGATGAAGGCTTGGGAAGCATTCGGATCAAGCAGCTCGCGAAAGCCGGTCGGACCTTCGGAACGGAATTCGGGAATCCGGATCTGGTCCGGCTCGCTGAGTCGTTCGGCGCCCGTGGATTCCGGGCGTCCAATGCGCGCGAGTTTGGTGGAGTCCTGCGAGAGGCGATCGACTCTAAGGCTCCCTCCGTGGTGGACGTGCCGATCGATTACAGCGAGAATCCGTTCTGAGCCGCGCGCGTCGACCATGTCGTCCGTCCGGGTCTGGGCAGACAATTCAGCACGGGTCGGATGAAAACCGTGGAGCGCCCCTCGCGATCGAACATTACTTCCCCCTCACCTCTCGAGTTCTAACTTCGCCTGCTTCGACTCTGTCCGGCCCAGGGCCTCAACCTACCTACCCGACTCGTGGTGGCGGGATGCATCAGTAGGGCCCTATTTGGGCGGCCCCGGGTTGCCCCGGGGCCGGAAAAGGTTGGCTAGCTTCTTCGTTCGGCGGAGGACCGAGCGACGATCGAGGCCAGTTCGGCGTAGGCGTCGGAGATGTCGTGGGGGTCGATTGAGGGGCATGATTCCCTATCGGTGCGGCAGTAGAGGGGCTTACTACCGCGACCTGGCCGTACCGGCGAGAAATCGCCGGTACGTATGCCCCTCAAACGCCCGTTTTCCACTGTTCAAGCTCCAAAGTAGTTCTTTAGGAGCGTGGCACCAGCACGGGCCCCGCCCGCGAAACTCGAAAGGGACTCCTAAGCGGTAGTACTGGGCTTCGCTCGTCGCCCGGATCGCTTCGAGGCAGCGAGACCCTCGAGAATCGTTTGAAGTCCCCATTCGAACTTCTGGGCGTCGCTCAGCCGGTCCCATTCCTCCATCATCGCCTGGACTTGAGGGGCCATCGCCAGTTCCACTCCGAACGCCATCGCGAGGAAGTCCGGTGCGCGGGTTGGGTCGTCCGCACCCGGTGACGAGTCTTCGTCCTTCGGTTCGGGACCGGTCCCCTCCTGCTCCTCGATGACGAAGCCCCAGACGTAATCGATGACTGTCGTGGTGGCCATGACCGCTTCCGCTAGTCCGAAGCCCGCGTCGCGGAGCACCTGGGCCGACGTGACCGAGAGTCGGGCGAGCGCTTTCGCGCGATGAAACGAGGCTCCTGCCACGACCCGTCCCCCGTCGGTGTGGGCGACCAGCGCCGAGCGGACTGTGCGCCCCATCTGAGCCAACCACCCCCGCCATTCTGAGGGTTTCGTGGGAGGAACGATCGCGCCGACCCCCCCTTGGACGAGAATGGCCTGTGCCAGGTCGTCCATCAGGTCTCGCTTGTTCACAAAGTGCCAATAGAGGGCAGGGGGCTGGACCCCGAGCTTCTTGGCGACGGCACGGAAAGTGACCCCCTCCATGCCCTCGGCATCGAGGAGCTCCATGGCCACCTTCACGACTGCCTCGGGGTTGACGTGGGGACGCTTCCGCACGCTCCGCTGTCTCATCGCGACGCCTGAACCGAACGGGGTAAAGCGAGGGGGCAGATAACCTTAATTAACGATGTTAAATTACAATACTGTTAGTAAGGTTTGCCGATGTTGATCTCCTCCGCCCCTTCCGTCATCCAGGTCCGGGACCTCGTCAAGCGGTACCAAGGCGCAAAGACCGCCGCCGTAGACGGGATCAGCCTCGAGGTCGGCGCGGGGGAGTTCGTCGCCTTCCTCGGCCCCAACGGGGCCGGAAAGAGCACCACCATTTCCATCCTCACGACCTCTCTTGCCAAGACGAGCGGCTCGGTCCGAGTCGCGGGGTTCGACCTCGACACCAGCGCACGAGAGATCCGCGCGAGCATCGGAATCATCTTTCAGAACCCGAGCCTCGACCTGCGGCTCACAGCCGAGGAGAACCTGCGCTTCCACGTCGCCCTCTACGGTCTCTACGGGTTCCGCCCCGCGTTCCGCTTCATGCCCCAGGCCTACCGAGACCAGGTCAAGGCGCTCGCGAGGATGTTGGGCATTGAGAAGGACCTCTTCCGGGTCCTCGGCACCTTCTCCGGGGGGATGCGGCGGAAGCTCGAGATCGTCCGTAGCCTCATGCACAAGCCCAAGATCCTCTTCTTGGACGAGCCGACCCAGGGCCTCGACCCGATCAGCCGCCAGAGCCTTTGGTCTCACCTCCGAAAGGTCCAGCGGGAGGAGAAAACTACCATCTTCCTAACAACCCACTACATCGAGGAGGCCGAGGGCGCAGATCGTGTCTTCATCGTTTCCAAGGGGCGCCTGCTGTACTCGGGCACTCCCGACGCGATCAAGGTTGCCCTCACCGACCGGTACCTCGAGCTGGACGCCCCGGACCGCGAGCTACTGACGGCAGAGCTCGGGGGCGCGGATTATGAGGCGCTCGAGGACGGCAGCCTGAAGGTGCGATTCGCCCAGCCGACGCCCCAGGAACTCCTCTCGAGGATCACTACGCCCCTGAGCAAAATGCGCCTGCACACGCCGACGCTCGAGGAGGCGTACATCGAGAAGCTCGGGCGGGAAGAAGCCCCCGCGGAGGGAGTCGGAACTTGACGGTCGTCAAGGAGGCCAACGCGGCGATCGCGATCTGCGCTCGCGAGCTGCTGATCCTACGCCGGGACTGGAAGACGTACCTCGGGTTCAGCTTCCTGTTCCCCGTCGTCTTCCTTGGAATATTCGGAGTGGCCATCGCGCAGAACCTCGCGACGGGACTCCCGTACAACTTCCTCCAGTTCGCCCTAGTGGGCATGGTGGCCTGCATGCTAGTCCAGTACACGATGATGAGCGTCACGTCGCTGGTGGAGGAACGAGAGACGGGGTTCACACAGGAGATCTTCGTGGCCCCAGTCTCTCGGTTCTCGATTGGCGTGGGGAAGGTGATGGGCGGGAGCGTCGTCGGGTTCTTGGAGATCGCCCCCTTCTTCCTCGTCGCGTACCTCATCGGTGTACCTCTGACGCTCGGGCTCCTCTTGGGCATCCTGTGGGTCGCGCCTCTCGCGCTGCTCCTGGGAGGGGCGCTCGGGATCCTCCTATCGGGCGTCTTCGCGAACAGTCCGAAGGCGGTGGATCAGGCCGTCATCGTGGTCATGTTTCCCCAGCTGTTCCTCTCGGGCGCGCTCATTCCTGTCAGCAAGTCCAGCGGTTTCCTGAACGTCATGGTCCACGCGATGCCCGCGACATACCTGGTGGACCTGATGCGCAGCCTCGCCTATCGGGGGACCTCCGTCTACGGCTCGATGGCTCTCTACAGTCCGCTCGTAGACCTGCTCGTGGTCCTCGGCATCTCCGCGGCCTGCTTCGTCTCCGGAACCCTCCTCTTCGTGAGCCGCGAGCGGAACCGGTGAGAACCAGGCGGCGCCGGTAGGCGGGAACGCGCCCCCGATGATGGGGCCGCAACAAGTACGGGGAGAATCCGGGTCCCAGAGGACCCTGAGGAGCCAACGTTCAGGTGAGAGCTATCCGAATCCCGATGGGACCAGGGTGGCTGGCTTTCCAGCGGTCTAAGCGATGGCCACGGCGAAGTCGAACCGGTCCACGCGAAACAGTCTGCTCACTGAACTGGCGGTCTTTTCCGGGGAATCGGTGTGCCTCCGGGGAACCGTGAATCTTGCGCCATCGTCGAAGATGATCGTTGTCGCGGCAGATTGGATCAAACAGGTCGTCACGCCCATTCACTCCCTTCCCGGTGAAGCACCCATCGAGATAACACGTATTTATGCGTATTTCGTTAATTTGTACATACCGGGTCGGGTTTGTCGGACACTTCTCCTAAGATGGGTCTAGGGGTCCAGTTCCGATTGCCTCACGTCGCTGGAGCGCTTGCCTGCCGGCGCGTCCGGCCCCTTCCAGGGGGGGTCGACACCTTTTGCGCGCTGACGATGAGCCAAAACGGCACCCGTCCGGGTCCCTCCAGACGGACATGGGTCCGCATCTGGCGCTGACTAGGTCTCGGTTCTGCCATATCTGACACCTCAAATCCGGCCTGATGGAGCTTTCTGAACCACGTGCCAAGGGTGAAATGCCAATGCGGGACAAAGAACGACCGTTTGAGACGGGTTTGCCTCCAGTGCATTGGCGTAGCCCCCTCGTCAAAGTACCCGTCCACAATCCGGGCGCCATGTGCTCCCACGCGCTCCGTCTCCCACCGCGAAACCCGAGAGCTGTTCATCGGGTGAGTAATCGAGAAGACCAGCCGGCCGTTCGTTGTTAGCACTTGATGCACGCCGCGAAGGATTTGGTCTAGGCCGGGGGCATCCATGAACGACATACACGCGACCGCCAGGTCGAAGGATTTGCGGGGGAATCGCGCCTGTAGATGCCGCGCATCGAGCACACGATAGTCGATTCCTAGTAGTTTTCGACTCTCCAGCGCCCGAGCCCGATCGATCATGCCCACAGACCAATCGACGCCAACGATCCGGGCGCCGCGGGCCGCGAGTTTCCTTGTAAAGTACCCTTGTCCGCAACCGATATCGAGCACCCGAGTACCCCGGACGGGTCCTACTGCGCGCAACAGTGCCGGGCCATGCACGAGCTCCCGGCTGTCATCCTTTCCATGCTCAACGAAGTCCTCCCAGATGTCCGCGGCCTGATTCCAATTGTCGCGTGCTAGTCGAGCTGCCTGGGCTTCCGGGATCATCTCCTCTTGGTGCGGCATGCGGTACCTACTCGACGGTCTCACACCTTCGGAGCTTTTCCTTTTCGGGGCGGCGCGATGAGTGGATCCAGGTCGGCGGCGGCGGTGCGTGCGACCACGAGCGCTCCGGCCAGCACGGCCACGACCCCGATGATCTGGAAGAAATCCAAACTCTCTCCGAAGATCACGACGGAGGCCGCGAGCGCCACGACTGGCGTAAGGAACGCCCATGTGCTCACGGTCGGTGCGGGGAACCGCTCGAGGAGCAAGAACCAGATCGCGTACGCCAACGCGGTCCCGACGAGTCCCAGCCATAAGAGAGAGAGGAAGAAGTTGGACGTGAGCTCT
>JBARJD010000023.1:0-37736 GCA_049800095.1 Thermoplasmata archaeon | reverse complement strand
ACACGCGCCGCTACGAGGATCCTAGCCGCGCGCTCGCGGCGGATTTCTTCATTGACCGCTTCGGTACGAGGCAGGGGTCGATTTGCAGTTGAGTGAACAATTCACTCAATTAAAAAGATGTCTGGCCCCAGGCGAGATCGATCGAATCCTGCACAAGTGAACCCATACGGGTCCGGACCCGCCCGGGCCCAATTCACGGCCAGGGCGAGTCGAAAGGCGAGCCGGTCCAAGGCGATCCATTCGATGCTCCGACCGTCCTTCGAAGTGCCCCATGTCTAAGTAATCGCCATCACCCAACCCGCCTCTCTACCGTGAATTCCCCCTGAAGACCGATCAGGGCCTCGCCGGCCTCTTTTCTACAGCAGAGAAAGGGCGATGCCCCTCCTCGCTCCGGGGCTCTCGACAGTGGGCGCTTCGCGTCGGGCTTAAGTTCCTCATCCAATTCGGAATGCTCGATGGCGGGGTCGCTCGTTGCTAGTGGGGACTCGAAGAGCCCTTCGTTGATTGCGACGACGATCCGTCGAACGATCACGATCGGCTGGCGCTACCTCGCCATTGGAACCGGCCTCGCCCTCGTCCTCTCCCTTATTCTGCTCTTTGGGGGCAACGGGCGCGGTGGTACGGCGTTCACCACGACGTTTCCGTTGGAGATTCCGTTGTTTGCCACCCTAGGTTCGACCGGGGGACTGATGACGTTCACGAGCGACCGCACCAAGGGAGTGTTCGAGTACCTGATCGCGTACGGCGTGCGCCCTCGCGCACTCTTTGCCAACGGCCTTCTCTCGACCGTCGCGATGGCGACCATCATCCTCGCGCTGGCGCTCTCGGTGGGTCTCGGTGCCGCAGTGGCCGACGGGGTGGTCCTGAACGAAACCCTCGCAAAGTCGCTCGCGTTCTACACCGTACCGATGAGTTTCGCGGGGGGGCTGTTCATCACCACCGTGGGGATGATTTGGGCCTCGGTTTCCAGCCCGCGCACCGGAATCAACAGTCCGGTCGGCATCGCGCCCATGCTCGGCATCGCTCCGATCATTCTGGTTCTGATCGTGGCAGAGAGCGCCCCCAAGTCGGAGTACTACTACATCACGGGGGGTGCCGCGGCCGCGATTATCGTGGCAGTCGTCCTTCTGTTGGCCCTATCGGCGCGGCTCATGGGACGCGAGAGGTTCCTCTCCCCCCTCTGATCGGAGGTCTTGTTCGATGTCCACGTTGCCGTCTCCTCTCTCTTCGGCCGAGCCGACGAGGGACCGCAGCCGACATCGAATCGAGGTACGGGGCGTCAGCTCCGGATACCTCGGAAAGCGGGTCCTCGAAGACATATCGTTCGTGATAGAGGAGCCGGCGATCTATGTGGTGCTTGGGCCAAACGGCGCCGGAAAGACGACGCTCTTCCGGACCCTCGCCGGTATCCTGGAGCCGTACTCCGGGACCGTAGAGGTCGACGGGATCGATATCGCTCGACACGAAGCGCGGACGCGCATGCAGTACCTTTCCCACATCGACGGAATTCCGGACGGACTCCGGGTCGACGAGGCACTGCGATTCTACGCCACGGTCGAGGGGGTGGGGGGCCGGGAGATCGAGAAGGTCGTGCAACTCCTCGGGATTCAGGAGCTTCGTAGTCGCTTCTTCTCTGAGCTGAGCCAAGGTCAGAAAAAACGGGTCTCCATCGCCCGCGTCTTCCTGCAGGAGCGGAGCATCTACCTGCTCGATGAACCGACAAGCAACCTCGACCCCAAGCTCGCCCGGGAGATCCGCGACCTCGTCCTCGCGCTGAGCCGGGACGACCTCGTCGTCTACTCTTCCCACAACCTGTTCGAGGCGAAGGAGATCGGAAAGTACGTGCTGGCGCTGCGCTCAGGGAGGGTGGGGTACTTCGGACTGCTGCGCGAGCTACGCCCGTCCAAGTACGTCATCGGGATCCGCGCGGACGGGGCGGAAGGGGTACTCCCCGCTTCGTCCCGGCAAGGGGACTACTATCTGCAAGAACTTGCCGGGCCCGAGGAAGTTCCCAAGCTCGTCGCGGAGCTCATCGCGAAGGGAGTCCAGATCCGCGAGGTCAAGGAGATGGAGAACCCGCTCGAGGACTTGTTCACCTGAGTACGCTCCAACCCCTGGCGCCTCCCCGTCCTGCCCACGGAGAAACCCAGGGTCAAGGCGGCGGACCACGTTGGGCCGTGGTGACCGGGGACGAGTTCCTCCCGGTCAGTACTACCCCAAGGGAACGGGGGTGCTCTGCCGGGCGGTTCCAGCGTTCGCGTGAGGCCCGAGGTTGTGTCGGGCGAGCTCCTGCGGGGTCCGGAGGCGGGCTCCGCAGAGGGCGCACTCATACCCGGGCGTGGTCGACGCCGGGTTCATCTCCAGGCTCTCCTGGGCCGATCGGGTGGCGTCGGCGTGCTGCTCGCGTTGGTGGGTCACCAGTTCGGCCGCGGACGCGAACGTCGCACCACACTCGGGACACATATCCGCCATATTGGTCCACTCCACATCTGAAAAATCCACCCGATGCGGAGGATGAAGTAATTATGTCCAAACCGGGAAGTTCACCCGGAGGGCCTCCGAAAGGGGGACCGTCCTTAGGATGCCGGTCGCGGCGCTGAGAATTCGTAGCGTAAGCCCGAGACGGCGGTCACCCTACGAAGGGTCGGGCATCGTCGATATTCGAAGCCCCGAGGTTAGCCAAGACGGTATGGCGTAGCCACGCGGTGCAAATGAATAAGAGCCGGTCGGCTGCCTTCACCCACCGATAATGACCGTGCTGACCGAGGACATGAAACGGGTTGTGCGAATGCAGCGACTGGGCTACGTAGCCACCGTTTCGGCCGACGGCCATCCGAACGTGTCACCCAAGGGGTCGGTCGCGGTATGGGACGACGACCACCTGGTCTTCGCCGACATCGAGTCACCCCACACGGTCCGTAACTTGGAGACGAATCCAAACGTCGAGGTCAACGTCGTCGACCCCGAACTGCGGAAGGGATACCGGTTCGCGGGGACGGCCAAGATCCTGCGCGCAGGCGACCAGTACTGGAAGATCATGGAGCATTACAAGGCGGAGGGCGCCGACATCCGTCGGGTCCGCGCTATCGTAGTGATCGAGGTCCGGACGGCCTCGGCCGTGATCTCCCCGTGTTATCTCACCGGGCTGACCGACGAAGAGGTACGCGCGCTCTGGGCAGAATGGCACCGGAAGACCAGCGACAAGATGGTCGTCGACCTCATCCCGCCGAACGACTTCTAGCGGTCGGATGACCGGTTTCTTCCCTGCTGAGGCTCCCGCCGTGGCGGACGCCGCGGCCATCGCGGAGGTGGCACTGGCCGCCCTTTTGTTGGTGGGGTGGCTCCTGGTACGGCGCGGCTACATCCGAGCCCATCGGATTCTACAAAGCTCGGTCATTCTGGTGAACATCCCGATCGTCCTCTACGCAATGGTCCCTCCCTACCTGCAGTACATCGCCCCCTCGCTCCCCGGGCAGTTGGGCACCGCCGACGTGCTGGTGCCCACGATCATGTTGGTCGCCGGGGCCGCCGCCGAGCTGTTGGGCATCTACATCATTCTCGTCGCAGGGACGCCCTGGGTCCCCGCCCGGTTCCGTTTCCGACGGTACAAGCTCTGGATGCGGACCGAACTGACCCTCTGGTGGGCCGTGGTCATTGCCGGCCTCGCGACGTACTGGCTGTTCTTCGTCCCTGGCGCGTCGTTGTAGGCTAGAACCCGCCCCCGCACTCTGGTCGAGTTCCCGGGGGCATTCCTCGGCCAGAGTTAGAATGGGATGGAGGGGCGCCGGTTGACTCAGGTGAACTCTTCGCGCTCGAACAGCCACAGCCCGACGGCCGCAGTTCCGATGAGGTAGACGAGCATGATCACGATCCCCTCGGCGATGCCGGCCGTGTAGCTCGTAGTCGTGATGGATCGATGGGGGCCGATCATCGTGACGGTGGTGACGATCAGGCCATGGAGCCCCCAGTTCACGTTCGTTGAAAAGACGCTCCCGATCGTGGAGCTGGCGTAGGAGATGATCATCCACGGCTCGATCTTGATGAGCCCCGTGACCAGGTCCTGCAGAATCGTGAACCCAAACAGGAACAGGATCGCGGTCAGTACGAATCCGTAGGCGCTCGTTTTGAAGAGCGAACTGAACAGGAACGTCGCTCCCAGGACCGCGCTCAAGTAGACGATCGCCAGCACGAGGGAGAGTCCGAGCTGCCAGGGGAAGGCGCTGCCACCGAAGTAGTAGAGGGCGTTCCCCAACAGGATGGCGAGGAACAGGCCCATCATGGAGATCGAGGCGAGGAACGCCGCGATGAATTTCCCGATGTAGACCGTCCCCCGGCGAACGGGTAGTCCCATCAGGAAGTACCCTGTCTTGTTCTGGAACTCCCCGGCGATCGCGTCGCCGCCGAAGAAGACCGCGGCGAGCACGATGACGACGTCGGCTCCGCCCCCCCAGAACGACCCATAGAAGGCGAAGGTGCTCGAAATGATGCTTCCGCGGAAGTGCGCTACAACCGCAGTCAGGATCGCTCCGATCGCGAGGACGATGGCGGCGAGCGCGACGAAGCGTCGCGAGCGGAGATATTCCCGGAGCTGGTAGCGGGTCAGTTTAAGGACCTGTTCCCCAGAACTCGGCACCTGGAGCCGGGCGGCCGCAACCTCGACGGAGGCCGTTGCCATCGCCCTAGTCCCCCCGAGAGATCTGGTTGAGATAGATCTCTTCCAGTACACTCTCCGATTCTGCGACGCTGATCACGCCAATGTGGAGGCCCACGAGCGCCTCCACCAGCTGTTCCTGACTCGCCGCACCCCCGGTAAAGGCGAGGCGAAGCCGTTTCGGGTCGAGGGGTGTCACGCTCGTTATTCCTGGCAGAGAACCGACTTTCTGGGTCGCCACGTCGGGCGCGATCGGGCGGGTCAGGACCACGTCGACGGAGGAATGACCTTGCTGGAACCGTGAAATCACGTTCTCGAGCGTGTCGTAGAACAGAAGCTTACCCTTGTCGATCAGCGCGACCTCGTCGCACACGTCGACGACTTCGCTCAGGATATGGCTGCTCATGAAGATCAAGCGGTGGCTCTTCTTGAGGTCCCGGACGATCGAGCGCACCTCCGCCATGCCACGGGGGTCCAAGCCAGTGGAGGGTTCGTCCAGGAGCAAAACGTCCGGGTTGTGGATGAGCGCGGCGGCGATGTTGATACGTTGCTTCATCCCCTTCGAGAACCGGCCGACCTTCTGGTCGCCCCACTCCAGCATCTTTACATCGGCCAAGACTTCTCGGGCGCGATCGCGTCGTTCCGCGGCGGGAATGCCCCGCAGGTCGGCGACCATCTCCAGCGCCTCGTGCGGTGTCAGCGACGGGTAGATCTCCGGGCTCTCGATCAGGACCCCGGCGTCAGCGAGGGCTCGCTTGCGGTCCTGTTGTACGGAGACCCCGTTGATTGAACAGGTACCGGCCGTCGGGAAGATCATGTTGGTGAGGAGCTTCAACGTGGTCGTCTTCCCCGCCCCGTTCGGGCCAAGGAACCCCACGCACTTGGCCCCCTCGATCTTCAGGTTCAGAGTATCTAGGGCGGTAAAGTGACCGAACCTCTTCGTGAGTCCGACCGTTTCGATGGAGGGGGGCGACATCGTCTCGTTACTCTCGAAGAACCCGAGGGAATCGTTCAAGCAGGTCGATCGGACGAGCGCGTGGGACGGCGGGGTTCATGGAAGCGAGTGGGGCACGGGTCGTACTAAACGCCTTCCCGTTCGATTACGGGTCCGTAAGCTCCAAGTGCAACCGTCTCCGCATAGCCGACCCGGCGGCCAGCAGCTCGAGGCCCTTGGCGATGCCCTGACTCCCCTCGGGCACGACCCGGCTCCGGAAGAACTCGCGAACCTCGGTTTCGCGACCCAGTCCCAGCCGCTGGAGGACCACCTCAAGGAGGGTGCTCGTCCGGCCGGTGCCCCTGAAGCTCTCCGCGAACGCGTTGAGGTTCCGTTGGATCCATGCCCATGTCACCGCGCGGGCCTCTACGTTGTCGGAGGCTCCGACGATCGCCGTCGGTACGAGCGAGAGGAGAAGCTCCTTGTGCTCGGCCATCGCGAGCACGCGTTCCACCAACGCAGGTTCAGTCGAAGCGGTAAGGGCTCCGAGCAGGCGGAACATCTCTCCTTCGGAAGCGGCGGAACGGAATCGCCGCAGAACGATCTCGAACTCCGCCGCCCCCCCGGTTCGAACGAACGCGGTGGCAATCGCGTCCCGAGCTTCCGGGTTCACACGGTCGTATTCGTCGAAATGCCGCGCCAGGCGCCGGGCAAAGTCGGCATCGACCCATACCCGCTGCTCCAGGAGCGTTTCGCGCAAGACACCGTTGGTGGCCGGCTCTCCCGGCACCGGTTCGACACCGAGGCGGTCGGTCTGGGCCCGGAGGAAGTTCCGGTATACCTCGAGGAACCCCGGATGATCATAGATCAACCGATGGAGCGTAGCGCCGCTTCGACCGAATTGCGAGACGACCGCGAAGTGAGTCGCGGACGCGCCAACACGGAGGAACGCGAGGTACTGATCGACGTCGAGGTCGCCCGCCTCCGCCAGCGGTGCGAGGTCGTGCACCACGGACCACTGGTCGAATGCCGATAGCTGGGGGAACCGCTCTCGGAGCTGTTCGAGCGTGTGGAGATCGTAGAGTACCCGATAGAAACCGCTCGCATCGACGTTGAGGAATGGGGGCTCATCGGTGGCGAGTTCGATCTCGGTGTGGGGCTGTTCGAGTAGCAACCGGCGTTCGACGCCGTCGATCCGGGCCACGACCGGGACCGGCCAGGACTCCTCGGTGTGGTGGCCGCTGTAAAAGAATCGACGCTGGTCGATCGTGAGTCGGCGTCCCATGA
Organism: Thermoplasmata archaeon; assembly: GCA_049800095.1. Taxonomy (GTDB): domain Archaea; phylum Thermoplasmatota; class Thermoplasmata; order Lutacidiplasmatales; family UBA184; genus JAKIWV01. Next base: position 30,864 of record JBARJD010000023.1, on the reverse strand, counting down.
CCCGGGCGACGAGCATGGGAACTCCGGGCCGAGAGATCCATTCGTTCATCACCCGCCGGACCGGGCTTTGCGAGACTTCCTCGAGCGCGGTCCACAGGTCGTCGTGGGAGGCGTTGGCGTACTGAAATCGCTCGAGGTACGCATTGACTCCCTTGCGAAATGTCTCTTCCCCGAGATATCGCTCGATCATGCGGAGCACGCTGGCTCCCTTACCGTAACTGATCTCATCGAAGATCTGGGCGATCTGGTCCGTGTTATCGACCGGCTGGAAGATCGGGTGGGTGCTTTGGAGGGAGTCCCCCCGGAACGCGGAGGCGCTCCACCAGGGGAGGAAGTCGCTCCAGCTATCGAACTCCGGGTAGGTTCGGTCGAGAATCCGGTGGCTCATGAACGTCGCGAACGACTCGTTGAGCCAGATGTCGCTCCACCACTTCATGGTCACGAGATTGCCGAACCACATGTGGGCCATCTCGTGGGCCACGGTCTCGGCAATCCCCCGGCGCCGGAGCGTGCTCGTGGTGGCGTCGGCGAGGAGCGCCATTTCAGAGAAGGCGATGGCTCCCCAGTTTTCCATCGCGCCGGCCCAAAACTCCGGGACGGCGACGAGGTCGAGCTTCGAGAGTGGGTACGGGATCCCGTAGTATCGTTCGTACTCGGGCAGCAGTTTCTCGGCGATCCCGAGGGCGTAGGCTCCCGAGGGGCTCCGACCCGGTGGCGTGTAGGCCGCGAGTCCAACGGCCCCTGCATGGCTTCGGACGCTGCCGAAATGCCCGATGCCGAGGTACAACAAGTAGGTCGACATCCTCGGCGTCGGGTCGAAGTACGTGGTCCTAGTCTCCCCCGACTCGGCGTTCGACCGCGCCTCCGTGTTGAAGATCACTTGCAGGTCCTTCGGGGCCGTGACCGACACATGGAATACTGCTTTCCGGTCGGGCCGGTCGATGCAGGGCAACATCCGGCGCGCCTCGCTCGCCGCGAACTGGGTGGTCAGCAGGTAGTCATCGCCGAAGTGGGACCGATAGAAGCCGACCAGCTTGTCGGTGAGTACCTTTCCCTCATAGTCGAGCTCGACGCTCGACGTGCCGGGCGGGAGGCCTGTCAGCACGACCTCTTGGTGTTCCGAATCGGGTCGGATCGTAAGCGCGGTCGTGCCGGCCCACGCGCTGGACACCTCAAGGCCCACGGAATTGAGGTGGAGCTCGCCACCGTCTGGCGTGCCGTCGATTCGGAGATGTCCGCGAAAACCGAGCGTCCGGTAGTCCACCTTCAGGTCGAGATAATACGCTTGGACGTTCACAAGCAACCTCTCGGACGCGGACGGCCATAAAAGCGAGCGCCCTCGGTCAACGAGAGTTTTCCCCGGCGGCGGGCGGGATTGACGGGGGGGCCCGTTCCCTCGAGTCGGTCGCTCCAGTGGGTACGACGCCTTTCCCCTTCTGCGCGTGATAAGCCCACCAGATCGCCACCGTTTCACCCATCACGAGACCGGTGCTGGCCGCGAACAGCGCATCGACGAGGATCAGGGCCGCCGCGTAGGCCGGGATTGTGACCGCGTGGGTGTAGGTCGGAGTGAAGAGATAGACTCGGCCTAGCAGGGCGAGTTCCACAGCATATCGGAACAAGAAGAGAGCGAGCCACGCCGCCGGGATGGCGAGTCGACCGCGATAGACCCACTTTCCGGAAGGAGTACGCTCGAAGGTGGTGGTGCGGAGGGTGTACCGGGCGCCGGGAACGACGCCAATCGCGAAGAGGACGAGGTCGAGCAGGCCCGCCCCGATGGCGATTCGGCCCCACGGGAGGCGAAGAACCTCCTCCAGAACGAGGAGGAACAACAGCTCGTAGAACAGCGCGAAGAGCGCCACGAACCATAGGCGGACGCGAATGCCCTTTCCGAGTCGCCACGCCCAGAACGCGAAGAAGATCAGGACGGCGGAGAGTAGGATCAGGAGGAGAACGGTGTCGCCGGCGGAGCTGGCCATTAGGATTTCCGGGCTGTCACGGCGCCTTTCGCGGAGTTATGCCTTCCGTTCGGTTGGCGGGCCGGAGACGAGGGCCGGGGGCTCGGTGGAGGCGGAAGCCTCCCGCTTCGCGGGGAACAGGAACTGAGGACGGAATCCGGTGACGAGCCCGATACCCACCAGGACGATGGCCAGGCCGACGATGGTCGCGATGCCGATCGGTTCTCCCAGCAGGAGGTGCCCCCAAAACAGGCCGAAGACGGGGACGAGGAAGGTCACTGTCACGGTCTCCGTCGGACCGGCCTTCTGGAGAATCCGGAAATAGAGCAGGTATGCAAAGAAGGTGGACAGGAGGGCGAGCCCGAGCAGGGACACGTCGCCAGGAACTGTCCATCGGGCAGTGGGAGCTTCCACCAGAGCGAACGGAAGGATGATGATCGTCGCGGCGAAGGTCTGACCGAGCGACGCGGTCACCGGCGCCACGTCGGAGGAGTGACGATGGGCATAGAACGCCCCCACGCCGTACGAAGCGGCTCCTCCAAGGGAGAGGACAATCGCGCCCAGCACCAGGGGGCTCAGTGTAAACGGGGCGCCTCCGACCGCGATCGCCACCCCGGCGACTCCGATCGCGATTCCTCCACTCACCCGAGCGGTCAGGGGTTGGCCCAGCCACGCTGCGGTGGCGAGAGCGGAGAACACGGGTGTGGTGGCGTTGAGGATCGACGCGTACGACGCGTCGAGCACGAGCTCGGAGATAGCGATGAGCGTGAAGGGGATCGCTGCGTTCACGAGGCCCATCACAAAGTACTCCCGGCCTTTGGTCCGAAACGACGGGAGGGCGGTCTTCCATTGCCCCGTCGCGGCGATGTAGAGGGTCGTCACGCCCGACGCGATGGCGACCCGCAGTCCTACGAGGAGCGCCGGCCCGAACAAGGGCGCCGCGACGCGGATGAAGACGTAGGAGAGACCCCAGATCGCCGCGAGGACGAAGAGGAGCACGTACTCCTGGGCCTTCATGGGCGCGCCGCGAATCTTCCATCCGCACTTGAAGGCGCGTGCTCGCGCACGCGCCAGACCACCCCGAGTGGGGAATCCGTGACTTGGTTCCTAGCGGGCCGCGGCGGGACCCGCCACCGTCACCGAATGAATGCCGGGGAACTGGTAGGGCATGGCAGCCCATTTTTGGCCCCCGTTCGCGCTCCAGAACAGATTACCGTTGTTGGTCCCGAAGTAGATGCCCGGAGGGTCGAAGTCGTCCGTCGCTAACGCGTCGCGGTGGTTGCCGAAGCCGCCTGGGAACTCGCCTTTCGCGACGAGCGGGGACCACGATCGACCCTTTTCGGACCAGCGGTAGACCTGGAGTTGGTTCCCCAAGGTCAGCCGCGGCTGCGGGTTCAGCGGCACAAAGTACGCTTCCCCCGGGTGGGCGGTAGGCGCCCCGACCACGAACCCGAAGTCGTGATCGAGGGATCGCCCGACTCGGCTCCACAAGTCTCCCCGGTTGCGACTCACGTAGATGCCGTCGTGGTCCTGCCGATAGATGATATTCGGATTGGCTGGGTCCAGGATGATCTTGTGGACGCATTGGCCGAACGGAGGGGCTTTCTCGGGCAGGAAACTCACCTTGACACCCTGATTACGGGGGACCCAGTTCTCGCCTCCGTCTTCCGTCCGGAACACGCCGGCCGCGGAGATCCCGACGTACATCCGGTCCGGGTTGGTCGGGTCCTGGAGGAACGTATGAAGGCACATTCCCCCGGCCCCTGGGTTCCACTTCGGGCGGGTCTCGTGCTCGTTGATACCCGGAACGGGTTCCCAACTGTCCCCTCGGTCGTCCGACCGGTAGAGGGCGGCCGGGTCGACCCCCAGCCACAAGCGGCCGGGTTCGTCCTCGCGGCCCGGCACGATCTGCCAGAGGTTGACTATCGGCCACTTCGGAGGCGGACCATCGAAGCTCACCTTACGGTCCTTCTGCCGCGGCATCTGCGGTGCGGAGATCTCTTTCCATTTCCGCCCCCAGTCGGTGGACCGGAACATCGTCGGGCCGAAGAACGTGTTGTTCACGGCCGCGTAGACGGTGCCCGGTTCCCGGGGGTCGGCACGCACCATGTATGTCTCCCCTCCCTCGTGGTAGGGTCCGCGAACTTTCCATTTCCTGCGGTTCGCGTCCCCATCGAGCACATAGGTCCCTTTCCGCGTTCCGACGAACAAGCGGACTGCACGATCTGCCATGCCTAACTAACCCCCCTGAATCGAGTGCAAGATATCCACTTGGTCCTTCGGGGCGAGGCGGGTTTGTAGGCCGTCCAATCCGCGCACGTCCTCACCGTTGACGAAGACCCGGACGAAGGGGCGCATCGCGCCGGACTCGTCACGGAGTCGCATACGGAGTCGGGGAAATTCTATCTCAAGCTCGTCAAGCAGCCCTCCGACCGACTCGGCCTTGGCGTCGACGGAGAGTCGGCTGACGAACTCTCGGAGCATTCCATCGAGCTTCACTTGGGGCATCGGCGACCTACTTCCGCGCCCCAGTAAGGGCCTTCGACCGCAAATATAGCTAGGGGCCGAGGAGTGATTCGCGAAGGACCGACGTTCCCGCGGCGCTATTGCTCCTCTTGCCACTCGTTGGGCGGCGGTAGTTCCTCGGACCATTCTGGAATGGTCTTCCGAGCTGCTGGCCGTGGGGAAACCTTCGGTGCCGTTGCGACGGGGGTCGGCGTTGCGACGATCACCGGTTTCTTTGGTCGGCGCCGAAGAGCCACGAACGCGACCAAGGCGATAACCACGAGCAAGGTTAGAGCGATCGCTAACTCGGTGTAGGAGAGTCCGAGGACCGTACCGGTTGATGGGTTGATCACGAGCGTCACGACCTGACTGGCCGTCTTCCCAAAGACATCCGTCGCGGTGACGTTGACGTAGAACGTCCCCGCTTCGGTCGAAAGGCAGTCGACCGAGGCGACGTTCATACTCGCGCAACCCCGTGGCAGGCCGGCGTAACTGAACGCGATGGGGCCGGTTCCTCCCGAGACCGCCGCGGAAATTATGATAGACTTCCCCAAGGTCGCAGTCGATTGGGAGAGCGAGACCTGCAATGACGGCAGAGCGTTCACCACGAGCGGGACCATATCCGTCGCGGTTTCGTCGAACCCGTCAGTGACGGTGACCGTAATGTTGAAAGTGCCCGTCACAGAGGGGGAGCAGGCAAGGAGACTGCCGTCAACGGTGGAACATCCCGTGGGCAAGCCGCCATAACTCCAGGAGAACGGTCCCGTCCCTCCGGTTTCGACCGTGCTCAAGTTGGTCGAGACTCCAGTGTCAATCTCGGGATGCGAGAGTGTGGCGCTGACGATCGCGGGGGGCGGGTTGACCACGAGGGCGAACGTAGGCGACGACGCGGTTTCTCCCCACATATCTGTCAAGACCACATCCACATTGTACGTGCCGGGGTCTTCGGGGGCACAATCAAAGGTGATCAAGGTAGCTTCATTCTGACAGCTGACCGGAAGGCCTTGCCACAGGACGGTATAGTCGGTCCCGCTGGATGGGACCCCTTGGAAGTGAGTGACGATTCCTTGGTCCACCGGGGACGGACTTGCGACGGGTCGGAGCGAGGCGAAGGGGGATATCAGCGCAGTCAAGGTCCCCGCACCCGATACCGTAGCCGTCGTGAAATTGTCGGTGCTGGTCAACACAACTACACCGGAGGTCGCACTCCAGAACAAGAATTCGGTACCGGGAGGCGCGTTGATCGAGATCGTATGAACTCCAGGTGTCAACGGGACTGTGGAACCGTCCAGGATTGTGGAGCTATCAACGCCGAAGTTCACGGACTGGGGAGTATTGGTTAGGAAAGTGACGTCGAACGTAAGAGTGACAAAGGTCGCGATTAGAGTCCCGGACCCGGAAACTGTGACAGTCGAGTTAGCTGAGTTCGCGGGCTCGAGGGTCACGGAGCCAGACGCATTCCACTTCAAGAAGGCGAACCCTGGTGAGGCGACTGCCCCGTCCAGATACGTTTCACCCCCAATTACAGAGGAATTCATCGTGCCGTTCGTATACGCATTGTCCCCGTTGAAAAGGATCTGGCCCGCGGCGACTGGGATGATATCGAATGTCAAGGACTGGACAGCGCCTGCCGCAAGGATCAACTGTACAGTGGCAGATCGATTAACGACAAGCGGTTCCGTCCAGCTTCCACTCGCGCGGTTCCAGACTGAGGACGAATCTGGGGGGCCGCATGAAACGAATCCCCAACCTCCGCCGGGCGCCGCGCTCGCGGTGTAGTTCTCTCCCGGCGTTAGAGCAACAACCCCTCCCGACTCGACGAACCCATACCCAGCAATCACGACTCCGCCGCTCCCCGCGGTTACCGTGAACGTGATATCTACGGGATCCGGAATGAAAATTCCTACCACGAGGCCCGAAGGGGTAGTTCCGTTGAGCGTACCGTTCTCGAGGGTGATGTTCGTGTTGGAGCTGAAGTTCAGCATGGTGGCACTCTGGGTGTAGTACCAGCCCCCGAACTGGAAGCCGGAAGCCGGAGAGGCGGTAAGGCTGTACGTTCCGACAGCAATCCATGCCGACGCGGCCTTAGAATGAGTCGTCACGAAGCCACCGAAAGAGATTGTACCGCCTCCGAAGGTCTTGTTGGCCGGATCGTATGCCACCAAGGCAATCCGATCCAGATGTACTGAGCGCACGTAACTCGCGGTAACCGCACCTGCGCCTTGCGACCCAGTAACTGTCAGTCCGGTCATTGGTAAATTGGGTGCTGCGACCACCAATCCGGGACCGGACGAATTCCACCCAGTGAATTCGAAGCCTGCCGGAGGGTAGGCCTGAATCGCGTAAACACCGGGAGTAAGTTCTAAGTCTCCGCCGGCAGAGACCGTCTTTACAGTCCCTTCGGTGTTCGCGAGCCAGCCGGGGCCCACCGCAATCTCACCGCTGGGGGAGTCGTCAAACGTCACAGCGATGAGGACGGGACTGGCAGAGTAGCTGGCGAACAAAGACCCGTCCCCTGAGAGGACGAACGAGGTCCACGGACTATCTACGGAGGCGGGGACCACACCCCCCGTCGCAACCCAGCTGGCGAAGAATTCTCCCGTAGGCGGAGTGGCTTCGACTTGGTACGAGCCTGCCCCCAGACCCAAAACGTTCGCTTGCGCGTCATACGTGCGGCTCAGGAATTCCACGGTGCCTCCCGCGGTCCCGGGGGCGACCGTGAGTAAGTAACCCGGGTTGCCGCACGTCGGGACCGCGAAGCTCATCGGAGCGTAGAACGGAATCTGTGCGGGATTATGCTCGAGCGTCGTGGAGTATTCGTTATACTGCCCAAAGTCGGAGGAGACCCCGGGATAGTCGGTTGCTCCAAACTCGAACGCGCCGAGGGCGCAGGAGTAGCTGAACCAAGGGTAGCTACAGAACGCGGAGCCAATCCGTCCCGTACATGCAGTCCCGGCCGGGCTCGAGACCTCGTCGAGCCCACCGTACGTCTGGGAGAAAGCCACCTGCGCCGGAGGGCCCAAGTGAGTAGTTGAGTTGAAGAACGTGGGTGGGTCGATCTGCCACGGATGCAGAGTGTCGTTGATCCAACTCCCTGGGTCGTAGCTCGGGCACGGAACATTCGGGTTAGCGACGCTTGACGGTGGGGGCCCTGGACTACAAACGTCGGTCGTGTTGTTGGAGGGTACGGTTGGGTTCCCTGCCCGTCCAGTTACGATACCAAACATCACGGGGAGGTCACCCCCCGTACTCCATTGTAGCGCATCTTGGACATCGTTGGCGGCGTAGGCCGGATCGAGGGGGTAATCCCCCCCCGTCGAGTTGAACGCGGTCACGTACGACTGATTTCCGGTGTGAGTGAGGTCCCGGACCGTCAGAATTTCGCCAGTTGGGTTCCCGGGCCAGCCCGTCATCGTGACGTTGATACGGTCCCCTTGGGTTAGATTCAGGAATCCATCCGACGAATCTCCGTTCTCGTACAGCGGCGAGGAGAAGCAAGGATCCTCGACTCCGGTGGAGGCTTGGACTTGCCATCCTACCACGTAACCGACCCAGTTTCCGTTATCGGAAGTCCAATACCTGTCATCGTTGTTGGGGCCGGGGTAGGTGGCGTCCGGATACAGTTGGAGCTGCAGGAAACACTGGTTCATCCACGCGGAGGGCGCGGTCACCGTCATGCCGAACTCCACGGCTTCGTAAAGGTCCGACTGATTCGCGGTCGCGTTGCGGTCGACCGGCAACGTGACGTCCCAGGTGACGTTCCCTCCGCTGCCGTTCTGTGTCGAATAAAATTCGATGACCGGATCCTGCGAGGTGTACGATAACGTCGTTAGATTCTCCGCGGCCGACCCCGGCAGGATCCACCCAGGAGGCACGCCACTGTTTCCCCAAGCAGACGGGTGCGGTCCCGGGAGATCGAGCTGCGCGAGGCGGAAACTTGCCGGCAGTGTCGACGAAGAACTGGGAGTAATTATTGAAGGGGATGCACCGTGCGTCGTTTCAGTCTTAGTCAGAGTAGGCGCTGAGACCGCCGCTGTCGGGGAGGGGGCCGAGGTTGATGAGGGCGATGCGGGGGAGGCGGCCGCGAGCCCTGAGAACGATCCCAGGACCATGGCGGCAAGCACCAGCACCGCGACGGGCAGCCGCCACCCACCACGGGCGTTATTCAGACCGGGCAGCACTGCACATTCATGGGCCGGAGGGGCTCATAAACCTCCCACCGGCAGTCGCGGGAGTGGAAGGTGCACCCGGCAGGCGCATCCCGCCGAGGTCGGTCCACTTCAGCCCCGCTCCACTGCGAGCGAGTACTCTGCCTCCACGAGGCTTTTGAGAACGTAGGCGGGACGGCCCCAGAGGCTCACGGGACCCGCCCGGCCAACCCCCTTCCCTATTCCGAGCGAGATGACGACGCCCTTCTCATGATAGGAGAACCGCTTGAGCCGCTTTCCCAGGTGCCGGGCGACCACGTTGTACCCCGCCACGGGCGCTCCCGCCAAGGCCGCTTGCGCCGTGCCCGGGACGAGTACCCCGGAGCCGGGGTTGGCGTATTCGATCACGTCGCCGACGGCGAAGACGCCGGGATGCTGGGGCAGTTCGAGGTTCGGAGTGACCTTGAGGCGTTTCCCGCGACCGTGTTCGACGGGGAGTTGGGCGACGACCGGCGGGGCTTCCACGCCGGCGCACCAGACGCAGACGTCGAATTCGACGGTCGAGGCATCTTTCAGGGTGATTCGGCCCGGATCGACGCGCGCGACGGGGGTGTCTTCTCGGATCGCGATCCCCGAATGTTCCAGCAGCTCTCGCGAGTGCCGGATGAGCGGTTCCGGAAACCCTTGAAGCAGCGGCATGGGTCCGGTCAACAGCAAGACCTGCGGTGGCGGCGCCGCCGGATCGGCTATGCTTTTCCAATCCGCGGTGGCTACTTCGGCAGCGACCTCGGTTCCCGTCGACCCGCCTCCGACGACGACCACCCGGGGTCGTGGGTTCCCGGCCGCCTTCCCGGCGCTCCGTTCCGCGTCGACCATGCGGGCGGCGAGCCGCTCCGCGCCCGAGAGCGAGTACACCTCCTGTGCGAGTTCCTTCGCGCCGGGGATCCCAAAGTAGCTGGGCACGGAGCCGAGGCAGATCACCAAGTAGTCGAATGCGAGCGTTTCGGTCTCGAGTCGCACCGTTTTCGACGAGAGGTCGATGCCGGTGACGGCGCCCTGCACAAAGCGGGCGGTCTTCCCTCCGAGCACCTCCGCGATCGGGAGGGCCCATCGGCGTCGATTGCCCCGCGCGTGCGCCATCTCGTCCACCTGGTAGAGCTCGGTGCGGAGCACATGGTCCGGCGAGCGGTCCACGAGCACGGCTTCGATACGCCCAGCCGCGTGGCGGTGGATCGTCTTTGCCACGGAGAGCCCGGCGTAGCCGGCGCCGAGTATCACGGCTCGCGGGACGGAACTGTTCGAAGCAGGGCTCTGCATGGTATACCCGGCCCCCGAGAACTTGGCGCAGCGACGAGGGTGACGAGGGGAGGCCCTCCGGCCGCTTAACCTCGTCCCGAGGCCAGGGTAATCGTCGGCCCGGTGGGGGCGTATCAGCGCGCTCTACGGGGGCTCCTCAAACGCGGCGTGCACCATCCGCGCCGCTCCGCCCACTAGGTCGACCACACGCTCGAAGAGCGCTAGGATCTCCGGGTCATGGTCCACCGCCGCCGCCACCTCGGCGCACTTCTTCTCGGACCGGTACCGGTCGATGCCCACCCACAGCTCCTCCCCCTCTCCGGGAGGTACGACCTCCCACAGGCCAGGGATCTCCGGATATTTTCGGTCCGAGCTTTGCAGCCGGAAGAACTCCTCACCGGCGGCCCCATGCCGCCGATAAATGTCGCGCGCCGCCTTGGCGACGCGGAGGAACTCCGCCGCCCGTTTCGACGGAACCCGGTAGATGTACACCTGAACGAATGTCATCCCGGCTCCGCCCTCGGTCGCCGGCGAGCGGCGTTCGGCGCTTAAATCTGAGCGGCGTCGGTGGGAGCCGAACTCACGTTGAGGTAGCGTGCGCGACGGGGGGCCGGTCGTACACCGGCAAGCTCAGGAGGTGGACCCCCACCACGATCGCCCAGAGCAGGATCGGCGCGACAATGAGCCGTTCCATCCCGCCCGGGCCGAGGGCGCCCCACTTGCTGGTCGAAAAGAGGACGATCGCCACGAGCGTAACAAGCCCGAGAAGGAACGTGAAGGCCCGGTAACCGTCCCAGCGGGTGTCCCGTAGCATGGCGCCGGGGAGATTGATGAGCGCGAGGCCGGCGCCGATGAAGGCGATGTCGGACGCGATCTCGTGCATCTTTCCGTTGAGCACCGTCGTGGTCTCCGGAAAGACGCCGACCAGGATGGCTCCGATACCCGCGATCACGAGAAACCCGATGCCGAGGGTGCGGCTGAACCGGGGGTTGAAGGCGGAGAGCAGGAGGTACGCGCCGAGGAGCGTCAGGAGACCCAACACGATGACCGATGCGTTGAACACCGCAGCCCAGGGAGAGTGGGCGCCGCCCAGGTCGCTGATGTAGTTGTTGATGTCGCTGTAGCCCGGATACTTGAGCTGGACCGCGATCATCGCCCCGATGAACTGGACCGAGGCGATCACGAGCACGGTGCCCGCCTGCCGGGCGCGCGGGGGGATCAGGGGACCTAGTCCGGGCATAAGGTCCAACCTCTCCGGCAGAGTAGGTTAGCCGGTATAAGTGGGCGTACGGTGGTCCGGCCCGGGAGGCCGGGAGAGCCCCGACGCCCCTAGTCGCCGGGAGCGAGCCAAATCTCGTTCCCGTCTGGGTCGAGGAACCGGCAGTGCCAGCCCCACTCCTCCTTCTTCGGAGGAATGCTGAATTTGACGCCCTTCTTCTTGAGCTTCTGGTAGGTCTTCTCCATCGGTTCGTCGGTCAAGAACATGATCCCGGTGTTGCCCTTCTCCGACTTGGGAGTGGGCTTGCCGTACTCGCACAGATGGAGGGCGAGGCCGCCCTTCTTCCGACCGACCACGACCCAGTGGCCCTCGTTCGAGAGCAGGTCCAGTCCGAGCTTCCCATGGTAGAATGCAACCGCCTTCTTGGCGTTCGATACCACGACGGCGACCGAGTACGGCGAGAGCTTCATGGAACGGCCCCCAACCCCTCCCTCCCTAAACCTGTTTGCGGGGCGTCGGGGGTCCGGTTTCCGATGGGGCTCCCCCGGGAGCCCAACCTGTTTAAGCAGGGGTCGCGGTGGGCCGGATGCGTCTCCCTGCGTGGCCGGGGTTGTGTCCCACCAAGGAGCGCAGAGGGGCGCCGTGGCGCAAGCCCGCTATCGAAGCAAACTAGAGGTCCTGCGGGACTTGCTCGCGGCCACCCGGCATGCCTCGCGGAAGACCCGCATCATCGGCCTCGCCAACTTGAACCCGGCGACATTCCAGAAGTACATTGGATTCGCCCGCGCCCAGGGACTTGTCGAGGAGACCGACGGGAACTACCGCCTCACCGACCGGGCGGAGAGGGCGCTCGGCGTCTTGCAAGAGTTGATGGCCAAGAGCAACGAGCTCGACTCGGCGGTCCAACTGCTCGAGCGCAGCACGTACCTGGGGCCTATCGCCGGCTGGAATGACGGGGACGCGCTCCGCCAAATTTCTCGGATGGCCTGGGGGGAGGTCCAAGTGGGGGAGAAAAGCGGGCGCGCCTCGTTGAATCGAGCCAGAGGATCGGCTTCCGCGACGGACCTGACGCTAGGTCGCGGAATCCCTACCCTGCTGGGGCTCCCGTCGCTCTCCATCGCGGGCCGGCGACGCGGAAGCGTCCGGTCGAATCGACCGCCCCGGCCTGGCACCGACAAACCGGAGTAGCCGAGGCCGGTAGCGGCAGGGGGCAACCCCCGAGCAACCTCGCACGGACACCCTGCGCGCCGGGGGCTGAAAACCGGCCTGGGCACTCTCTAGGGCGGATCTTGGAATCGCCGGCGCTTCTAGGCTATCATCGGTCGAGTTGGTAGGACGATACCCACCACTCGAGCGGAGGATAGCCGTCGTTCGTCCCCTCGGCTTTTTGCGGAACAGGGCGATGGTCGCCTCAGCCCGGCCCGGAAGGGTCCCGGTGAGGAGGGACGGACGCACGAGTTGCGTAGGTGCGCCGGTCTCTCCCCCCAAGAAAAAGAGGCAAACAAAGGTGGAAAACATGGATAACAGAAAGAGATCGAGACGATGGATGATCACCCTTCTGCCGGCCGTGGTGGCGCTGATCGCCATCGTGGGCTTCGCCGCGGGCGCGCTCACGGCGTCGCCCACACCGGGAAAGCAGCTCGGCGTAGCGAAATGCACGGTGACGGGCAACGTGGTGACCGACAAGTTCACGGCCCCCGAGAAGGCGGCGAAGGCGAACCTAGTGCTCGACATCAGCTGGGTCGCGACCAACGATGAGGACAGCGGTATCTTCGGTTATTGGGCGCTCGATTACTACACGACCGACGTCTACGTGTGGTACGCCACGGCCGGCGTCTACGCCGGCGACTACTACTGGGTACAAACGTTCAGCGGCATGTTCGAATCCCCGCAGGGAGCGTTGAGCCCGGCGCACGGCTATCTCGAGAACGAGACCCAAGTCGGGACCCTCACGGGCGGATTGGAGGGCCTCATCAGTGGGGGTACGTTCTCGCCCGGCGCGAATCCCGTCTCGGGATCGCTGGGAGAGTTGAACTACTCCGGGACGACGGCGGACCTCCTCCTCGGCACGTACGGCAGCGGCCAGGTCGGGGACGCGAACGAGTACAACTGGTACGCCGCTTATTTCGGCAGTTCGGGCACGCTCACGGAGCCCGAGTGGGGGTTCGTCTACAACGCGAACCTTGCCTTCTCGTACGGCAACACGGCCCCGGAGTGGTGCAACTTCGCCAGCGGCAACGCAGGGGATATTCTCGGCGACTGAGCGGCGGTCGGGCGCGCTCGTGCCAACCTTTTCCGCCTTTTCCCCCGCTATCAGGACCCAACGTGCGGCGGTTCCGACCCGGCTCGTGATGGGCAGGGGGAGCCGGACCATCCCGAATCTGCGGTCGAAAATCAGGAAGAGCAGCTGGATGGGTCGCCCTTCCACGGGTCTTTCCGTAATCGTCGGCGTCGGCGGGTTATACAAACATATTAGTCACCTTTGAGCGTCCTGGGGCCCGCCGCGAGCAGGCTCCGGGAGCCACGCCTCGCCCGACCAGCAGGAGAGACGAACGATGACCGGTCGGCAGTTCCGCAGCAAGCTCGAGCTCTTGCGTGATTTTCTGAGCGCGGCTCACACTGAGACCATCAAGACGCGCATCAGGAATCGGGCCAGTCTGAACCAAGTTTCCTTTTCCCGTTACATGAACCTCTGCGAGCCACGTCAACTTCTCGCGCACGTGGACGGCGGGTACTCCCTGAGGCCTGAGGCCGCGGAAATGTTGGAATCGATTAGTATAGTGCTCTCTCGGGCGACCAACCTCCCGATTGCGGTAGATGGGTTGAGCCGGACCGCCCGGTCGGGTGGCTACCGCCTACCCCACCCCGAAATATTGGACCGCGGCTTCGACCGGATAGACTTCCCCGAGTTCCTGTCCCCACTTCCGATCACGGCCCTTCCGCCTCACCCCCTTCGTCAAGAATGAGCCCGAGGGCTCTCCCAGATGGCCGAGAGCTATCGATCACCAGCTCCCCGGTCCCCAGGCGGTGGCGCGGCGTTGGCCCTCACCCTCTCCGCGACGGCCATCGCGGTGAGCCAGGTTTACAATTTTGTCGCCCGGTACTTGACGGTCAAAGAGACCTACTTCGGTGCGCTCGTCGTCCCGGGGGTCACGCTTCTCTTGCTCCTCGCCGCCTCGCGATGGGAAGGCCGTCCGCTCCGCGAGTTCGGGTTCATCCTGACCGCGCCGTGGACCGCCACCCTCGCTTTCGCGAGTCTCCTTGCGCTCCTGTACCTGGCGCTGCGGCTCGACCCGGGTTTCATATTCAGCTTTGGTCGAATCATGTCTCCGCCGCCGCTCGTGTTTGGGTTCTTTCTCTTGAGCGCTCCCCTCGTCGCCCTCGCCGAAGTGGGCCTCTTTGTGGGCTACGCATTTCGTACGTTCGCCCGTGCCATGCCGTTGGGCGGGGCGGTGCTTCTGTCCGCTTCGCTGTTCGCAGGGTACTCCACCAACGGTGCCGCCCTCCCGTTGCTCGGCACCGACGCGGCGTTACAGTATCTCTTCACCGTCACGTTCGTCAGCTTCGCTCTCGGCATGGTCCTCGCGCTCTACTTCTACAAGGCCCAATGGAGCCTCCTCGGGCCTGTCGCCCTGACGATCGTTCTTCTCACGACGGCCTCCCTGCTGCCGGTCGGCGTCCGGTTCCCAAGCTGGGAGGTCGACTTCGCCGCGTCCCTCGTCGCCTATGCGGTCCTCTTGATCGTGGTCGGGATCGGTCTGCAGGAGCCCCACCTCCAAGCGTTGCGCTACCTGGGTACCCGCATCGGTCCGCGACGGTACCGCTTCCGTAACCGGGCCCGGGACCGGTCCACCCTGCGGGACAGCCTCGTGGGCGCCGCGGTCGTAGGGGTGGTCGTCCTTTCGGTCAGCTACGGCTTGCCGGCGGTGCTGGGGACTCCTTCGACGCCGTTCTTGGCGATCGCGACCGGCAGCATGGTCCCTACGTTCCACCGGGGGGAGTTCGTGGTCATCGAGCACGTCGCCCCCACGGCCATTCGAGTCGGCACGATCATCGCGTTCAGTGTCTCTTGCCTTCCGTCGCCCACCGTCCATCGGGTCATCCGGGTCGTGTCGGTTGGGCCAAAGTGGGTATACCAAACGAAGGGGGATGCCAATTCTGTCCAGGATCCTTGCACGGTCCCGTACAGTCATGTGCTTGGAGCCGTCGTCTTCTACGTGCCGTACCTTGGGTTCCTGATCCTGGACCCATTGTTCGCGGCGGCCCTGGTAGCCCTCATCATCCTCCTCGCGCTCGTCCGGCGAGGAGGACTCCGTTGAAGCTCCCCCGGACGGTCCGTCGCATTGCCCCGGCCCTCGTTGTTCTCTTCCTCCTGACGACGATCTGGATCGCGTACACGCTCTATGCCGAGACCCATGACGCGCCCGTGACGTCCTCGACCCCCGTGGCGAGCTACGCCGAAGGGGCCACGAACGGCTTCGTCGCGGCCCTCGATCCCAGCTACCTCTACAACAACTCGACGGAGATCGTCGGCGGAAATGTCACGCTCTTCACGCCGATCACCAACTGGATCAACGTCACGATGATCTACTCGCTTTCCACGAACCGCACCGCATCGATCGCGTTGCACGAGACGTTCACGGCCGTCCTGTCGACCGCGGTCTGGTCGAGAACACTCTTCGCATCGAGCAATGCCTCCGCGGACGACTCCACTCAGATCCTCTCCCTTGCAACACACTATGCCGTGAACGTCAGCCAGCTAGTCGGGCTCGCCACGGCCATCGACACCCAGATCGGCTATTCGCCGACCTCCTACACATTGAGCCTGAGCCCGGAGATATCGGGCACGCTGAGCGCGGGAGGAGTGGGGCAGCCCTTCAACTCGAACCCAATCCTCAACTTCACGTTTGACGGAGGGGTGGTCGTACCAAGTGGCCTCTCCTACTCGAGCTCCGGCACGCTCCTGAGCCCGGCCCGCCCGACCCCTCCTGGGCCCTACGGTACGACCGTTCTGTATGTCGCGTTTGCCGCCTCGGGCGTGGCCCTCGCCGCCAGCGTCCTGGTCGTCGCGCGCCCGCGCGAGGAGCGAACGCCGCCCCTCGACGAGGTGATCGCCCCCTACCAAGAGGCAATCGCCGAGACCGCGGCGGCTCCACGGGGCGACGTGACGATCCCGGTGGGCAATTTCGCCGACCTCGCAAAGATCGCCGATACGCTCGGCAAACCTATCCTGCGACCGACCGGGACGGGGCCGGACCGGCCAGAGTTCTTCGTGCTCGACGGAGATATTTCGTACTCCTTCCGGTACTCCGCCGCGGCGACCCGGGCTGCCGGCGCGCGGGGAGATACCGGACCGGGCGGTGGCGTCCCGACCGCTCCGTACTCGGGCCCGGCCGCCCGGGTGGTCCAGCGGCTCCAAGATGAAGCCGACCGGCTCCACGGCCTGCCGATGGACGACGCGACACGCCAGGAGGTTCTCCACAGGATCCGGAGGGCCATCGACCTCGTTCACGCGAAGGACCTCCGCGATGCCGCGTGGGAGGTCGACGAGATCTCCCGCCTGCTGGACCGAGCCGAGATGGGGGCGAGCCGATCCTCCTCCTGACGTTCTAGGATGGGCTGACAGAGGCACTTTGAGCGGCCCTCCTTCCCCACGCCGGCCCGAGCCATCAATTCGCCAAATCGTACTGAACAATTCACAGAAAAGGCCTGCTGGACGTATAACTCTCTGACCGGTTTCTTGGTCGGGTTCAGGAGAACCCAAGAGGAACACACTATGGGACAGAGATGGGTGATGGGACTCGTGGCGGTCGTAGCGATCGTCGCGATTGGAGGAATAGGATTCGCGGCGTTCAGCACGAGCGCGTACATCAGCGCGTCGGCGGCCGCCGGAACGTTCGGACCGCTCTATTGGAGTGGTGCCGCCACGCCGACGGGGAGCGAAGCGTTCGACGCCTGCAGCTCCTCGATCGGCACCACGACCAACACGAGCGACACCTTCGACCTCACCGCCGGCAACCTCGCCCCCGGCGACTACTGCTCGTTCTCAGCCACCCTCAATAATGGGGGCTCGATTCCCGCGAGCGTCTACGCGGAGGTCAGCAGCTACACGGGTGCCGGTTGCCCGGTCACGACTCTCTTCGACAGCCTGACGGGACCCGTCCAACCCGGTGAGACCACCGGGACCTTCGCGGGACCGATCTTGATCGGGGCGTACGGCTCAGTACCCTACTCCGCCGAGCTCGCTCTCACCACCACCAACCTTGGGCTGCCCTCCGGGGTCGGCAACGCGGACCAAGGCGTAACGTGCACCTTCACGGTCACCTTCTCGGCGACCGCCGGGGACTAACGGGACCGCACGCGACCCAGGAAGATCGGGGCGGACCTCAACTGGCGTGGTGAAACGGGGTCTCGTGAGACTCAAAGCCGCGACGGCCGGGCTTGTAGCCGTGGCGCTTCTCGTCACTGCGGGGACGGGGTTCGCCGCCTTCACGAGTTCGGCCTACGTGAACGGCACCGCGACCGCCGGTACGCTCGGCCCTCTCGTGTGGGGGACGAGCCCGACGCAGTCGGAATCCGCTGCGAGCGTCGTGTGTGGCGCGACGCTGGGATCGACGTTGGTCTCCGGGGACACGCTCGTCCTGACGGCGGGGAACCTCGCTCCGGGCCAGGAGTGTTCCTATGCGGACACCATCGACAACATGGGGTCCCTGCCGGCGGCCGCGACCGAGCAGGTCACGTATGCCTCCGGCACCCTCTGCGCGGTGCTGGTCTACCAAGACACCTTCTTCAGTCCCCCCACGACGATCGGCACCGGGGGCCAGACGGGCCCCATGTCGAACATCGTGCCGCCGGGGCCGGCCTTTGTCTGGGGTGGGGATATCCGGCTTTCGGGGAGCGCCAGCAATGCGTACCAGGACACCAGCTGCTCGTTCACCGTGACGCTCACGGGCACGGCCGGGACCTGATCGGAGCCGGCACCCCCGATTCAGGATCTCGAGCGAAGTCGACAGAGCAAGGGACGTTGGCTCTCCTCGGAGGCACACTCGAGAGCCTTGAAGCTTGGGATTATTCTGGCCCTCACGACCGTCATATTGATCTGCGCGGGTGGCACGATCGGATACGCGTGGCAGAGCGGCGGCGGTTGCAACACCTCGAACGGCGGCGACTGTTCGGCCAGCGGCGGACTCCTCTGGACCGGCTACTCGGCGCCGGTCGCGAGCGCCGCGATCGTGAAGTGCACGATCTCGATTTCGTCGACGACACTCTTAACGATTGGAGCGTCGAACCTCTTACCGGGCGCGAGCTGCAAGTTCTCCGCGGCCCTCCTCAACACCGGAACCGCTCCCTCCAACCTCGGTGATACGATCAGTTTGGGGTCCAGCTGTTCCGACTTCCAATACTCCGACAACATCTATGGGGACCATCCGGACCCGATCGTGGGCGCGGGAGACACGTTCGCCTACGCATCGGCCATCTCGCTCTCCGCCTCTGCTGGGAACGCCTGCGAGGGCGCCCGCGCGGCCATCGAGGTCACGATCACTGGTACCGAGTCGGCCCCGGCCCTCGTCGCTCCAACGATCTCCGTCAGTCCCACGACGATAAACTCAGGGCAGAGCTCCACGCTCTCGACGGTAACCTCGTTCAGTGGAGGCGCCTCGCCCTACACGTGCCAGTGGCTCGTCGAGGGACCCGGCGAGTCCGGCTACGCCGACCTTGGCAGCCCGTTCAGCTGCAGTCCCGGCGTGAAGCCGACCGTATCCACGGGCGCTCTGTCGACGACCGGTACGTGGCACTTCGAGTTACAGGTGGCGGACAGCGAGCCGGCCCGCATCACCTCGAACCTGGTGTCGGTGACGGTGGAACCGCGGCCCATCACCTACTCCGTAACGTTCTCGGAGTGCGGCCTCCCTTCGGGCCTGACCTGGAAGGTGACCTTGAACGGGCTCTCGATGAGCCTCATCACCAACGGAGGCACCGATAGCCTTACGTGGACGGGTCTGTCGAGCGGCACCTACGCCTACTCGGTCGCCGGTAACGCTGGCTGGCACCAAACCACCCTCCCGTACAGCGGGAACGTCGGGGTGAGCGGCGCGTCGCTGACCGAGCCGACGCTCCTCTACGCGCCGGTGACGTACACGGTGACGTTCACGGAGACCGGTCTTCCGACGGGAACGTCGTGGTCGGTGACGACGAACGGAATGACGAAGAGCTCGATGACGTCCCAGATCACGTTTAGCGAACTGAATGGGACCTATGCCTACACGGTAGGATCGGTGTCCGGGTGTGAGCGGAGCCCGGCCTCGGGGACGGTCACGGTGAACGGAGCCGGGGTCTCGGTGAGCGTAAAGGTCACGAAGGAGTAAGGGCTCCGGACGCTCGACGGAAGAGGGAGTCCTCCCCCGGGCGCCGGCCCGTTAACGGCGCTTCCGTTGGGGGCCTCCGTGCCGGACCCGCGACACCGTGTCGGGTCCAACTGAGACCCCATCCAGGATGGGTCGGCGGACGGGTCGACCCGCTCCTGGTCGAGTTGGCCCTTTGCGAGGACGGCCGGTGGGCCCCGACTGCCCGGCATACCTGCGACCCGATGGCCGGTGTGTCACGTGCCCCTCCCCGGTCAAGCCGTGGGGATTCCAACGTCTGGGGGCGCGCGAGATACCGTTCGATACCCTCCGGACGTCCTCGGACAAGTACTGTACACCCCGCGCGGAGTGTTCCGGCGAGGGCCACCGAACTCATCGTCGGGAGCCCCGCAAAGAGCGCCGGATCGGAGGACCGCGCGCCTGCCCTCGACGGGAGGCTCCAAGCGTACCCCCGCCCGTCGCTCGAGCCGGCAAAGATCTCGTCCCAGGGAATTGAGGCAACGGCGATGGACTGGCCTGTCTGGTTGTACTGGTGGAGCGTCGCCTCCGTCTTCGTGTCCAGAACAAGCAGTGCGTACCGCTCTGGCACGATCAGAAGCCCGTTGACCGACAGCGGCGTGGCGTACCGTCGTACAACACCTCGGAGAATCCTTTCGCCCACACGAGGGCACCAGTGAGTGGGTTGAACGCTCGCACCGAGCGGTTGTAGCTCACCCCGCCGATCGCAGTATCCGAGCTCACGGCACACACGTAGCCACCGCCCCGGGCCGTCGAAATGTGCTCATCTTCGATGTCCGAACAGCCGAGCCGGGTCCGCCAGGCCAGCGTCAGATTGGACGGGTGGAATGCGTAGCGAAGACCATTCTTGTTTGCGGCGGTCGCCATCGGGAGTCCCCCAGGGAGGGTGAAGACGGTCGGCGTACCTCAAAGTCCTCGTCGAATATCGCCTGCGTGGCCGGAGCTTGCCACTTCGCCTTCACCGTGAGCGTCGTCGCGTTGAGCGCGAGGGCCGATTTGCTTCCCGCATCGTAATCCCGTAGCAGCTAAAGTGGCGGGGCGGTGCTGAGATTGATCAACGTCTCGAGAGGAATGAGGAGGTACGCTCGATGTTCCCGAGGTCGGTCGAAAATTTATCGCCGGAGGGAGCGATAGACGTGACCCGATCGGGTGTGTCACCGAAGGGCTGACGATTGGAACCATTGACGCGCTCGCCAGTGCCCCTGAAGAGACTAGGAGCACGACCGTCTGTAGGGTAGCCAGACAGCCCCCCAAGGAAACGACCTTGGCCCGCCTGGGGTGCTGATCTCCCCGCCTACTGACGAACGATTAGGGACGGCTCGCGCACCGGAACCCGACCCCCTCTATGCGGACTCGTCGGCGTTACGGGGGAGGACCGAGCCCGAGCTGGCGCGGCGGGCGGCTCGCGGGTTCGGCACACAATTAAGACACGGCTTCTCTCGGTTGGGGTCGTGGATCCTCCTCTCCCGCTGGTGTCGCTCAGGGTTCTCGACCTTTCCCAGGGTGTGGCGGGTCCCTTCTGCGCGATGGTCCTGGGGGACCTCGGCGCTGATGTAGTCAAGGTAGAGAAGCCCGGCTCGGGCGACCTTTCCCGTGGGTGGGGGCCCCCGTTCGCGAGCCCTCACAACTCGGGATACTATCTCTCCGTCAACCGGAACAAGCGCTCCGTGACCGTCGACCTAAAGAGTCCTACCGGCAAGGAAGTCCTTCGGAAGCTTCTCGCTCAGTCGGACGTTCTAGTGGAGAACTTTCGGCCGGGGACCCTCGAGCGACTGGGCTTCGATCGGCCTACCCTCCAAATGCTTCGCCCTGGGTTGATCCACGCGGCGGTGACTGGCTACGGTCCGGACGGACCCAGCCGGGACGACCCGTCCTTCGATTTCGTCATCCAGGCTCGAGCCGGGCTCATGAGTCTTACCGGTACCCCGGGAGCACCGATGCGAACCGCGGTCGCCTTCTTCGACCTCGTCGCCGGCCTCTACTCCGTGATCGGGATTCTACTCGAACTGCGCGCGCGGGACGTCGGCGGTACGCCTCGGGACGTCGAGGTCAATCTCCTGGATACCGCCACGAGCCTTCTGGGATACTGGATCGCCGGCTACTCTCTGACCCACGAGACCCCGCCGCCGACCGGAGCCGCTCACCCCCTCATCGTGCCCTACCAGTTGTTGCCGACGAAGGACGGATCCATCGCGCTCGCCGTGGGCACTGACCTCCAGTTCCAACGGATGTGCCACGTGCTGCACCGGGCGGATCTCGCGACCGACCCTCGGTTCACGACCAACGACGACCGCGTCGCGCATCGCGCGGAGTTGATCGTCGTGCTGGAGCCTTTGTTCCGGAGCCTCTCTACGACGCAGCTCGTCCACGACCTGAGTGAGGGCGGGGTTCCCTGCGGGCCGTACCAAACCATTCCGGAGGTCCTCCGAGACCCTCAGGTGCGCCACAACGACGCCATCTCGGAAATGCCCGCTCCGGGCGGCGGCTCCGTGCTCGTAGGCGGTATCCCGCTGGGACCGTTCCGGCGCGGTTCGGTGGTCCACCGCCCCGCTCCGGGGTTGGGGGAAGACACGGCCGAAGTGTTGGCGAGCCTCGGATATTCCCCGACCGAGGTGGATCGACTCCGGAAAGAATGGGACGCCGCGTCCGAGCCCGCGCCGTAGCGAGACGAGGGCAGCGGTTTCGTCGAGCCTACTGAAGAGGTTCCCGAATGGACGTGCGGTACGCCTGCGGCATGAGGTCCGGCTCGATCTTGCCGGTGATCGCGTAGCGGTAGAGCGCCGCGCGGAGGACTCCTTCGGCGGATGCGCCCAGGAGCGCGAAGAGAACGCCGACGCCGAGCGCCGTCACGACGAGCAAGACGCCGAGGAGCGTGTGGCCTCCGAAGACGAGCAGGAGACCCACCACGCCGAGTACCACCCCGGCGATGACACCCCCTGCGACCAGGAGAGCGAGTACGATGTTCGTGACGAGCGTCCGGCCGAAAGTGTTGAGGAACATCTTCGCCGAGCGACCGAGGGATTTCCAGGGGCTGGATTTCTCGTACACGATCACCGGGATCACGAAGTACGTGGCGATGGCCCACGTGGCCCCCGCGATGCCTCCGATGATCAACCCGGCGCCGCCGCGGATCCGGGAGGCGAGGAGTTGGATGAGCAGTCCTACCGTCGCCGCGATCAGCGACCAAACGAGGAGGCGGGAAAGGTTGGCGCGGGCGATCCTCCAGCCGTCCGAGGCGGTCGGCTGCTGGCCCTCGAGCTTGAGGGTGGCGGCGCCGACGAGCGCGGCGGTGGCGTACACGGTGATGAAAGTCGTGGAGAAGTAGGCCACCAGGAAGAGGACCAAGCCGATGACCTCGTACGAGGTCGATAGGGTGCCGCCGATGAGGAGGAGCGGCGCGAGGAAGAACGTACCCAGCGCGAAGAGCGCGAGCACGGCGAGGGCCGAGAGGCCGGCCACGAGCGGAAAGACGAGGAGCGCGCTGTCTTGGAAGATCAGTCCGAAGGAGATCTTGGTCAGCCGCCAAGAATCCGAGAAGGTTCCCATGGCGCTCGCGCCCTCAGTCAAAGTACTCTACATGACTTCGTGGGCGGACACGAATGCGGTGCCTTGGCCCAAATACTCCATGGGCTCTTCGGCCCGCCGGGAGGCCCAGACGTTGCCCGAGAGCCGAAAATTCGCCCGCTTCCGCCCGACGGCGGAGGTCGACCGGATGGTGTTCGAGGTCCCGGAGGATGGCCTCTGCCTCTCGACATTCCTCCTGCTCCGACCCCGCGACCATCCCGACCGCGTGCTGCTGGGCCGGATCGACCCCAAGGGTTCGTGGGCCCACATCGGCGGCGTGGACGCCTCGCGTGCGAAGCAATGGACCGGAGGCTGGATGCTTCCGTCGTCCCAGTTGTTGTACTACGAATCTCCGGAGGAATCGGCTCGGCGGATTGCTCGAGAGCAACTCGGCGTCGAGCTCGCGGACCTGCCGACGCCGATCCTGATGTCCGACTCCGAACAGCGGCCCGCGGCGGCCAAGGGGAACCTTCACTGGGATATTGGATTCGTCTTCGTGATCGATGGATTCACTGGGGAGCCACCTCGCCATCCCGCTTGGACGGAACTGAATTTTGTCGAGGTCGCCCAGATTCCGCGACGGGATTTCGTGCGGTCCCAGCAGGACGTGCTCCAGCTCGCGGGGATGCCCTGCGCCGACTAGGCCGGGGGAGCGGACTGGGGGTCGGCGTTCACCCCGACGGGGGGCCCCCCAGCCAGGGCGGCGGGGGCGGAGGCTTCGCGGGAGCTGACTGCGTCGCCGGGGGCCGCTTCCGGTGCGTGAGCCAGAACCCCACGTTGACCCCGATGGCGATCGCGAAGGCCACTACGACTAGCAGCACCTCTTCGAGGGCCGTGGCGGTCAGGCCGAACAGGACGACGGCCGTGAACTGGACCGGGACGGTCATGTCGGACCCGCGCATCGTGCCGGCGCCGGTCCCGGGGCTGACGATGAACCCGGACGGTCCCGAAATGTTGTACGAATAGGAGCCGTTCGGGATCTGGAACTCGACCGTCGGCCCCGATACGGTGCGGTACGCTCCATTCAGGTCCACGCTCCAGTGCGCGCTCGGCGACAATCCCGTCTGGACGAACGAGACGGTCCAGAGGAAATAGAAGAACGCAGCCTCCTGGATCGGTCCGTTGAGGGTTGCCGGGGTCGGGTTCGCCGTGCCCGAGTAGCTCCCGTTCCCTATACCGGTCCACGAGACGAACACCCACGACGGGCCCGCGAGCGCGGTCACTTGGTCCACGGTACCGGGGGCCTCCCACGCGAGCGCCGGGTCGACGAGCCCGGCGGAGGGCGGGTCCGCCACGGCGGAGAACTCGAACTGGGAGGCGAACGCTACGCTTTCAGACAGCGGTGCGGCCAGTACGTCGACGGTGCCGTTGTTCGGTGAGGGGATGTACCGGACTCCGGGGGCGCCGGGGACCGGCGAGCGCACCGAGTACGATTGGGTTCCGTTCGGTGCGTAGAACGAGATGGACGCGCCGGTGGTCTGGAAGGTGCTTCCGTTGAGCGTGACCGCCCAGGCGGTGCCGACGGGCAAGCCGGTCTCGTTGAACGTGACGTTGTAGAGTCCGGGGCAGGCGAGACGGATCGGGGCGTTGTACGTACCGCCGGCACTCAGGTACACGAGATTCGATAGGCTCGGGCAGCCCGGATAGCTCACATTGAGCCAGTAGGGGCCCTCGAGGAACTGGTGATAGACCGTCCCGTTGGGAAGCACGGGGACCGCGCTGGTGGCGCCGATGCGATTGAACTCGACGCGGGCGAACGAGGGCGTGACCGTCGAGTTCAGCACTCCCCACGGCGCGGGGTGGAATCGCACCGACGCCGGGGCGCCCGGAAACTGGTACCAGTTGCCGTAGTCGTGGGTGTCGTTGGTCTGGTTGTTGGCGCCGAACGTGAACGAGTAATTCTGGGATCGATACGTGTACCACGGGTAGAGGCAATTGGTCGAGGTCGACCAGCTCGGGGCGCTGCAAGTGGATTCGTCGCCAGGGATTGTGTTGGTCCCATTGATCCAGTTCTCTCCCTGCGTGGAGGAACCGAACCCGATCTCGGACGGGTACGTTTGGCTACCGACCGAGCCCATCACTGGGAGCGAGAGCTGCATCTGGCCGCTGTCCAGCCACAGGCCCGGCCAGTAGCTATCGCACACCTTGTCGCCGGGGTAGCAAGCCCCGTATTCCCCGGTCTCCGGGATCGCCGGATTGAGCGAATGGCCAATCTCGTACGCCAGGGAAACGGCCCCGGGCGTATCGGCGCCCCAGATCAGGTCGTTTCCCTGGGCAGCGGTGGAGTAGTACGGCGGGAGCACCAGCGAACCGTTCTGGAGCGTGACCGTCCCGGTGGCATGGGTCGTCCCGTCCGTCACCGCGAGCTGCCACGGTTGGGTGGTGCTCTGGGCCACTCCGCTCTCGTTCACGTAGATCTGGTCGTTGCTGTGTAGGACGAAGATCGACGTGGTGCCCTGGATGTCTAGGGGTCCGGAGAATGCAGCGTCCTCGGTATCCCCGACGACCTGCCACACGACAGCGCAGACGAACCATTCGTTGGAGCCCGGATCGAAATTGGGGTAGAACGCTCCGTTCGGAAGGCAGTCCTCCGACCCGCTGCCCGCACCGGTGTACTCGGGGGGCGCGGGATAGAACTGGAACTCCAGGAACGCCTGGCCGTTCAGCGAAGCGGCGTCATAGACCACGCCGCCGAGCCAGATCGTCGCGTAGAAATCGGCCTGCGGATACGTTCCATCCGCCGGCAGCGCGAGCGAATAGTTGGCGTCCTCGCCGGACCCCGGGGCATCCGAGACGAAGCTCACGGTGGCCTCGTCGTGTCCGTAGCACCAAGCGGGGGAGTAGTTCGCCCAGACCCACGTCGCCCAGTAGACTCCGTCGCACTGCAAGCCGGAGGAGTTGTTCCACGCCGAGCGAGGACCCGCCACCGGGGCGAGCGGCGTCGCGACGGGGATGGCCGAGTTGGCCGGGTGCGCCGCGCTCTCCGCGGCGTTCACATTCGGAGAGAGCGCAACCAGGATCAACAGGAGGGCAACGGGGACTGCGCGGGTCGCGGGGCGACGAGTGCGAGCGAGAATGGTTCGGTGCTCCAGCGGGACGTGGTGTGGCGCGACCATCTACCCGCGTCGTCGGTACCAAGCCCGTGGGGGCTCATATCCATGCGGAGGTCTGCCGACGCTGTCAGGTTCCGACAAGACGCAGCTTCCTGAGGCGTTCCACGGTTTCGTCGAGCGTGCTCTCCTTTTTGCAGAAGACGAAGCGGACCTTCGTGTGACCGGACCGCGGGTCCGCATAGAAGCTGCTGCCGGGCACCGTCGCAATGCCGCAGGACTCGATGAGGTGCATGGCAAAGCTCCAGTCGTCCTTGAACGGGAACGCGGAGAAATCGGTCATCACGTAGTACGTCCCTCCCGGGGGACGACACTCGATCCCGGCGGCCTGTAGGGCGTGCACCAGCCGGTCGCGCTTCGCTTGGTACGTTCTCTGGAGCTCTTCGTAGTACGACGGCGGCAAGGCGAGTGCGGCCACCCCCGCCAACTGGAATGCATGCGGAGCGCAGACGGTGAGGAAGTCGTGGGCCCGGCGGATCGCGGTCGCCAGCGTCGGGGGCGCGATGGCCCATCCGACGCGCCAGCCGGTGGCGGAGTAGGTCTTGGACAGGCCATTGATGGTCACGGTGCGCTCGGCCATACTACCGACGGTGGCGAGCGAGATGTGCCGTCCCCCGTCGTAGACCATGTGTTCGTAGATCTCGTCCGTGACCGCCACCACGTCGTGTTCGGTACAGAGGTCCGCAAGGAGCCCGAGCTCGTCCCGGGAGAACACCTTCCCGGTGGGATTGTTGGGGGTGTTGAGGATGAGGACCTTGGTCTTCGGATTGAAGGCGGCCTTGAGCGCCTCCGGGTCGAAGTGCCAGTCCGGCCACTCGAGGCGGACATGCCGGGGCGTCGCGCCGCTCACCCGGGCATCGGGCCCGTAGTTCTCGTAGAACGGTTCGAAGATCACCGCCTCGTCCCCGGGGTCGATGAGCGAGAGCATGCTCGCCATCATCGCTTCCGTCGCCCCACACGTGACGACGAGGTTCTTCTCCGGATCGGACTCGATGCCGTTGAACTCCCTCGCCTTCCGCGAGATCGAGGCTCGGAGGCCCGGGTCCCCCCACGTGATCGAGTACTGGTTTCCCCCCTTCTCCACCGCCCGCTTCACCGCCTCGATCAGCTCGGGCGGCGGGTCGAAGTCCGGGAATCCCTGCGCGAGATTGACGGTCCCCGGATGGAGCGCGGCGATCCGCGTCATCTCGCGGATGACGGATTCGGGAAATCCCTGCACCCGTTGGCTCACCCGGGGGTCGTCGATGTGGTGGCCCGATCGCGGGGAGCTGCTCGGCGTCATCGGTTACTGGAGGACCTCGGGAGGGTTCCCAGCGTAAATCGACTCCGTGGGCGCCGGACAGCGCGCGGGCCGAATCCGCCCAAAGGCGGACTTATCTGCCGGGCAGAATTGGCCGCTTCCTCGGAGCCCCGCGTAAAATGCCGACTGTGGCCGCTACCCTGAACGCGGCGGGAAGCGTCGCTCAGGTATTCCAGGTACTGACGGACCCGGACTTCCTCGCCGCGACGATCCCCGGGGTGCTCTCGATGCAGAATCTCTCGGCCACGAAGGCGGTGTGGAAGGTCGAGGTCAAGCAGGGGCTCATCCGCCGGGAGCTGACATTTGACGTCGAGCATACTCCGACACCCCCTGAGAAAGTGGCGTTCGCGGCCGTAGCCAAGGAAGTTCGTATCGAGGGCACGCTCCAACTGCACGCCAAGGATGGGTCGCATACCGAGGTGGCCCTCAACCTGAGTTACGAAGGACAGGGACCCCTGCGGTACGTGATCAACAACTTGGTAGCCAAGTCCATGAAGGAGTATCCCGCCGAGTTCGAGTCCAAGCTCACGGCTCGCCTCACCCGCCCCGCCTCGGGCTGATGGCTACCCCGTCGTGAAGTTGTAGTCCTTGACCTTGCCATTGGCCAGCCGAACGAGGATGCCCTGAAGCACGCCGGAGCTGTACTGGCTACCGGGATTCATGACCGGCACTTTCTTGCCGTGTTGACCGATCACGGTGTCCACCCCCGGCGACTCGTGGATGTGCCCGTGGAAGGCCGCCACCGGTTCGAACTCCTCGATCACGCGACGCACCTCCGAGCTTCCGACCGAGACCATCTCCATGTGACCCCCGCCGATGACGGGCTTCATGTCGGCCGTGAGCTTCGGCGCCTTGTCGATGGTGGTATCGACCGGCGGCGCGTGGGCGATCAAGAGCGTCCGCGCGGCGTCGGCCTTCGCCGTCAGCCGTCGGAGCTCCTTCCCGACTATCGCATCGGACGTCTCCCGAGGGGTGTGCCAAGGGGTCGGATTGGACTTGCCGTACCCCACCAGCTGGTACTCCCCCAGCTCGACGATCTGGTCCTCGAAGTTGATCACCACGTCGCTGGAGCGAGATTTTAGGAAATCCGCCACCTCGACGTAGTCGTCGTTCCCCGGAATGACGTAGAGCTTGACGCCGCTGGCCCGCAGCCGGTCCTCGGCCTTCGTGTAGACGGCTTCGAGGTGCTCGAGCATTTTCTCGAGGAAGTGTCGCTTGACTTCGGCGGGGCTCGTCGCCATGGCGTCGTACTCCGACCGACTGACCAGGGTCCAGTACGAGCCGGTGCCCCGGATCTTCTTCTGGGTCGCCTCGAGGTCCTTTGCTTCGATGGTCGTCGGGACACCGTAGAGTTCGAGCGAGTACCGCCCTCCGCCGACATCCACGATGGGGATGAGCAGCTTGCCGGTGATGTCGCCGCCGATGATGATCGTGTCGACGCCGTAGAACTTGCCGGAATTGATCACCTTGTTGAGGACCGGTTCGGATCCGTGCAGGTCGGCGACGAAGAAGATCGACCGCGCGACCATGGAGACGACACACAGCGACCCCCCCGTATTAGACTGAGTCCGGGTCGGGGGTTCTCCTCGAGAATGCGAAAAGGGTCCGCCGCATGCCCCTCGGAGCGCGTACGGGCGGCACTTGTCGAGTACGGAGTGCTATGGTTTCACACAGGTTTAAATCACGGAAGTTCTTGGGAAGTCTCCGTCTTAGGTGATTGAGACGGCCGATTCCGGCACTCCACCAACGGGCGCGCCCGTCAAGGCGTTCGAGCGGGAGGCCACGGGGCTCGTCCGCGAACTGTCGACGTGGGACGTTGCGCTGTTCAACTTCGCGATCTTGGGGTTCCTGTTCGAGCTCTATTTCGTCGTCTCGCTCGTCCCGCTCCTCGGCGGGAACATCTGGCTCGCGTTCCTGTTCACCGCCGCCATGTCGAGTCTGCTGCTCTACACGTACTACGCCTTCCACGTGGCGATGCCCCGCAGCGGGGGCGACTACGTGTTCGTCTCGCGAAGTCTCCTGCCGTCGCTCGGCTTCATCGGAAACGCGAGCTACATCCTGACGCTCCTGATCTACAACGGCATCACCGGCGTCACGATTCAGACCACCGGTCTTTCGGTCGGTTTCCTGTTGATCGGGGTGCTTACGCACAGCACCGGCCTCGTGACGCTGTCCACCGATGTCTCGACCACCACGGGAACGCTGGTCCTCGGAACGCTCGAGATCGTCCTGCTGGCGATTCCCACGATGCTCGGCAAGCGGTTCTATTTCCGGATCCAGAACGTCGTCTACGTCCTGGTCTTCATCGCCGTCCTGACGATGATCGGCCTCTTGGTCACCGCCAGCCATGCGACGTTCGTCACCGACTTCAACAACTTCTCCGCGTCCCAGGGGTACGGTCCCAATTACTATCAGACCGTCTTCACGACCGCCCGAACGCTCGGGTGGGTCAACCCGAGTCAGACGTCGGGTTTCGATACCGTGCTCATCTTCCCCGTGCTCTCGCTGTACGGGTTCAACTTCATCGCTTCGACCTACCTCGGCGGTGAGATTCGCCGGCCGGCGCGGAACTCCCTCTACGGGATGTTCGGTGCCATGTTCGCCGCCATGGGGCTCACCGCGCTGTTCTTCTTCGCGCTGTACCGGACGGTGGGCGAGCCGTTCGTGTCGGCCACGGACTTCCTGATCTACAACCAGATTCCGCTGACGGCCTTCCCGGTGCTCCCGTACGCCAATTTCCTCTCCCTGATGCTGACGAATAATTCGATCATCATCGGCTTCGTCGCGATGATGGGCGTTCTCCAGATGTGCATCTACATTCCGGGATTCTACTACATGGGCGCCCGGAGCATGCTCGCGTGGAGCTTCGACGGCATCCTGCCGCGTTCGCTCTCGAACGTCAGTCCCCGCTTCCATACGCCGATCAACGCGATCATCGTGCTCGTCATCCTGAGCGAGTTCTCCCTGATCCTGCTGAACGTCCCGTACACGGCAGCGAAGATCTACCTGTTCTCGACCGTGCTCACGTGGTATGCCTGTCTCACACCACTCATGCTCGTCGGGATCGCCGCCGTGATCTTCCCATTCCGGCTCAAGAAGATCCACGACGCGAGTCCGGCCAATTACCGGATCTTCGGAATACCCGTCATCTCCCTGACCGGGGTCGGCACGATCGTGTTCTCGGTTCTCGTGATCTACCTCGAGCTGACGAACTCGGTCTACGGGGCGAACACCGCCCTCGCGATCGAGGCGGTGGTCGCCTTCATCCTCATCTTCGCGGCAATCTACTTCGTCGCCAAGTACTGGCGGAAGGCCCAGGGCCGGCCGCTGGACATGGCCTTCAAGGAGATTCCTCCGGAGTAGTCGGTACCCGAGGCCAACTT